>JBGPND010000367.1:0-2618 GCA_041487355.1 Acetobacteraceae bacterium | reverse complement strand
GTGCAGGCCGCCAAGGCCAAGGCTCGCGGCTACCGCTCAATCCGAAACCTCAAGGCCATGGTCTATCTGCTGGCCGGCAAACTCGACATCAACCCGGCTGCCTGAAGCCGTTACTACCCACACATAACAGCGAAGAACCATTTCTTGCTGTGACGCGAGGTCCTTTAGTTTATTATCTTTTTCTTCGAGATCTTGTTCTATCGTAATTCTTTCTGCTGTAAGTTTCGCTATCGTGGCACTCAAATTCGTCGTCGTACTTTCGATGATTCGTCTCGCCGCCGCCATTGAGTCTACCGCCATCGGGTTATCCTTGATTTCCTCCAGCTCGGTGCTTTTGGCACGATACAAGCGCTCCCATTGGCGACTGCCCAGCTTGAATGCACCCAATCCCACCGTGACGAGAGCAGCCACCGAGATGCCGCCTTGAAAAAGACTGTTAAGGTCGAATACCATAAATGCTGCCCTCTCGTCGCATTTCGTCGTGTGCGTCCGCCCTCCGGTTCAGTTGGCAACGCCTAGGTTCACCTGACCGTTCCGTCAGGATACCATCCTTAGGAGGATGCAACGGCCGTATAGATGTCAAGGCCAAGAGTCGGTCTTCGCCGCGCATCATCCAAGTTTGACCCCCCGCACCACCGATGCGAGCCTGTGCGCATGGGCTACGACCTGATTGTCATCGGCGGCGGACTGGTGGGCGGGGCGATCGCCTGGGGTGCCGCGGCGAAGGGCGCCTCGGTCGCTCTGCTCGATCAGGGCGACATCGCCTATCGCGCGGCGCGCGGCAATTTCGGCCTGGTGTGGGTGCAGAGCAAGGGCGCCGGCATGCCGGCCTACGCGCACTGGACGCGCACGTCAGCCGAACTGTGGCCGGAGCTGGCCGGTGCGCTCGCGGGTACCACCGGAGTCGATGTCGCGCTGCGCCAGCCGGGCGGGCTCGCCTTCTGTCTCAGCGACGAGGAGATGGAGAGCCGCGCCGCCCTGCTGCACCGCATGCACAACGAAAGCGGCGATATCGGCACGCGCATGCTGGACCGCGCCGAGGTGCGCGCGATGGTGCCCAGGCTGGGCGATCGCGTGGTGGGCGCCTCGTTCTGCCCGATCGACGGCCACGCCAATCCGCTGCATCTGCTGCGCGCGCTGCACGCCGCGCTGCTGCGGCTTGGCGGCGACTACCTGCCCGGTCGAACGGTCGATGCGATCGATCCCGCGCCGAACAGCTTCACCGTCCGATGCGGTGCCGAGCGTTTCACCGCGGCGAAGCTTGTCGTTGCCGCCGGCCTCGGCAGCCGGGAGCTGGCGCCGATGGTCGGGCTCGCCATGCCTGTCACGCCGTTGCGCGGCCAGATCCTGGTCACCGAGCGGCTGCGCCCGTTCCTGGATTACGCCAGCCACGTCATCCGTCAGACCGCGGAAGGTTCGGTGATGCTGGGCGATTCGCAGGAGGATGTCGGGTTCAACACCTCGACCACCGCCTCGGTGATTCGCGACATTGCGGCGCGCAACCTGCAAGTGTTTCCCGCGTTGAAGGATGCTTCAGTCGTGCGCGTTTGGGCTGCGTTGCGCGTGATGTCGCCGGACGGGTTTCCGATCTACGAACAGTCGGAAAAATTCCCTGGCGCCTTCGCCGCCACATGCCACAGCGGCGTGACTCTCGCCGGCGCCCATGCACTGGCGCTCGCACCCGCGATCCTGGCGGGCGAATTGCCGGAGCGTTTCGCACCGTTCACCAGCAGGCGGTTCGATGTTCCGGCGGCTTGATACGGCACCGGGCGAGGTCCGCTTCACCTTCGACGGCAGGGAAATCGTCGCGCGGCCGGGTGATTCGGTCGCCGTGGCGTTGCTCGCCGCCGGCGAGACAAGCCTGCGCGAGACGCCGGTCTCGGGTGCGCCGCGCGCCCCGTATTGCATGATGGGCGTCTGCTTCGATTGCCTGGTGGAGATCGACGGCGTCGGCAACCGTCAAGCCTGCCTCACGCAAGTTGCCGAGGGCATGCAGGTGCGTTGCCAGCGCGGCGCGCGGGGCGTGCTGTGAGCGAGGACTGGGACGTTGTGGTGATCGGCGCCGGTCCCGCCGGCCTCGCCGCGGCGACGCTGCTTGCCGAACAGCAGGTGCGCGTGCTGCTGCTGGATGAGCAGCCCGCGCCCGGCGGACAGATTTTTCGAAGTATCGAGCGGGCGGTGGAGCGCCCCGCGCTGCTCGCCGCACTTGGTGCCGACTACGCATACGGCGCTGCGCTGGCAGCACGCTTCCGGGCAAGCGGTGCCGCGTATCGACCGGGAAGCCTGGTCTGGCAGGTGACGCCGGAACGCGAGGCGTGGTTCAGCGACGGCGGGCGTTCGCATCTCGCCCGCGCCGACGCAGTGATCCTGGCGACCGGTGCGATGGAACGGCCGGTTTCTGTGCCCGGCTGGACGTTGCCCGGCGTGATGACGGTTGGCGCGCTGCAGATCATGCTGAAGTCGTCCAGCGTCGTGCCAGGCGAACCGTTCATCGTCGCCGGGTCAGGGCCGCTGCTGTATCTCCTGGTGCAGCAATGCCTCGCCGTCGGTGTGCGTCCTGCCGCGGTGCTCGACACCACGTCGCGCGCGAACGAATGGCGGGCGGTGCGGCATCTGCC
>JBGPND010000366.1:0-2635 GCA_041487355.1 Acetobacteraceae bacterium | reverse complement strand
GGCGGCCGCGCCCGGCTGGCCGACGAGTTCGAAAATCGAGGAACTGCGCGATGCCTGGTTCAAGGCAGCGGACCTCGCCGCGCAACAGGCGCTGGCGCGCGCGCTGCAACTGCAGGCATTCCAGGACGTGCCGTACATCCCGCTCGGGCAGTATTTCCAGCCGACCGCCTATCAGTCGAACCTGACCGGCGTGTTGCCCGGCAATCCGGTGTTCTGGAACATCCGGCGGGCGTGACCGGAGTGAAGGGTAGGGCGGATGAGCGCAGCGTAATCCGCCGTTCCTTGGTGGAGCGGCGGGTTACGCCTTAGGCTAACCCGCCCTACAAGTCTGCGGGAGGCGTAACCATGAACCAATTCGAACTCGTCTGGGACTCCCGCTGCGGCGTCGCCGAATCGCCGGTGTGGGATGCATCGACCCGGCGCCTGCTGTTCTGCGACATCCCAGGCAAGCGCATCAACGCCCTGTCGGTGGATGACGGTGCGCGAACCTCGTGGGAATTTCCCGAAGTCGTCGGCAGCTTCGGCCTGTGCCTCACAGGCCGCTTCGTCGTCGCGTTGCGTCATCGCGTGGTGCTGTTCGATCCGCGCACCGGCGAGACCGAGGACCTGACCGACCCGGTGGACGAACCGTCGACCAATCGCTTCAACGACGGCAAGGTCGGGCCTGACGGCTGCTTCTGGGTCGGCAGCATGGACGAGCGACCACAGCGCGAGAAGCGCGGCGCTTTGTATCGGGTCACGCCGGATGGACGCATCGAGCGCAAGGCGGAGGGCTATGCCGTGTCGAATGGCCTCGCGTGGTCGCCCGATGGACGCACCATGTACCATTCGGACTCGACCGCCGGCACGATCGAGGCCTGGGACTTCGACGCGGATACCGGAAACCTGAGCAACCACCGGGTGCTCGCCACACTCACCAGTGAGGAGGGCCGTCCGGACGGCGCCGCGGTCGACGTGGAGGGCGCCTACTGGTCGGCCGGCCCGTCGGCTGGCTGCATCAACCGCTTCTCGCCGCAGGGCAAACTGCTGGAAAAGCTTGCCTTCCCGGTGCCTGGCCCGACCATGCCGTGCTTCGCCGAGCGCCACCTCTACGTCACGTCACTGCGCGAGGGCAGATCGGCGGAGATGCTGCAGCGCCATCCCACTATGGGCGGGCTGTTCCGCGCCGATGCGTCAGTCCTCGGCGCACCGGTCGCGGTGTTCGGCGATTCCTGAACGGCGCGCGCCGGCGCTTCGCCTCAGTAGCCCCTTGGCGGCGGCGGGTAGTAGCCAGGCGACGGCTGGTAGTAGCCGGGCGGCGGCGGCGGCGAATAATAGGCAGGCGGCGGGGGGCGCGGCGTGGTGACCGCGCCGCCGACCGCGCCGACCGCGCCGCCGATCAACGCACCTGTGGCAGCGCCGCGCCCGCCACCGGCCAGTCCGCCGATGGCGGCACCGGCACCCGCGCCGATCAGTCCGCCACCCAGGGCACGTTGGCCTGGATCATACGGGTCAGTGCAGGCCGACAGGGCGAGAGCCATGCCGAGCGCGACGGCGGCGGGTGCGATCAGACGCTGCATGATACCGTGATCTCCTTCTGGTGTGCCGCCATCTAGCCTGCGACCTATCTGATTGTCAGGCCGAACGACACGCCGGGCGAATAATACACCGGTGGAGGCGGTGGCGCATACACGACTGGTGGCGGTGCATAATACACCGGCGGCGGCCGATAATAGTAAACAGGCCCCCCGCCCCACCCCGGCCGGTCCCAGTGATGATGATGCCAATAGTGGTGGTGGTCGTCCCAGTCGGCCTTCGCCGGCGTGGCGACCGATGTGACCGCCATCGCTCCGGCGACGGCCAGTGCCACGGATGCTGCTCGGAACAGGATCATTTACGTCTCCACTTCGCAACGCTGGGCCGAGTGGAGCAGGCGATCATGGCACGCAGTTGTCATGACTGAGGCGGCTTGATCACGAATTCGTGAGCCCCCTGTCATTGCGAGGAGCGACGCGGCCAAGCAATCCTGATGGGAGTGCGCAATCGGCCCGGGATTGCTTCGCCTTCGGCTCGCAATGACAAATACCCTCTGCGCTCGAACCTGGACGACGAGGGAACCGACATGCTGCAGCTTGCCTTCGACATCGGCGGCACCTTCACCGATTTCGCCCTGTGCGATACCGATACCGGCCGGGTCGAGGTGTGGAAGGTGCTCACCACGCCAAGTGAACCGGCAAGGGCGGTGATCGATAGTCTCACCGGTCGGATCGACGCCGATACCCTGGCAGCGAACAAGGTCGCCGGCGTGCTGCATGCGACGACGATCGCCACCAACGCGATCATCGAGCGCAAAGGCAGCCGTACCGCACTGATCACCACCGCGGGCTTCCGCGACGTGCTGATCATCGGGCGGCAGAAGCGCTATGACACCAACAATCTGCACCTCGACAAGCCGGCTTCTCTGATCGAGCGTGCCGACATATTCGAGGTGCCGGAACGTGTGGCCGCGGACGGGTCGGTGATCGCGCCGCTCGACGTGGCGGCAGCGCATGACGTGGTGGCGCGCGTGCGCGACGGCGGCTACCGCTCGGTCGCGGTGGCTTTCCTGCACGCCTACGCCAACGCCTCGCACGAGCAGGCCATGGCGGAAATTCTG
>JBGPND010000365.1:0-2652 GCA_041487355.1 Acetobacteraceae bacterium | reverse complement strand
GCGCTCGCTTTTCCCGTCATGGCCGGGCTTGTCCCGGCCATCCGTCGTGGCACGGTGCCACCACTGATGGCCGGGACAAGCCCGGCCATGACGGCGAGGGAGCGGCGACAAGAGTCAGCAGCAACGGCGGTTGGTATTACCGGTCCAATTCGGCAAAGAGGCGCAGGAAATCGCCGCGGTTGTTGGTGACGAAGACGAAGTCATCCCTCCCAATCAACGCGACAAGGTTCCAGTCCTGGATGCCCTGGGCCCCAAGCCAGACGACGTGCGTTGCATCGTGCCCACGGGCTTTGGCGACGCCGACGAGTCCTGGCGACAGACACTCGTCGATCAGGATACGGTCCATCAGGCAGTTGTTGTCGTCTCGCGCCAGTCGGGGCCGAGTGTCCGGTCGGCCCAATCAATGACTGCCTGAATGCCGTCGACCGGTAGGCTGGCGTAGTCCGTGAATATCTCCTGCGCCGTGTAGCCCGCGCGCAAATAGGCGATAATTGTCTCGCCCGGGACGCGCGTTCCGCGTACGACCGGCATGCCGCCCATGACAGAGGGGTCGCTCACCACACAGGCAGGAATGCGGGATCTCTGAACGTGCGCCAGCATTGGGGGCAACTCCTTGCTCGCTGGAATGTAGAAACCGGCCAGGGTGGGGCGCAACCGGCTGCGGCGCGGTCAGCCGCCTCCTAGTACAGGCAAAGCACATGCACGGTCGCACGGCGCGCTGTGTCCAGGGCGTCGTCGCCTGATACCGGGACGGTATCGGCGTCGGCCCCTTCCTGCCGCAGCAGGGCAGCCAATGGTGCCGAACCGGGGCCGACCACCATCCCGGATGCCGGGATGGACGCCCGCGCCGCGTGCAGGCGCGTGCTGTCGACCATGCCGCGCACGATGCCGACCACGGCCCCGTTACGCGGATCGAACATCGGTCCGCCGCTGAAACCATGGTTGATCGCTGGTGCCGCCGCCCAGATCACCCGGCGTGGATCGATGAGTTCGGCGGGTGCCGGCTGGAACCTGTCGTTCTCGAGCACGGCCCAGGTCTCGGTCGGGATCAGCGGACCGCCCGACGCCGGATAGCCGAGCACGAACAGGCGCCCGCCAGGCGCCGCCGGACGGCCGACGGTCAACATGGCCGGCGGCGTGACATTGGTGGCGCGCAGCAGCGCGATGTCCTGCTTCGCGTCGGAGGCCACCAGTCGCGCCACCGATGGCCTGACGAGCTGGGAGGCGATGCGTGTCTGCCGGCAGCCGGATACGACATGCGCGGCGGTCAGCAGGCTGCCGTCCGAGGCGACGAAAAAGCCTGTGCCGGTGACGCCGGTGCCTCGCCTGTGCGTCCCCTGACCGTCGGCGGGTGGCGGATCCGGATAGATGATGTTCGGCATTGCCTCCGCCTGGGGCGGCGGGGCGGCGATGCGGGGCAGCTCCACCGGCCGCAGCACCGGCAATGGTGCCGCCCGCGCCGGCGCCTTCGGGGCGGGTGGGGCAGGCATCGCCGGCGGGCTGGCCGGCGCCGGCGCGGGTGCCGGAGCAGGATTCTCCGCCTGCGGCAGAACCACCACCAGAGCCGCTCCGCCGATCGCGAAGCCGAGCAGCAGGCCGATCAGGTTTGCCGTCCAGGGATGCACGCGGACAGCATCGGGCAGCAACGGTTGCGACGCTGTTGCAGGACGCTATGCTCGCGGTCGCAACAGAATTTTCGTCGGGACAGAAGGGCATGAGCCGCATCGCCTACGTCAATGGCCGCTACCTGCCGCAGCGTGAGGCCTCGGTGAACATCGAGGACCGTGGCTACCAGTTCGCCGACGGCATCTACGAGGTCGTGCACCTCTACGACGGGAAATTCATCGACGAGGACCTGCATCTGGATCGGCTGCAGCGCTCGCTGCGCGAAATCCGCTTGCCGGAGCCGATGAGCCGCGCTGCGCTCCGCCACGTGCTTCATGAGGTGGCGCGGCGCAACCGGGTGCGCGAGGGTCTGCTGTATATGCAGGTCACCCGCGGCGTGTCGCGGCGCGATCATCCGTTTCCGTCGAAGCCGGTACCGCCGTCGGTGGTGGTGACGATCCGCCGCATCCCGCCGTATCCGACCGATGTCGAGAAGTGGACGGCGAGCGCGATCACCTATCCGGATCAGCGCTGGGCGCGCTGCGACATCAAGACCATCGCGCTGCTGCCGAACGTGCTGGCGCGCCAGGCCGCCAAGGAAAAGGGTGCGCTGGAGGCGATCCTGGTCGATGCCAACGGCATGGTGACGGAAGGCGCCGCCACGAGCTTCTGGATCGTCGACAGGAACGGCGTGCTGCGCACCCGGCATCTGGACCATGCGATCCTGCCCGGCTGCACGCGCGGCGCGCTACTGGCGCTGATCAGCGAGGAGCACGTCGAGTTCTCCGACACGCAGTACAGCGAACAGGACATGCGCGAGGCGCGCGAGGCGTTCATCACCAGCGCGACCAGCTTCGTGAAGCCGATCGTGCGGATCGACGGCAAGCCGGTTGGCAACGGCGAGGTCGGCCCGGTGACGCGCCGTCTGTTCGACGCGTTCGCCCGCCACGTGAAAGGCGGTTTGAGGAACGCCGCCTAGACCCCCACCCCAACCCTCCCCCGCCGCGCGGGAGAGGGAGTATCGGCCCCCTCTCCCGCGCGGCGGGG
>JBGPND010000364.1:0-2672 GCA_041487355.1 Acetobacteraceae bacterium | reverse complement strand
GAGCGGTTCCAACACCGCCCATTGCCGCTCGCTCATCCAGAATTCGTTGGCCATCGCTCCGCCCCTATCAATCAAGGAGCTTGAATCCGACCCGCCCGAGCCGGGGCAAGGAAATAATTGGGTTCCGAGCCTAGTGCTGGCGGCCTCGCTGTCATTCGTCTGCGGTCTTGTGCTCGAGCAGGTGGTACGTGGGCGGACGGAGCTGAAGCGGCTGGCGTATCTTGCCATCCCGGCGATAAGCCCCGGCAAGTGAGCATGCGGCACGTGGCCGGCGCCGCCGGCGCGCCGGACGGTTGCTATGACGCGGATGTGGTGATCCTGTCGCTCGACCGCCCGGAGGAGACGGAGGCGGCGATCCGTTCGGCATTGGCACAGATCGGCGCATCGCGCCATGTGTTCATCGTCGATCAGGGTTCGCGGCCCGCGACTCTGGCACGCCTTGCCCGCGTCGTCGCCGCGCGGACGGATGCCACGCTGGTCGCGCTCGACTGCAACCACGGTGTGGCGGGCGGTCGCAATTGCGGCACGGCGCTCGGACACGGCCGCATCATCATGGGGCTCGACAATGACGCCGAGTTAGCCGATGCGTGGACGCTTGCGCGTGCGGTCGCCGCCCTGGACTCCGACCCCATGCTTGCCGCCATCGGATGTCGGATCGTCGTGCATGCAACCGGCACGGATGATCTTTCTTCCTGGGGTTACCCGGTCAGCCTGCTGCGACGGGCCGGCGAGGTGTTTGATGCGGTCACCTTCGTGGGCGCCGGGCACGCCATACGCCGCGCCGCCTGGGATGCATGCGGCGGCTACGACGCGGCGCTGTTCTTCTGCTGGGAGGAGTTCGACTTCTGCCTGCGGGCCATCGCGTTGGGCTGGCGCATCCGGTACCGCGGCGACATCGTGATCCGCCACAAGGTCAGTCCGGAGCAGCGCTTCGCCTGGTCCGGGACACGCTGGTTCTATTTCGTGCGAAACCGGCTCTACATCGCACGCAAATGGGGCCGTCCCTGGCCGTCGCTGGCACCGCGCATCGCCGGCTACCTGCTGAAAGGTGCCCGCAACGCCGCGCTTGCACAGACGCTGCGTGCCCTACTGGCTGCGATCAGGCTGTCGGCCGGCGTGGAGCAGCGCCAGTTGTCACCCGGCGCGCGTGCCTATCTGCGAGCGGCCGACGCTGCGTATCGCGGTTCGCTGCTGCTTCGGCTGCGCCGCGAGGCGCTTGGCATGTTGCCCGTCCCGCATTCGGCACCCGAATGACCGCTGTGCACGCGTGGCGCGCCATGGGCTTCCCCCTCATCCGGGTTTCCGGTCGTCTCTCAGACACTCGCGCAGCAACATCGGAAACACCGAGGGACAGTCGCACAGATAGCGTCGCGCCAGCTTTCGCGGGTTCTTGCCGAGCCGATGCAGCCACTCGAGGCCCGCGCGCTGCATCCAGAGCGGAGCTCGCTGCGCGGCGCCGGCGAGGAACTCGAGGCTGGCACCGATGCACAGGCCAACGCCGGTCGCTTGCCCCGTCGATGCGATCGCCGCAGCCAGCATCTCCTGCCGCGGCGAACCCACGGCCAGGAAGACGAAACGCGCAGGGTGCGCCAGCACGAATTCGACGGCCGCGCGCAGCGAAGCCGGGTCGCTTTCGAAGCCCATCGGCGGATCGAGGTGCGCCGGTGGCGCGATGCCGCAGCGCGCAACCAGAGCCGGCAGCCATTCCGGCTGCAGGCCAACGATCGTGATCCGCTCATCCGCGGCGACATGCCGGGTCAGCAGCAACTCGGTCAGGTCACTGCCGGGTGCGACGCGCGGCGCCGGGAGACCGGCCAGCCGCGCTGCCAGCGCCACCACGCGCGAGTCCAGCAGCCGCATGAGAGCGTCCCGATAGACCGGCGCAAGCTCGGGCCGCCGGTTCAGCCGCACCAGATGGTCGGCATTCGGTGTCGTCACGTAGCCGAACGGCGCTATGGCGGGGCGCTGCGCCAGCCAGCTTGCCGCGGCTTCAGCATCGAGGTCGGCGAACTCCAGCCCCAGCAGCCTTATGGTGGGAATCACAGCGCCAACCGCAATGTCAGCAAGCCGATGCTGCGCGTATAGCTGCCCGTGGTCGGCAGCGTCGGATTGCTGGCAGCCTTCTGGTCGGTGAAGTCGTAGCTGGCCGAGAGCCGCATATTGCGGTTCAGCAGCCAGGTCACCCCCGCGCCGACCGAGAACCCGTTCGCCTGGCCACCGCCCTGCAGGAAGTCGGCGTGCTGCACGCCAGCGGAAAGCCGCAGCAGCACATTGCGCTGATATTCATGATCCAGTGTCAGCCTGGCACTCGTGTAGGTGTAGCCGGCGATCCCCTCCTGCGCCGCGTCCTCGATGCTGCGGTTCAGCGAAGCGGTGACCGTCGTGAGGCCACTCGGGCTCCAGATCAGCGCCGCCTCGGCTATCGGTGCCTGGTGCGAGCGGAATTGCGTGGCGGCGAAGTCGCGCACCTCCCAGCCGAACAGCACGCGATAGCGCCATACCGCATCCGAATCATCGTCGACCCCGACCAGCACCTGGTAGCCGGTGGAGTCACGGCTGAGCGCGCCTGGCTGCGGGGCAACGTAGTGCGAGCCAAGGGCCCGAATCACCACCACCAGATTGCGTTGCGGCGCCATCTCATAGCGCGTCGTGACCGCGCCCTGCAGCACGTT
>JBGPND010000363.1:0-2678 GCA_041487355.1 Acetobacteraceae bacterium | reverse complement strand
TTCGTTCAACCGCCGGTGCAACGCTTCGTTCGACGGCACATCGAACAATACCACCGCACCACGCCCCACCCTGGCGTAGACGGAGCGGACCTCGCCGGCGGCCTGCAGCGGTCTGATCCACTCCCAGTACCGCTGCCTTGATGCGATCACGGTGCTCGGCGGCTCCGGCCGCGGATCGCTGATCACCAGGAAGAGCATGACCACCTCGCGTGATGTTGGCGAAGTGTCGCCCAAGGAGATGTTCCCGCCAAGCCGCGCACCGCGCCGGTGGCAGGCGTGATCACCGCCTCCGGCCAGGCGCCGGGCGTGCGCTACCTGCATTGCGGCCTGTGTGCCACGGCGTGGAACCATGTGCGGGCAGTCTGCATCACCTGCGGTGGTTCGCGCGGGCTGGCACTGCTCGAGATCGAGGGCGGCGACGGCGCAGTGCAGGCCGAGACCTGCGACGACTGCCACAGCTACGCGAAGATGCTATACCAAGCGAAGGACATGGCGGTCGAGCCGATGGCCGACGATCTCGCCTCGCTCGGGCTGGACATGCTGGTCGGCGAGGCAGGATATCAGCGTGCCTCGAATCCGTTGGTTATCACTGATGACTGATCACTGACCATGATCATCGGCACCGCCGGCCACATCGACCACGGCAAGACGGCGCTGGTGAAGGCGCTGACCGGCATCGATGCCGATCGCCTCGCCGAGGAGAAGCGGCGCGGCATCACCATCGATCTCGGCTATGCCTATACCGATACGCCCAATGGCATCCTGGGCTTCGTCGATGTGCCCGGGCATGAGCGTTTCGTGCACACGATGCTCGCAGGCGCCAGCGGCATCGATGCGGCGCTTTTCGTGGTGGCACTCGATGATGGCGTGATGCCGCAGACCCGCGAGCACGCGCACATCCTGCAACTGCTCGGCATCGACCGCGGTGTCGTCGCGCTGACCAAGGCCGATCTCGCGCCCGGGCGCGTGGCGGAGGTCGGCGCGCAGGTGAGTTCGCTGCTGGCGAAGACCGGGCTCGGCTCGATGTCGCTGCTGCCGGTTTCCGCGGTGACGGGCGAGGGGATCGCGGCACTGCGCACCGCATTGCTCGCCCTCGGTCCTCGCCAGCGCGACGATGACGGATATCCGCGTTTGGCGGTGGACCGCGCCTTCACGCTTACCGGCGCCGGGCTCGTGGTCACCGGCACCCTGGTCGCCGGCCGCGTTCGCGTGGACGATCGGCTGATGCTGTCGCCACCCGGTCTCGATCTCAGGGTGCGCGGATTGCATGCGCAGAACCGGCCGGCCGGCGAGGCAGTGGCTGGACAGCGGGTCGCGCTGAATGTCGTCGGCCCCCGGCTGTCGAAGAATGCGGTGACGCGCGGCGACTGGGTGCTGCATCCGGACGTGCATGCACCGACTCTCCGGCTCGACATACGGCTGCGACTGCTGGCCGAGGAGGCGCGGGCGCTGCGTGCCGACGCGCCGGTGCATCTCCATCTGGGGGCGGCGCACGTGATGGCGCGGGTCGCACCGCTGGATGTCGAGCGGATCGAGCCTGGCGATGTGGCACTGGCGCGACTGACGCTCGATCATCCGATCGGCGCGCTCGCGCGGGATCGGCTGGTGCTGCGGGACGCGACCGCCACCCGCACCATCGGCGGCGGCGTGGTGATCGATCCGTTTCCGCCGCGCCGTGGTCGCCGCACACCCGAGCGTCTCGCCCAGTTGGCGGAGCTGGACGAACCGGATGCCGCGACGGCGCTGCGCGGATTATTGGCACTGCCGCCGAAATGGACCGACGCCGCCAGCTTCTTCCGATCACGCAACATGCCACAGGCGGCGCAGGCCGCCGTGATGCTGGCAGCGCCGGCGGTGGCCGTGGCGGAGCTGCTGATGGCGCCGGCTGCGCTGGAGGCACTGCGAAACGATGTGGTGGACCGTCTGGCGGCGCATCACGCGGCGGCGCCGGACCAGCCGGGTCTGCAGCCCGAGCGTCTGCGTCTGGCAACGCCAGGGCGACCATCGCAGGCTGCTTTCCGCGCCATCATCGAATCGCTGTTGCGGCGCGGCGCGGTGGAGCAGGACGGGCCGTGGCTTCGTCTGCCGACGCACCGTGCAATCCTGTCGCCGCAGGATGAGCGCCTGTGGCAACAGGCGCAGGGGCTCATTGTCGCGGAACGCTTCCGTCCGCCGCGCACGCGCGACCTGGCGCATGCCTTGTCGGTGCCAGAACCAGCGATGCGTGCCACGCTGAAGCGGCTGCAGCGCATGGGCAGGCTGATCGAGGTCGCACCGGATCAGTTCTTCCTGAGCGAAACGGTGGCCGAGATGGCGGCAATTGCCGCCGCGATCGCCGAGGCCGATCCGGCGGGAACACTCACCGCCGCGGAGTTCCGTGACCGGTTGGCAAATGGCAGGAAGGTCGCGATCCTGATCCTGGAGTTCTTCGACCGCGCCGGGGTGACTGTGCGCATCGGCGATGAACGGCGCGTGCGTGCCGATCGGTTGGGGTTGTTCGGCGTGGCGCCACCGGTCGTGCAGCCGACGAATAATACCAGGCGCTGAAATGAATGACGTACGGTGCCCGGCCCTTCCCGTCATGGCCGGGCTTGACCCGGCCATCCCCACCGCCACCGGCATCGCGAAAGAAGCAGATGCAAGCTGCGACAAAGCCCGTGGGGATGGCCGGGTCAAGC
>JBGPND010000362.1:0-2718 GCA_041487355.1 Acetobacteraceae bacterium | reverse complement strand
GCTCGACCCGCTGCTGCGCGCCGGTTAGTGGTCGGGCGATGGTCACCCTGCAACATTGTTGTCATCAAGGCTTGGCACTGTCTTGCCACGAGTGCCAGAATTCGCCATCTGAGACGGCGGAGACCCGGTTCGTCAGGACAGGAGCATGATCCACTACGATTTGCGATGCAGCCAGGACCATACGTTCGACGGTTGGTTCAAGGACAGCGCCGCATTCGAGCGGCAGGCGAAGCGCGGGCTGGTGGAATGCCCGCAGTGTGGCGACGTCAAGGTGGAGCGTGCGCTGATGCGGCCCGCGGTCGCCAGGCGCGAGGCCCAGCCGGTGCCGATGCCCGTGCCCGCGCCGCAACCGCCTGAGCCGCCCGCCGCAGTGGCGGGTGGCAGACTGCCCGACCATATGCGTGCCATGCTGCAGCGGATGCGTGCCGAGGTCGAGAAGCACTGCGACTATGTTGGCCCGCAATTCGCCGAGGAGGCCCGCAAGATCCACCGCGGCGAGAGCGACAAGCGCGGCATCTATGGCGAGGCGAGCCCCGAGCAGGCCGAAGCGCTGGCCGACGAAGGCATCGAAATCTCGCAGATTCCCTGGGTGCCGCGGGCCGACGGGTAGCGGCGGGTTAGCCCGATACGCATCAGGATAGGGACGTGCGCACAAAATATCCTCCCCCTCCCGCAAGGGGAGGGGGAGGACTTTGCCTCACACCGCCGCTTACCCTGATGCCTATCACGGCCCAGCCTGCCCTACCGCCCGATCGAAGCCTTGACCCCCGCCAGCGCCTCCAGGTGCCGCTCGTGGTCGCCGGCGAACCGCAGCACGAGATGGTTCGCCCCGGCCTGCGCGTAGCCGTCGAGCCACGCCGCGACGCCGGCAGCCGAACCGGCATAATGGGCCTGTCGGCGGCGCAGCACCGGGGCGGGCTGGCCATAGTAGCGCTCCAGGAACGCATCCAGCCGCGCCTCGGCCCGCCCGGCGTCCTCGTCCACCGCCAGCGTCAGGTACATGGCACCCGACAGGGCGGCGGGATCGCGGCCGGCGGCGCCGGCGATCGCCTTCACCTCTGCCCACTGCCGGGCGAAGGTCGCCGCGTCGGGGGCGATGGGGAACCAGCCGTCGAACCACTTTCCGGCCCGCTCCAGGCTTGCCGGCAGGTTGCCGCCGATCCATAGCGGCGGTCCGCCGGGCCGGTGCGGCGTCGGTGCCAGCACGCCGTCCGCCACCTGCCACCGTCCCTCCCAGGTGACCGGCTGGCCGGTCCACAGCGCCCGGCACAATCGCATTCCCTCCATCATGCGCCCGATGCGCTTGTCGAACGGCACGCCGGCCGCGGCGAACTCGGCCCTGATGTTCGGCCGATCGGCGGCGAAGCCGACGCCGAGGATCAGCCGGCCCTCGGACACCTGATCGAGCGTGGCGACCTGGTGCGCCAGCAGCACGGGATTGCGCAGCGCCGGCAGCAGCACGGCGGTGCCGAGTTCCACCCGCTTCACCCGGCCAGCCACGCCGGCCAGCAGGGTCAGGGGCTCGTGGCGTGGCCGCGCCAGTAGCGAGTCGCCGACCCAGACCGAATCGTAGCCCAGCGACTCCGCCCGTGCCGCCAAATCGAGCAGCGGCGCGGCGTCGGGCCGGCCTTCCATGATCTGCTCACGGGTCGGCAGCAGGTATCCGATCATCGGTGCCATGCGTTGTCTCCTTGCGCTTGCCTCGCTCCCTACGCGGCGTCCCTCGCGAGGAAAGCCGCCATGCGTGCCACCTCGGCGTCGAAGCCGCGCTGGAATGCCCGGTCCTTCGGGCGCGACACGGCGAAGCCGGCCGCGACATCCAGGCGTCCTTCCGGGGTGGTCACGTTGACCCAGCCAATCACCGCATCGCCCCATGACAGCGGCATCGCGTAGTAGCCGAACCGGCGCTTCGGCGTCTTGGTGTATGCCTCGAAGCGATACGGCCAGCCCCACAGGTGCTCGAAGCGCCGCCTGTTCCATACGATCGGATCGAACGGTGCCAAAAAGCGGACCTCGCGCGGCGCATCCGTCCCGTCCGCTGTCCGCATGACCGCAGGCCAGAGATATCGCACCCCGTCCAGCTCGCCGCTTGCCAGCTCGCCCGACTGCAGCAGCTCCTGAACCGCGTCGCGCCACCTGCCCAGCCCGGGTGCACCGCGACCGAACAAGGCGAATGTCGCGGACAGGCTGGTGTCCGGCACCGGTGCCAGGATGCGTATCACCAGCGACACCAGCCGACGCAGCCGTTCGGCTGGCGCCAGAGGTTCCGGGTGCGGCTGTGCCGCTTCATAAATCCTGATGCCGTCCCGCCGCCGCGCCACGCGCAGCAGCCCATGATAGTGCAGGCTCTGCAAGGCCCGTGTCGTCGCCTTGGAGAACCCGCCCCAGCCATTCACCGCGCGGTCCTTGCCGAACCTGTCCGCGAGTTCCGCCGGGTGCGTGGCCCCGTGCTCGCGCACATGGGTAAGCACTTCGGCGGCGAGGCCGGTCGGCACATGCCTGCCGTCGGCGCTCGCCGCATCGTGGCGCGGGTGCAGCAGGCGCCAGGTCTCCCCCGGCATGAAGCCGTAGGCGTAGAGGAAGTCCTCCTCCAGCGCGAGGCGCGGAAAGCGGCGCTCGAGATCGCCCGCGCGATAGCCCGCCACGCGATGTCGCAGGATAAGATCCTGCGCCCGCGCGGGTGCCCGAATCGGATCGGCCTGCACGAAACCGAGTGCG
>JBGPND010000361.1:0-2728 GCA_041487355.1 Acetobacteraceae bacterium | reverse complement strand
GGCTCACACCCAGACTCGCCCGGCGTGCAGCCGCACCTGAAAGGAAGGCTCTCGCGATGCAGAACTGAGCGCGAGCCGCCGCCTTACCCGAAAATCCACCCACCCCTCGCCGCGCCCGCCGGTTTGTTCGGGAATCCTGGGCGCTTGCCGGCCTTGGCTTTGCGCGTCGCCGCCGCTAGCTTGGCAGGCAGCTTGCCTCGGCTCGGTCGATGCCACCGATTTGTGTGAGTTCAGCCGCGCGCGGAAGCTAGAGCACGCCACGGGGACGCTATGGACTTCGCCGAGCTGAGTGGTGCAACCCTCGACGGCCCGGCGTGTCCCGATCTGCCGATATTGGAAGCCAAGTCCTCGATCTTCGAGGTGGTCTGGCCCGGAGTGCCGGATCAGCGTGCCGCCGCCGCAATGGCGATGCAGCTCCAGTTCGGCCAGACGGAACGCTGGCCGATCTCCGCACTCCAGGGGCATCAGCTCTGCCAGCTTGCAGCACTGGCGACGTTCAGCGCGCGGACCGTGCCGTTTTATCGCGACCGCCTGCGCCGCGCCGGCCTCCGCCCGGATGACGCGCTGACCATGGAGCGCTGGCGCCGCATTCCGCTGCTCACCCGCCGTGACATCCAGGAGGCCGGCGCGCAACTGCACAGTGGCCAGGTGCCGCAGAGCCATGGCGGGGTCAGCAGCCACAGCACATCCGGTTCCACGGGCACGCCGATCACCGCGCTGAAGACCCAGCTTTCGCTGTATTTCTGGCAGGCGGGCGCGCTGCGCGACCTGCTCTGGCACGGCGTCGACGTGGCCGGCACGCTGGCGGTGTTGCGCCGCGACCACGAAAACCGCGCCAAACCGCCGCATGGCCGCAAGCTGCCCGACGTGCTTGCCGACACCGCGTTCGTCGCTGGCCCAGCCTATATGCTGAATATCCGCAGCCCGACCGCCGAGCAGGTGGATTGGCTGGTGCGGCGTCGGCCGGCCTATCTGATGTCGATGCCCTCGAACCTGGCATTGGTGGCACGGCACTGCCTGGAGACGGGAACCAGGCTGCCGACGCTACGCCAGGTTCGTACCTTCGGCGCGGTGGTGACCGACGAGTTCCGCGAATTATGCCATGAGGCCTGGGGCGTGCCTGTCGCTGACGCCTACAGCGCCGAGGAGACAGGCTACATCGCGCTGCAATGCCCCACCGGCACGCACTACCATGTGCAGTCGGAAACGATACTCGTCGAGGTGTTGGACGAGGCAGGCGAGCCTTGCGCGCCCGGCCAGGTCGGCCGGGTGGTGGTGACGCCGCTGCACAACTTCGCCATGCCGCTGCTGCGCTACGAGATCGGCGACTATGCCGAGGTCGGCCCTCACTGTGCCTGTGGCCGCACATTGCCGGTGATCAGCCGGATCCTTGGCCGCGTGCGCAATCGAGTCGCGCTGCCGAACGGCGAGCGCCGCTACGCCCATATCGGCGCCAAGGACTTCGCCAAGGTCGCCGCGGTGATCCAGTACCAGGTCGTGCAGATCAGCTCCGCTTTGCCGGCTGGAAGCCGGGAGAAGCGTTCCGTCTGCTGCGCAACGACGCGTATTATGGCGGCCCGACGCATTGGGCCGAGGTGATGTTCCGCCCGATCCCGGATGATGGTGCGCGCGTCGCTGCCCTGTTGGCGCACGACGTCGAGCTGATCGACGGTGTACCGACCGCGCTGGTGGCACGATTGCAGGCGCAGACCGACGTGGCGCTGGCGCGCGCGGTGACCAGCCGGCTGATCTTCCTGCAGGTTGACACAACGCGCGATGCCTCGCCGTTCGTCACTGACGCCGGCGGTCGCCCGCTGATGGATAACCCGTTGCGAGTTCGGCACGTCCGGCTCGCGCTGTCGAAGGCAATTGATCGCGCCGCTCTCGTGCAGCGCATCATGGACGGCACCGGCACGCCCTCCGGCCAGCTCCTGCCCGATGGCTACTACGGCGTCAGTCCGAATTTGCCGCCGGAGCGGTTCGATCCGGAAGGCGCGCGCCACCTGCTGGCCGAGGCGGGATGGCCGGACGGGTTCGCCATCACGCTGCACGGGCCGAACAACCGCTATGTCAACGACCGCGCACTGGGCGAAGCGGTGGCGCAGATGCTGACGCATGCCGGCATCGTCACAAAATTCGAGGCGGTGCCGGGGAGCGTGTTCCTGCAGCACGCCGAGAAATTCGAGTTCAGCGCATTCCTGTGGGGCTGGGCGTCGGAGACCGGCGAACCGTCCGGTCCGCTGCGCGCCATGCTGGCGACGCGCGATCCACAGCGTGGCCGTGGTTCGACCAACCGGCTGCGCTATTCGAACCCTGACTTGGACAGTGTTCTGCAGACCGCCATGGCCACGCTGGACGACGCGCATCGTGAGGCACTGCTGCGTCAGGCGACTGAGATCGCGGTGCGCGATGGCGGCGTGATTCCGATCCTGTTCCAGGAGGCGATCTGGGCGATGCGCGCGGACTTGCGCTACGAGCCGCACCCGCTCGGCTACACGCTGGCGGCGAAGGTAACTGTCGCGCCGGCTCGCTGACTACATCCAACTGTCATTGCGAGCGGAGCGAAGCAATCTCGTGGTGGGTGCGCACTTATACCAACCGTCCTAACCACTGACCGATGCCCATTCGCGGGTTCCGATTGACCGAATGCGATCTGGATCGTCGGTCAGAAACCGCCAGGCTTTACGGCATGCCTCGACAATAGCGTCGTAAGTGTCCCAGACGACGG
>JBGPND010000360.1:0-2796 GCA_041487355.1 Acetobacteraceae bacterium | reverse complement strand
GTTGTTGCCGGCGCGGACCAGAAGCGCGCCTTGGTTGATCTGGCGGGTTCGCGGGAGCGCGGCGAAGCGGATCGCGCGCGGATCGCCGAGGCGTTCGGCGTGCGGGAGGACACAGTGCGTCTGTGGCGCAACTTCTGGGGGCCGGAGACCTGCGGGAGCTGGGGTGGATGCTGCGGCGTCGGAGGCGCGGTGGCGTCCAGGAGGCCGGCACGATCTCGCCACCGGGCCGCCCTCCTTGATATTTTATTGCTCTGACTCTACATTTCGACCAGTCATTTCAACCTATCCAAAAGGCTGCCTGTCATGCGCGAAGTCCAGGCGTCAGAGGCCAAGGTGCATCTCCCCCGGTTGCTCGATGACGTGGAGCGCGGCGAGACCATCATCATCACCCGCCACGGCCGCCCCATCGCGCGGATCGTGCCCGAGGCCCATCGGCGGCAGGAAGAATTCGATCGGGCGATCGACACCATCAAGGCATTGCGCAAGCACACCGGGAAGATCACCGTCGCCGAGCTTCTGTCAGCCAGGCACGCCGGCCACAAGTACTGATGCCATTCGTCCTCGATGCCTCGATCGCCGCCTGTTGGGCGTTCGACGATGACGATCACCCCGTCGCCGCCTTGGCACTGGAACGCATCCGCACCGAACAGGCGCACGTGCCGGGCATCTGGTGGTTCGAGGTGCGCGACACGCTCATCGTGAACGAGCGCCGCGGGCGACTGACCGAGGCCGACACGTCAGTGTTTCTGCGCAACCTCGCCCGCCTTGGCGTGACGATTGACCGCTCACCCGATGAGGACAGGATCCTGACGCTGGCCCGTCGCCACCGGCTGACCGTCTACGACACGAGCTATCTCGAGCTGGCGCTGCGCGAGGCGGTGCCGCTGGCGACGCTCGATGGTGACCTCGCCAGCGCGGCAACGGCAGAGAAACTCGCGCTGCTCGGGTAGCCGCCAGGGCTGCCGCGAGATCACGCCGCTGCCTTCCGATTCACCTCCAGCCTGGCATCGACCATCGCAACCGTGTCGTCGAGCACGGCATTCCGCATGCCCTGCTGCGCCGCGATGCTCTGCACCAGCCGATCCACCCGTTCGATATTCGGCGCGCCGGCGAACAGGGCACGCGCGGCCGAGGACGGCCGCACCAGCGTCATCGCCGCGGCGGCATACTTCTCGAACGGCACCAGATCGTCCGGCGACGCGCCCAGCTTGACGCACAGTTCGCGCACCCAGGCATACATCGCCCGCGACGCCTCGATGTCCGTGTGCACGGCTTCCTTGATGGACCGCGCGGCATCCTTCTGGACGCAACGGTAGTTGCCGGTCACCAGCATCGCCCACTTGGCCAGCGGCACGAAGATCGAGTCGTGCACCTTGAGCTTCACCGGCAGCTCGATCTTCGCGTCGCCCGTATCGAACCGGATCGCTTCGATCTCCGCCTGCATCTGGCGCAGGATCGCGGTGTGTTTTTCGGAGTCGAAGCGCGCCGCCTTGAAGTTGGTCGGCAGCGTGACCTGCAGCACGTTGATCTTCTCTTCCGGCGGACGGAACGCCTGCGGGTCCGGGCTGCACAAGGTCA
Organism: Acetobacteraceae bacterium; assembly: GCA_041487355.1. Lineage (GTDB taxonomy): Bacteria > Pseudomonadota > Alphaproteobacteria > Acetobacterales > Acetobacteraceae > JAMXLO01. Next base: position 1,218 of record JBGPND010000360.1, on the reverse strand, counting down.
TGCACGCGGGATCGAAATTCGCCCAGACGCTTGCGTCGGTGAAGCAGTGCGTCAGTGCGTCGGTGTTGAGGCCGGGAATGCGCTTCAGATAGGGCAGCGGCGGCATGTTCATGATCGACATGCAGGGCACCCTGGACCTGGCCACCGCGTCCAGCAGTTCACGCACGCCCGGCGAGCGGTATTGCGGTTCCTGCATCGCCAGCGCGACCAGATCGTAGTCGGCCGGGTTGACCGCGCCCGGACCAGCGGCGGACAGGCTGCCCGGCAGTTTTCGCGAGTCGATCTCGACGGGGTCTTTCCGACCCTTGATCGGCAGGCGCACGCGGATGCCGTCGCTGTTGATCGCCTCCACCTCGGCGGGGAGGCACACCAGCTTCACCTTATGCCCCGCGAACAGCAGCTTGCTTGCCAGCAGCGACCCGTAGGACGCGCCCATGATCAGCACATTGTATGTCGCCACCTGGTTTCCCCCTATCGAGCGGCAGGACGGCGTGAACCGCCGTACCCCATCAAGACGGTGCCTGCGCCCGTCCCTCGCGGGCAGTCTGGCACATGCGGGGCCGCAAGTTAACCGGCGAGGCGCAGGCCCGGCTTGACGCGGGACTCGTTGTCGGTATTACTTTCGTGGGATTGTAATGGGGGCAGCGTGGACTCCGCGATCACCAGCAAGGGCCAGGCGACGATCCCGAAGGCCATCCGGGAGCATCTCGGGTTGCAGCCGGGCGATCGAATCAAGTTCTTCGTGCACCCCGATGGCAGCGTGGTGCTGCTGCCGAAGCTTCCCGCCTCGGCGTTGCGTGGCATCGTCAAGCCGCGGGAACGCCCGGTGACGATCGAGGCGATGAACGAAGCGATTGCGGCGGGCGCCACGGCAGATACGCCGCGCCGCAAGCGGCGATGATCGGGCTGGATACCAACGTCCTGGTCCGTTACCTGGCGCAAGACGATCCGGTGCAGTCACCCCGGGCGACGGAGCTGATCGAGCGGCGGCTCACCGAGCAGAACCCCGGCTTCATCAGCACCGTGGCGATGGTGGAGACGGCCTGGGTGCTCGAGCGCGCCTATGGTCTGGCCGCCGGCGACGTCGTGGCGGCCATCGAGCGCACGCTGCAGGCCGCCGTGCTGGTGGTGGAGAACGAACAGGAAGTCTTCACGGCGATGATTGCGCTGAAGCAGGGCCGCGGCTCGTTCGCCGACGCGCTGGTCGGGGCGTTCGGC
>JBGPND010000359.1:0-2799 GCA_041487355.1 Acetobacteraceae bacterium | reverse complement strand
GGCCGGATCACCCTGACACTGGATGCCGGCCTTGCCTTCGGGTCAGGCGAGCATGGCTCGACGCGCGGCTGTCTGCGGGCGCTGGAGCGCATCGCCTATCGGCGTCCGCGGCGCGTCCTGGACCTGGGAACCGGGTCGGGGATTCTGGCGATGGCTGCCGCCCGTCTGCTGCATCGCCCTGTGCTCGGCAGCGACATCGAGCCCTGGTCGGTGCGTGTGGCACAACAGAATGCGGCGTTGAATCGGCTGGGGAGGCTGGTGCGGTTTCGGCTGGCGGATGGCTGGCGGCATCCCGCGGTGCGCAAGGGCGGTCCCTATGACCTGGTCTTCGCCAACATCCTTGCCCGGCCGATTTGTCTGATGGCTCGGTCGCTGAGCGCACATCTCGCGCCGGGAGGCACGGCAATCCTCTCCGGGTTGCTGCAAAGCCAGGCGCGCGGCGTGGTATCGGCCCACCGACGCTGCGGCCTCGCGCTGGAAGCCCGCATCCAGGAGGGCCCCTGGACCACAATCATATTGCGCCGCAGCGGAAAGGCGGGCCTGTGCGGCCCGCCACCGGTTCATTAGGCGACGTAGTCCCGTCCACGCGCATGGTCCGCGGCGAACGCGGGATCGAACACGCGCGATACATCCGATCGCGACAGGCCGATATCGAACAGTTCACGGTCGGTCATCATCGCCATTTCCTGCAGCTCCACCCGCCGGCGCCGCCGCTCCGCCAGCGTAGCCACGGCTCGGTTCAGCCACTGGCCGATGCCGCGCTTCGGCAGCTTGACGACGGTGGCAGGCGCCTCATCGTATGAGTAATCGATGTAGCTCGCATAGCCGAGCGAGAAGGTGAATTGGTCCTTGGTGATTGGGGCGTTCATGGGTCTCATTCCAATCCAGCGACCGGGTCCGGCGCGGCGTCATCGCGGCGGGGCGCCCCCGGGCTTTACTGCACTGCAACATAGGCCTCGCCGTGCTTGCAGATAATTGCCGATTCACCCAGCCAGATATGTGATCTGCGCATGGGCACTTTATGAGGTATGAAAATGTGCATGAGCTGGGTTGATCGAGGCGCGGCATGATCGACCCGGGCGGGCAGCTTCTGGCGGCGCTGCGCCAGGAACTCCGGCATCAGGGGCTGGATGGGTTCATCGTGCCGCGGGCCGATGAGCACCTGGGCGAGTATGTGCCGGCCTCCGCCGAACGGCTTGCCTGGCTCACCGGCTTCACCGGCAGCGCCGGGCTGGCGGCGGTGCTGGCCGACAAGGCGGCGGTGTTCACCGACGGACGCTACGTGCTGCAGCTTGCCGCCCAGACCGATCCGGCCCTGTGGGAGCGGCGGCACATCACCGAGGACCCGCCCCCCGCCTGGCTGGCCGCCAACGCACCCGAAGGGGCGAAGATCGGCTACGACCCGCTGCTGATCAGCGAGGAAGGTCTCGGGCGCTACACCGAGGCCGGCCTCGCCATGCAGCCGGTGACGCGGAATCCCGTCGATACGGTCTGGACCGACCGGCCGCCCCCGCCGCTTGCACCGGCGCTGCCGCATCCGCTGGAACATGCCGGGCGGAGTGCCACGGAAAAGCGCGAGCAGATCGCGGGGCTGCTGCGCGAGGCGAAGCAGGATGCGGCGGTGATCAGCGACCCCGCCTCGATCGCCTGGCTGCTGAATATCCGCGGCGGCGACGTGCCGTTCACCCCGTTCGCCCTGGGCTTCGCCCTGACGCATGCCGACGGCGGGACCGAGCTCTTCATGGCTCCCGCCAAGCTGCCCGACGCCACACGCGAGTGGCTCGGCAACACCGTATCCGTGGCGGGACGCGAGGCGCTGGAACCAGCGCTGGCGCGGCTCGCCGGCAAGCGGGTGCGGGTGGACGCCTCAGGCTCGCCGGTCTGGTTCGCGCAGAAGCTGCGCGAGGCGGGCGCGGTCGTGGTGGCGGGCCCGGATCCCTGCCTGCTGCCGAAGGCGTGCAAGAACGCAGTCGAGCAGCAGGGCGCCCGCAACGCGCATGCGCGGGACGCGGTCGCCGTGTGCCGGTTCCTGCATTTCCTGGCGGCCGCCGGCCCGAGGGGCAGCGAGACCGAGATGTCTGCGGCGGCGAAGCTGCTTGCGTTGCGCCAGGAGGTTCCGGGGTTCCGCGGCGAGAGTTTCCCGGCGATCTCCGGAGCGGGGGAGCATGGCGCCATCATCCATTATCGCGTGACCGAGGAGAGCAACCGGCCGATCCAGCCCGACGAGGTCTATCTGGTTGATTCCGGCGCCCAGTTCCCGGATGGCACGACCGACATCACCCGCACCGTCTGGACCGGGCCAGGTGAGCCGCCGGCGCAGGTGCGGGAACGGGTCACCCGCGTGCTGAAGGGGCACATCGCGATCGCCACGCTGGTCTTCCCGCAGGGGGTCGGCGGGGTGCACCTGGATGCCTTCGCCCGGCGCGCATTGTGGCAGGTTGGGCTGGACTACGATCATGGCACCGGACACGGGGTGGGCAGCTACCTGTCGGTCCATGAGGGGCCGGTGAGCCTGTCCCGCCTGGCCAGGCCGGTGCCGATCGCGGCGGGGATGATCCTGTCGAACGAGCCGGGCTACTATCTGCCTGGCAGCTATGGAATCCGGCTGGAGAACCTGCTGCTGGTTCAGGAGGCGGACCTGCCCCCCGGGTCAACCCCCGGATCAAGTCCGGGGGCGGGGGCAGGCTCAAGGACAAGCAAGCCGTTCCTGCGTTTCGAGACGCTGACCTTGGCGCCATTCGACCGCCGGCTGATCGATTCGGGCCTGCTCGAGCGCGCCGAAATTGCTTGGCTCGACGC
>JBGPND010000358.1:0-2820 GCA_041487355.1 Acetobacteraceae bacterium | reverse complement strand
CGCCTTGTGGCAGCATCCTGCACCCCGTTGGTGATCGTTTGTGATTCGCAAACCCAGACTATCTCCCTGATTCTTCAGGACCAACGGGGAACTCAACTTTTTTTGGCGCGGAATTCAGGTCAGGCGGTCCGCTGATGGCTTCAATGCCGCATGAGCACCGGCACGTCGGCATGCTCGAGCAGGTATTTCGTTACACCACCGAAGATCATCTCCCGCAGAGGATTGTGGGCATAGGCTCCCATCACCAGCATATCGGCGCCGAGTTCATGTAGCTTCTCCAGCAGCGTCTGGCCGAAAGGTTCTTTGCCGATCGGTAGGACGTGCAGGCGGGCAGCGATCCCGTGGTCCTGGAAAACCGTGGGTACGGCTGGCGGTGCCGCCCCATCGCGCACCCCCGCCAGCAGGTGGACCTGCTCGGCGTCGGCCAGGAAGCGCAGAGCCGGCATCACCGCCTTCACCGCGCGATCGTCGTCCCGCCATGCGATGGCGGCGCAGCGCCCAAACCGCGCGGACTGCACCGCCGGCACGACCAGGATCGGCCGCTCCGTGTGAAACAACGCGGCCTGAAAGCCATGTCGGGTCGGCGCATCGTCGTCTTCCATGGGCCGCGCAATGACGACGAGGTCGGCCCGGCGCCCCCTCTGCTCTATGACGACGTTCGCGGCTCCCTCGACTTCGTTCCACTCTACGGTGATGCCTGCCTGCCGCGCGCCGCTGGCCCACGCATCGAAGGTTGCCTTGAGCAACGCGGTCCGCTTGCGGTCTTGCTCGCGTGATGCCGCGACATCTCCTACTTCCGCCATCAGAGACTCGGCAACAAGCGGATTGGCCGGCGGTGGGGTATCGACTGCCACGGCAACGACGCTCGCCCGACCGACGAGTGCGGCCAGACATTGAGCAGCATCCAGCACACCACGTGCCGACTCTCGGCGTCCGAGCACTGCGAGGATCACGTCCGGCATGATTGCTACCTCGATTGGCTGGTCTTCGGGTGGCTCCGGCTCGACTGCGCCATAGGTTTCGTTGCCAGCAACCGCGATCGCGGCGAGCAGGTGCGCGGCTCTTCGCCTGATCGGATGCTCAGTGCCGCATGAGCAACGGCAAGTCCGTGTTTGCTAGCATGTATTTGGTGAGGCCACCAAGCACGAGGCGGCGGACAGGGTCGCGCGCGTACGCACCCATCACGATCATATCGGCGTCGAGTTCGTGCGCCTTGCGTAGCAGTGCATCGCCAAACGCATGTCGGCCGACAGGAAGGACGAACAGTTCGGCCGGGACGCGATGCTCCACCAGTATCTCGGGTATCTCTGGGCGGTCCGCTCCGTCGCGTTGGCCGGCGAGCACGAACAGGCGTTCGACATGGCCGAGGCAGCGCATGGCCGCGAGAACCGCCCTGATCGTGCGGTTGTCGTCTCTCCAGGCAACCGCGATGCGGCGACCGAAGCTTTTGGTGTACCTGGGTGGCACTATCAGCACGGGGCGGTCGGTCTCGAACAATGCCGCAGGGATCGCCTGCGAGGTCGTTGCATGGTACCGGCGCACGGGCTGCTCGATCACCACAAAGTCGGCGCCCGGGCCGCGCTCCGCGACGGCTTCAGCCGCGACAGCTTCGATGTCGGTCAGGCGCGCCGCGCTGCTCGCGCGCCGCAGCCAATCCCGGAAAGCCTCGGTGATGGCGGCTGCCCGCACCTGTTCCTGCGCCCGGATGTGACTTTCTCGCTGCTTTGTCAGAACCTCTTCGCTGGTGATGGTTGCCTGTGGAGGCGTCCGGACAATCAGCGCATTGATGACCGCGCCACCGATCAAGTCTGCCAGACACCCGGCGGCGGTCAGCAGTCCAGGTGCCTCTTCGGGATGGTCGAGCACTGCGAGGATCACGCCTGGCATGGCCGCCTCCTGCGCCCCCTCCGGGCATTTTCATGTGTGGCATAATAGCGCTTGTGCGACGGAGGCTGCCAGCCGCGGCGGATCGTCGCCGGACGTCCGGAGCTTCAGCGGCGGACCCAGTCCCTGCGGCAACCGGTCGAAGCTACCCCCGCACGGCTTGGCTGGCGCGGCGGCGGACACCCACTGCTACGCTGATATTTGATCGGCGAGGGGTTGACGGGCCTTGTTACGGTTCGGAACCGCATGTTACGGGTGTGCATGGAAACATGCGGCCGTATGCCGTTGCAGGAGAGTGCATCGATGAAGCGATTGGCTGCCATCTGCGCCACCGTGGCCTTGATCGGGCTCGGCATCGGCACCGCCGCGGCGCAGCCGCCGATCCCCTACGGCCCAGTGCCGGAGCCGCGCTTTGAGCGGGTCCCCCCGCCGCGCGGCGGTTATTACTGGGAGCCCGGCCGCTGGCACTGGAATGGCTATCGCTATGTCTGGTACGGCGGCCACTGGGTGGCCGGCGGACCCCGCTACGGCCATTGGGTTCCGGGCCACTGGCAGTGGAACGGCGTCCGCCACGTCTGGGTCCCGGCGCACTGGGAGTGACCAGTCAGCGCAACTCGATGACCACCGGGACATGGTCCGATGGCTGCGGCTCGGCGCGTTCCTGCCGGTCGGGCGCGGCGGCCACCAGGCGTTCCGCGAGGGTGGGCGACAGCAGGGCGTGGTCGATCCGCAGGCCGCAGTCGCGCTGCCAGGCGCCCGCCTGATAGTCCCAGAAGGTGTAGACCGCACCATGCGGATGCACCGCTCGGATCGCGTCGGTCAGGCCGTGCCAGAGCAGCCGGCGAAACCGGGCGCGGCTCTCCGGGCGCACCAGCGCGTCGGTCGGCGAGATGGCGCCGGGAGCCCAGTCGTCGTCGGACGGGCAGACATTGAAGT
>JBGPND010000357.1:0-2846 GCA_041487355.1 Acetobacteraceae bacterium | reverse complement strand
TCCACCGGCCCGGCGACCACCCACGGCGCGGCAGTGTGGGACGACGCCGTGTTTCGGTCGCGTGTGCGCTCGCGCCTGCCGGCAATGACATGCAGCCCGGCGACACAGACCATGCTCGTCGTCATGACCACCGCCAGCAGCGGATTGCGCGCATCCTGCAATGCGCCGAGCGAGACGTGCAGCACCACGAGCAGGTACGCGGCGTAGCTCGCCATGTGGAGCGCCTTCCACAGCGGCGGCGTGAGGAAGGCAAGCCAGAAATCATGGCTGGTGCTTGCCAGCAGCAACAGAACCAGCAGCGCGCCGACCCCGAACAGCTCGAATGGAAATCCGTGCAGGCGCGCGAAGCTGGTGTTGGCGGTCAGCAGCGCGACGTAAGGGTCCATCGGGCTGGCGGTGAAATACCAGTCGAATGCGACATACACATGGGTCAGCGCGACCCCGCAGGTCAGCACACCGAAATGCCGGCGATTGTACAGCAGCGGCAGGCAGCGCGGATCCAGCCGCGCCAGCGGTCCGATGCACAGCAGCAGAGTCAGCAACAGGAAAGCGCAGGTGCCAAACGCATCGATGCGGATCGTCCAGGCATCCAGTGGCAGGGTCACATGCTGGAACCGCGGCGCGACCCAGAGGAACATGCCGACGTAGAGCAAAATCACCACGAGCAGGACCGCGTCGTAGGCGATCTTGCTGGGATTCCAGCCGACCGGCTTGTAGCGGGCACTCATTGCGGCGCGGCGAGCCGGATGGCAGGCGCCTCGGTCGGGCCATCGCGACGGATGCTCATCGCGCCGATCAGGATGGCGGGCAGCAGCACGGCCAGGATCACCCAGACCGTCCGATGCATCGCGCGGTGGCGCCGCCGCATCAGCGCCGCCGTTCCAGCACGACCCAGCGCGCGGCAACCAAGGGCCACAGCAGGACCAGGCCCGGGATCAGCAACGGCCGGAACGCGTAGGCGCCGGCGGCGGCGGGATCGATCCGGTCGATGCCCCAGAGCAGGAACACCAGGGCCAATGCCGTGCCGATCACGGCATAGACGAGCACCGCATCGATGATGAATGCCGCCACGTGTCCCCCGGCGATGCGCGTCACCGGATCGTGATGCAGTCAGACGCGGCCCGCAAGCCCGGCCAGCATCACCGCCAACCGGTCGCCCAGGCCGCGCTGTACGGGGAATGCCGGGGCGCGCCTGAGATCGCGTCTGGCCAGCACGGCGGGTAGAGCGGCAGCGACCGCCCGGCGCGGCAAGTGCATCGGCCTCGCCAGCATGCCAAGCCCTTCCTTGGCGAGACGGAGCATCACTGGCTGTACGGGCGCCGCAACGGGGGTTGCGATGACGTGCTCTCGCGTCAGCCCATGCTCTGCCAGCACATCCTCCGGCAGCAGGCAGCGTCCCTGCCGCGCGTGTGCGGCAGCGCTACGCAGCAGGCCCGCGACGCCATAGGCGGCACCGAGCGGACGCAATGCCTCCGGATCGGGCGCGCCCAGCAGACGACCGGCGGCAACCGCCAGCCCGCCGGCATTGCTCAGCAGATACGCCCGCCATGCTTGCAGTGTTTCGATCGCCGGCTCTGCCTCGATCTCGCGTGCGTCGATCAGCGCCAGCAGGTCGGCGCGGTCGAGTTCACCTGCCTCGATCGCCGCGGCGAGCGGTTCGGCGACCTCATGGCGGCGCCGCGCGCCCTCCACCACCTCGCGCCACCATTGCAGCCGGATCAACGCAAGCGGCGGCTCCGACACCGCCTCGCGCGCCCGCGCCAGCTCGTGGTTGAAAGCGTACAGCGTCAGCAGTGCATCGCGCTTGTCGGGCGGCGCGAACAGCGCGGTCAGGAACCGGTCCGGGTCATGGCGGCGGACCAGCGCAGCGATCGCCCGGTTCATGCGCCGGAGGTGGCGCCCATCGCCAACCCATGCCAGCTTGACGCGTTCCACCCCGGGTCATAGCTAACAGCCGCTCCAGTCGAACTGCATCGCTTCACTGCAACCAGCGGAGGACGCTCCATGGCATTCGAACTTCCTACCCTCCCCTATTCCAAGACCGCCCTCGGGGCGAGAGGGATGTGCGAGGAAACCCTCGACCTGCATCACGGCAAGCATCACCAGGCGTATGTCACCGCGTTGAACGGCTTCGTCGAGAAGGACCCGTCGCTGCAAGGCAAATCGCTCGAGGACATCGTCAAGGCGACGCACGGCAGCACCGACAAGGCCGGTGTGTTCAACAATGCCGGCCAGCACTGGAACCACATTCTGTTCTGGCAGTGCATGAGCCCGAACGGCGGCGGCATCCCCGGCGCGCTGGAAGCGAAGATCAATGCCGATTTCGGCGGCGTCACGCAGTTCAAGGACGCGTTCAAGGCCGGGGGCGTTGGCCAGTTCGGCTCCGGCTGGGTGTGGCTGGTGGTCGGCTCCGACGGCAAGCTGAAGGTGACACGCTCACCGAACGGCTCGAACCCGCTCGCCGCCGGCGAGGGCAAGGTGCTACTTGGCTGCGACGTGTGGGAGCACAGCTACTACCTCGATTTCCGCAACCGCCGGCCGGACTATCTGCAGAACTGGGTGGACAAGCTGGCGAATTATGAATTCGCCGAGGCGCAGTTGAAGTCGGCCTGACGGCTGGCGGTCCCGGGCGGGCTCAACGCCCCGCCCGGGACCGCCATATTGTTTCCAGGCCACGCGGCGAGGCGCATATGGCGAAGGATGCTCTAATACCAACCGCCCGAATCAATGACCCTTGGTCAGCGCTCGCTTTTCCCGTCATGGCCGGGCTTGTCCCGGCCATCCGTCGTGGCACGGTGCCACCACTGATGGCCGGGACAAGCCCGGCCATGACGGCGAGGGAGCGG
>JBGPND010000356.1:0-2904 GCA_041487355.1 Acetobacteraceae bacterium | reverse complement strand
GGGATGGCTGTCGTCGGGCACCACGAGCCACAGCCGGTGCCGCATGCGGCAAACCTGCGAGTCGGTCATCGGGTCCATCGCGCAGCTCAGCAGCCAGGAGCCGACCTCCTGCTCGCTATGCGGAACATCCACCTTGCGCGGTTGGGCAACCGCCACCAGCGGGCCGAGCAAGAGGCACAGGACGAGAGCGGCGGCCTTCATGCGGCAACCGATAGCACGATCGGCCTGCCAGGTGCAGCCGCCCGAATATCAGCGCGGCAGGGCTACCAGCCAGGCCAGCACCACCTCTCCGGCGGCGTCCGCGGTGCCGCGATGCTCGGCGGCAACGGTCTCGTGCCGATTGAGCGGCGATGGCGGTGCCTTGGCAAAGGCATGGCCGGCTCCCGACTGTTGCGTCGGGTCCGCCTCGCCGGCAACCCAGAGCAGCGGCGCATGCAGCCTGGGTGTGCTGACAGTCAAATCGGCAAGCGAGCCGGGAGCGTGGAAGCTCAGGTAGATCGCGGGCGTTGTCGTCACGGTGAATTGCGGCCGGCCGGTGTTGATGTCGGCGAACGACATCGGCGTCGTCTGGTTCCGCGCCGCCTGGGCCTGCTGGGTGGCGGCACCGACGGAGGGGTTGCGCAGCATGGTGCTGGCATCGCCGGCAGGTGCGAGGGCGATGACGCCGGACAGACCGTCATGCGTCGCGCCGTAGCCGATCGCCATGTTGCCGCCGAGCGACAGGCCGGCGACCACGATGCGGCGCACGCCGGCAGCACGCAGCCGGCCGACGGCGGCGTCGATGTCGCGAAAGCAATCCTGATGGGCCAGGTCGTAGATGCGCCGCCCTGAGAAGCACATCTCCGGCCGATCAACCCGATAGCCCGCGCCCTCCAGCCGCGCGGCGAGGCCGGTGATCAGGCGATCCGGTGAGCCCTGCTTGCCATGCATCAGCACGATGCCGACGTCGCTGGCCGCGAATGCTGAACAGGCGGCGATGCAGATGACCGCAAGCAGCGCAGCCGCGAAAAATCGTCTCATGCCGGGGCGAACACATCCTCATGCGCCACCGTTGCGCGTCGCGTTGGCGGCACGGCGAACAACGCGTCGCGATGCAGCACAGGCACGACGCGGTCGGCGAACAGGCGCATGTTCAGCTCGCCCTCCTCGTGCGGCATGCCGCCATAGGAGAAGTCGCCGATCAGGTGGTCGGTGCCGGTGAGCGCGCGCAGCTCCGCGATCTGCTGGATGCAGTCGTCTGGCGTGCCGGCGATCTGGATCTTCACATAGAACTCGGTGGCCTTCTGCCGCGCCGCCGCCTCCTTCATCTTGGCGTACGTCTTGGTCATCTTGCCGTAGGCTTCGTAGCCCTTCACGTCGGCCAGATGCCCGTCCGAGAAGTGGTAGTGGTTGTCGATCGAATCCCACTTCCGTCCGAGATACTTCATGGCACGCTCATGCGCCTCGTCGCGGCTTTCGGCGCAGGAAACATTGGTCAGGATGATCGGCGGCGGCGGGGTGTGGCCTACGGCGGCAGCGATCTCACGGAACCGGTCGATGTCGGCCGCGGCCTTCGGCCATTCGTTCTGCATGATCACCATCATGCCAAAGCCGAGCTTCGCCATGATTTCGGCTGACTCGGGCGTGACTGAGGAGACGAAGAACCGCCGCTCGGGGTTCGAGATCGGCCGCGGGCGGATCGAGGTGCGGGGAATCTGATAGTACTCGCCCTGCCATTCGAATTCGGGCTCGCTGAGCGCGAGGCGGATGAGGCGGGCGGATTCGACGAAGCGGCCGCGCGCTTCTTCCATGGGGATGCGGAAGCCGGCGTATTCCACGCTCGCCGCGCCGCGCCCGAAGCCGAACAGGCAGCGACCGCCGCACAGGACGTCCAGCAGCGCGATCTGCTCTGCCACGCGGATCGGGTCGTGCCACGGCAGCACGATGACGGCGGTGCCGAGTGCAACGCGCTTCGTGCGGCCGGCGAAGTAGCTCAGCAGTTGGGTGGGCGCCGGCGACATCGAATAGCCGGTGAAGTGGTGCTCCAGCGCGAAGATGGAGTCGAAGCCAAGCGGCTCGACGAGATCGCCGAGTTCGAGATGCTCCTTGTAGACGGCGACGTCCGACCGCCCCGCCTGCGCCAGGATGCTGAGCGAAACGCCGATCTTCATGGCTGCCTCCTTCGCGATCCCGTGGAGTGTGTCGAGACCGCTGTGTTCTGGCAATCCTGCGGCCGATCGGGCAGGTTTCCAGCTCTCCGGCGGAAAGGCCCCGAGCATGACCCGGCATTTCGGCGTTCTCATCCCGTCCACCAATACCACCGTCGAGATCGAGTACAACCGGCTGCTGCCGCCGACCTTGCAGGCGCATGTCGGCAGGCTGCTGAGCAGTGGCGCCGGGCCGTTCTCGCCGAGCCAGGACGCCGACATCGACCATCAGGCGCGCCTGCTCGGCACGGCGAAGGTCGAGGTGGTCAGCCTGGCGCAGACCTCGGCGAGCCTGTTTGCCGACGACTACGATGCGAACGTCACGCAGCGGATGAGCAAGGCGGCGGGCGTTCCGGCGATCACCTCGGCGCAGGCGATCGGCCAGGCGGTGCGGGCGCTCGGGGCGCGGCGGATCGCTCTGGTATCGCCCTATTCGCAGCCGGTGCTCGAGCGGGCACGGCACTACTACCAGACCAAGTACGGTCTCGAAGTGCTGGCACTGGCAGGCTTCGCCGCGACGGATTCCTACATGATCGGCAAGCTCGGTCCGGAGAATGCCCGCGACGCATTCGCCCGGATCGATCGGCCCGAGATCGAGGTTCTTGTCGTCCCAGGCGGCAACTTCCCGACGATGGCATTCGTTCCTGCCTGGGAACGTGAGTTCGGCAAGCCGGTGATCACCAGCAACCAGGCGGCACTTTGGGCGATGCTGCGCATC
>JBGPND010000355.1:0-2939 GCA_041487355.1 Acetobacteraceae bacterium | reverse complement strand
TGGCTGGCATGCACCCCATACCGGCTCGACAGCTCCGCAACCGTGCCGTCCTCCCGCACCGCCGCCAAAGCCACCTTCGCCTTGAAATCAGCGCCGTGCTTCTTGCGAACATTCGCCATCTGTCACCCCTGGCCTGCCGGCCGTTCTAGGGGCGGGAGCCTCTCCTAGTCACCTGTCCAGTTTTCGGGGGCCACCTCACGCGAAGATGGCACGGTGGCCTCGCGGTTTGTTCCGTCTATGTTCTACCCGAACGCCAGGAACGAGGCAACCGGAACCGACCATCAGGGCTCATCGCATTTCCAACTTCGCGGTACCTCACCTTCCCCCTGGGCCCCCGCTTTCGCGGGGATGACCAACCAATGGGGGAGCGGCGTCACCCTGCACCCGCCACCGGATGCATCCCATCCGACGCCGCTGCCGGCCGGATCAGTCCGCCGCCTCAGGATAACGCGGCGGCGTCCGCGAGCTGCGGCAGCTCCATCATCCGCGCATACAGCGCGTTGGTCAGCTCGACGCGTCGCGCCCACAACGACCGGTACCAGGCGATGCGCTGCGCCACCTGATAGGCCAGCATGCGTTCGCCGGCGACGTAGCTGCGCGCCGCGTTGCCCAGGCCATGCGCCAGCTCGGGCATCGCCACTAGACGCAGCAGCCGGTCGCGCAGCTCGTCGGCGTTGTGGAACAGCAACCCGGTGCGGCCGTCCTCGATGCTGTCGGCATAGACGATGTGGCTCGCCAGTGAAGCCACGCGGCAGGCGCCGGCCTCGATGAACTTCAGGTCCGACTTGGCGCGATTGAACGGCGTATCGCCGAGCGGCATGAAGGAGATCTCGCACTGGCCGAGCAGTGCCAGGTAGGTGTCGTAGTCGCAGGTCGGCGTGAACTGCTTGTGCGGCGTCTGCAGCGCATCGAAGAACGCCTGGTCGTGCACGACGCAGAAGCGCAGCCGATCGCCCGCCTTCTCCGCCACCGCGTTCAGCGCCGGCATCAGCGGCGCCCAGTCCGGCTCGCGGTTCAGCGCGCCGAAGAACACCGTCAGCACGTTCGGGTCGAGGAAATTGCGCACGTCCGGCAGCGCGCGCACCGCGTTGGGAAACACCGCCACCTCGGGGTTGCGCGTGCGCAGGATCGCGGCGAGTGCCGGCGTGCTGGTCTGCACCGCATGCACGCCACGGAACGCGAACTGATTGTCTCCGTGCAGCAGGCCGAAATGGTCCGGGTGGTCGTCGAATTCCGTCACGATCAGCCAGCCGTCCGACAGCAGGCTGCGGATGATCGCGGCGCCGTTCTCGCCGGTCAGCGCCGGGCGGTGCAGCACGAAGATGCGCGGCGCGTCGCCGCCGGCCATCACGACGTCCCCGCTCGCGACGATGTGGGTGGCGACCGTGGGATCGCTGTTCAGCGCCTGCAGCGGATAGACCACGCGGACATGCGAAACGCCGCCCACCGGCTGCAGCATGTTGGCGACCACGGTCAGCAGCTCGCACGGCCGCTTGCGCACGCGCCAGACATATTGCAGTGGCGTGGCGCGCTGGGCATAGGCCTGCGGATCGACGCCGAGCGCCGTCAGCGCCGGTGCGATCTTCATGGTGAACGCTTCCGCGTCCGCGGCATCGAACACCCGCGGGCGCACATCGCACAGCGCGAGGCCGAGCGACAGCAATCCCTTGCGCATCGTCTCGAGGCTGAACCAGCGCAGATGCGTGTCGTCGAGCAGGCCGGACGGTTCGTAGTCCCATGTGCCACGCAGCAGGCGGTCGGCGAAGCTCCAGTGCTCCAGGTTCGGCACGCAGATCAGGATGGTGCCCTCGTCGCTCAGCGCCGCGATGTGGCGGCGGAGCAGCGACCACGGGTCGTGCAGGTGCTCCAGCACGTCGCCGTAGATGATGCAGTCGATGGGACGATCGAGCTCGAAGGGTAGGGGATTCTGCTCGACGTCGACCACGGCCACTTCGTCCAGCCGCCGCGCCGCAAGTTCCGCGGCCGCCGGATCCTTGTCGATGCCGAGCAGGCGGGCGCGTGGATTGAGCCGGCGATAGGCGGCACCCAGCGCACCGCTGCCGCAGCCGACATCGAGCACGACGGCGGCGCCGAGCGGAATGCGCTCCAGCAGATCGGAGTTCGGCAAGTCGGAATAGGACGGCATGGCAGGCAGGCGCTCCGGAAATGCGGTGACGGCAGGAATGCCAGGCCGCCTGGAGCGGCGATCGACCGGCCGAGGCGGCGTGGTAGGCGGTTTTGCGCAGGCGATGCAAGGCAGAAGCAGTTGCGTGGCCGATAACAACCGGGTGGCCTGGCCTCACGCGAGCCGCCGCGGATCGCGCCGCAGCGTGTCGAGCCGATCCAGCATCCGCGTCTGGCAGCGGTCGAGCGCGGTGGCGCCCGATAGTTGTGGCGCCGCCGTCGCGGCCCGGGCCAGCGCCCGCGCGGCTATGTCGATGAATCGGCCTTGCGCCAGGCATCGCAATAGCTCGGAGCATCGGTCCAGCAGCCTGCGACCGGACCGGAATGAAGTGAGCGGCGAGGCGTGCAGACGCTCCGGCAGCGATGAAGCCGCCAGGTGGTGGAATGCGACGCGGAGATCCAGCGTCGCGGCCCAGTCGTGCCACTTGGCGCGGTGGGCCGGCGCCAGCGGCCGGAGCGCGATCCATGGCACCCGCAGCGCGTCGGCCACGATGGCGCCGTGCAGCGCCTCGCTGAGCAACACGCGGCAGCTTCCGATCGCGGCGATGATCGCGGCCGGATCGCCGCGCGGATCGATCAGCCGGACCCCGGCGGCCGAGGCTGCCGCATGCCAGGCGCCGCGACCGAGGCTCTCGAAATGCGGCATGAAGCCGATCGCCCCCCGGGTCAACCGCATACCCCCACCCCAACCCTCCCCCGCTTCGCGGGAGAGGGAGTTCAGCGCCCCCTCTCCCGCGAAGCGGGGGAGGGTTGGG
>JBGPND010000354.1:0-2993 GCA_041487355.1 Acetobacteraceae bacterium | reverse complement strand
CCGTTCCTGATGCTGAATCGCATGGGGCTGACGGTGCTGGTGCATCCGCAATCCGGCCGCCCGCGCGACGACCATACGCTCAATGCGGTGTGGCTGGGCGAAGTCCTGCCGGTGAAGACGGAAGTGCTGCGGGAGTCGGATGCGAGCTGACGTGCGGGCGCACCGCGGGCAGGGGGTCGTTCCGGGGTGGCTGGGGCGCAGCGGCGCGTGCACGAGACAGCATGGTCTGTCCAAGGGCGCCGGATTTCTTCGGCGCGGCGCATCGTCGGCGAGGTATCAATCGGTGACTCTTGCTGCCGTTTGTGAACTGTGGTAATTGCGACTACGCACCGGTGTGACCATGCCCCTGACGGCACCCGGCGATGCCAAGGAATTTCCAATGACGGCGTTGGCAATCCGCACGGCGTTGTTCGTGGACTTCGACCAGGTATTCGGTGGCCTGCACCGCGTCCGGCCGGAGGCGGCGGAGCTATTTGCCACCCAGCCGGACCGATGGCTGCGCTTTTTCGAGGCAGGCGGACATGCCGAGGCGATCGCCGAAGGCTCGCAAATGGCGCGTCGGAACATCCTGGTCCGCAAGTGTTACCTCAATCCCAGCGGGATTATCAGGGCGGCCGCGACAAACCAGTACCGCCCGGGACGATACGCCCAGGACGCGCCGCCCACCTTCAGCCGATACCGCGCCTACTTCACCCGTGCGGGCTTCTCCGTGGTGGACTGCCCGCCGCTCACCAGCAGAGGCAAGAACTCCGCCGACATCGTGATGGTGATGGATATCATCGATGCGCTGGAACACCAGACCCGTTTCGATGAGTTCATTATCCTGTCTGGCGATGCGGACTTCGCCCCGGTCCTGCTGCGGCTGCGCGAGCACGACCGGCGCACCACCATCCTGGCGGACCAGCTGACGGCCGCCGCCTATCGGGCGGCGTGCGACTTCCACGTGGGACAGGACGACTTCATCGAGCGCGCCATGGGGCTGGGGCCCCCGGCAGCGGTCGTCGACATGCCCGCCGACACGCCCTATTCGGACCGTCCCGATCCTGTTCCTGACGTCGCGCGCGCCGTTGCCCATTACTTGCGGCAGAACGGCCGGCAGCAGATCCGCGACCTGACCCACGCCTTTCAGCAGTTCACGAGTTTCCGCGACAGCCGCTGGTTCGGCTGTGGCACGCTCACACGGCTGGTCGAGGAGCTGGTGCGCCACGAGCCGGCGATCCGGATTGACAAGAGCGACCCGACGCAATGGACGGTCAGCCTCCATGAAGCGGAGCCGCCATCCGCTGCCGATGCGTCACCCACCGGTCCGTCGCTTCCTGACCCGGTCCAGCTGCGCGCCAGGATCCTGGACGCCGTCCGCGGCGTCCTGGCCGGCGAAACCGAACCAATCGTGCTGGCGCATCTCGCGCAGCGCGTCATGGCGATGATACCCGAGGTGGCCAACGGCAGATGGCCGGGTGGCGATAAATTCGCCGACCTCCTACGGTCGGCCAGTGATCCGCACATCGCAATTCTCGCACAGCCTCCGGGATATGCCTATAATCCTGCCATGCACGCGCCGCGGGACGGCGCGGCCCACGCTGAACCGCAGCCATCGTCCCTGTCGGAGCCACTTCGCGCGCTGATCGCCAAGGTGGTGCAGGTTTCCGGCTGCCCCGACTTAACGCCGCAGCAATATGGCGTGCTGTTCACCGAGTTGGCAGCCGAGCTTCGGCGACTCAGCGGCGGAGCCAACCTTGGTTGGACACAATACTCCCTGACGACGGCGGTCTATGAAAAATGTGCCGAGGCCGGCGCCTATATCGCGCGTGATGCGATCAGCTTCGTGCTGACTGGCCTTGGCAACACCGACTATGACTGGCACGCGCCGGCCGACGCCCATGCGAGTGAGCGTCTGGCGGAAACGTTCCGGGACAATATCGAGGCTCTGTGCGAGGGCGCTCGTCTGGAATTGTCGGATGACGAGCTCAATCTGCTGCATGACTGGATCAGCGGTGCCACGACATCGGCGGAACCGCCCGGACCGGCGCCGGAGGCCAGCCCGCCGCCCGGGTCCGAGGCGATGCAACTCGTGACCACCGTGGTCCATGCGCCGGCGCTCGACAGCGGGCCATCCGCCGATGCTCCCTTTGCGCAGGACGCTGGAGCCGGGATCAGCGAGGCAGCCGAGGGTGCGGCGCACGCACCCGACGGTCCGGCCCCGACCCCGGAGTATGCGGCCGATCCGGCGATGCGTGCCGTTGGCTCACCGGATCGTGTCGCCGATTCAATGAAATGGACCGTCCACCCGACGGCCACCATGACGGATCCGACGGAGCATGCAATCGGTTTGGCCGAGGATGCGGCGGCGGAATCGCCCGCGACTGCAGAGGCGGGCGAGACCACGCAGACCCCGCCGCAAGACATCCCGCCGTCCTCCCCGCTCGGCATGGTTCCCATTGTGATAGGGCCGGGAACGCAACTTCTGTCAGAGTCGAAACGGGGCTTCTGGAAAAAATAGCTCGCGTTGCATGGCGCGCGACATCCGCCCTCGGGTGTCGGTCGCTTCGCTTGACAACCCCCCGCCTGGCTTCATCATTCAGTCACCTGGGGAGAAGTCCATGACCGCGCTCGATCGTTGCCTGAATGTCTATGACCTGCGTGCGGCCGCCAAGCGCCGCCTGCCAAAGGGTGTGTTTGAGTTCGTCGATCGCGGCAGCGAGGACGGCATCGCTGTCGCCAACAACCGCAACGCGTTCGAGCGCATCAAGCTGCGGCATCGTGCGCTGGTCGATGTCTCCGGCCGCAGCATGGCCACTACTCTGTTCGGCAAGCCCGTCTCCATGCCGATGGCGATCGCGCCCACCGGTGCTGCCGGCCTGTGTTGGCACGAAGGCGAGCTGGAACTGGCGAAGGCCGCCGCCAAGGCGAAGATCCCGTTCACGCTCGCGACCGGTGCGATGACCTCGATGGAGAAGATCGCGCAGGAAGCCGGTCCCGGCGTCGGCGGACGG
>JBGPND010000353.1:0-3260 GCA_041487355.1 Acetobacteraceae bacterium | reverse complement strand
CACACCTTCCAGCGGTTCGCGGCGCCGCCCGGTCAGAACGGTGGTCGCACCTTCCTCGGCCAGTGCGAGAGCGGCGGCCTCGCCGATGCCGCTGCCGGCGCCGGTGATCCAGGCGATCTTTCCCGCGAGCCTCGGCATGGATGTCCCCCTCGTTGCGATCTTGCGTGCCCGCCATTGAACGTGTTTGCCTGCGGCGGGGCAAGAGAGGAGCGCACCGATGGCAACCGTCCTGAGCGAAACAGGCGAGGCGACAGTCGCCGCGACGACCGGACTATGGCTGTCGGCCGACGATGCTGCGCGCACAACCGGCTGGACGCTGAAACCGGAGGGCATGTGCCAAGCCGAGCTCTGCGTGCCGTTGCCGGCAGGCGCCGCGCACGACGCTCGCGTCGACGTGGCGGCGTTCTGGCAGTTGCTCGGCCGGCCGGTGGTGCATGACGCGGCCAACCAGACCTGGGTGCTCGGCGCCGGCGCGGATGAACGCAACACCGCGCTGGCCGGGCTGATTGCGCCGGACTTCACGCTGCCTGACCTCGCCGGTGTGCCGCACACGCTCTCGGCGTTGCGGGGGAAGCGGGTCTTCCTCAGTACCTGGGCCTCCTGGTGAGGCTGTCGCTTTGACTTGCCCGTGTGGCAGCAATTGTTCGACAGCCTGAAGACCAGCAGTTTCATGATCGTCGCCGTCGCCGAGGAGAGCCGCGGCGCGGAGCATGCGCGGCAGTGGATCGAGCAGGCCAAGGCGGAGTACTGGTGTCTGATCGACGAAGATCATCGCGTCGCCGACCTGTACGGCATGGTGAACGTGCCGCAGGCCGTGTGGATCGATGCGACGGGCCGCATCGTGCGTCCGCCGGAGACCGCGGGCTCGACCGATCATTTCCGGCTGATGGACCGCACCACGCGCACGCTTGCGCCGGAGCACCAGGCGGCACGGCAGGCCGCGCGCACGGCATACCTGGATGCGGTGCGCGACTGGGTGTTGACCGGCCGGCACGCGCTCCCGACTGACGCGGCGCGGCGCACATTGCCGCGCATCACACCGGAGATCGCATTGGCCCAGGCGCATTTCCGCTTGGGCGTATGGCTGCGCCGGCATGGCAACGCCGGCGAGGGCGATGCGCACTTGGCGGAGGCCAGTCGGCTGCATCCCGATTCATGGAACATCTGGCGCCAGACTGCCGATCTCGACGAGGTCGGCAAGGCGAGCGGCGAGGCGTTCTGGCAGCGCGTCCAGGCGCTGGGCGACCGGCCCTACTACCCGCCACCGGATTTGCCCTGACGCCCCCACCCCAACCCTCCCCCGCTTCGCGGGAGAGGGGGCGCTTTGAACCCCCTCTCCCGCGAAGCGGGGGAGGGCTGGGGTGGGGGTCTGACTTATTTGCAGGGGTAGCGTTCGGCCAGGAACTTGAACAGCCCGTCCACCGCGCCCTCGGTGCGGTGCGCCGGCATGGCGCGCACCCAGTTGACGAACTCGCCCAGGGTGGCGGCGCGGGTCGGCGCCGGGCTCGGGAAGCAGAACGGCTTCTTGCCGCCGGCGTGCTTCAGCTCGACGTCCACCGCCGCCTGCGCGAAGCCGTGGCAGTAGTTGATCTTGGCGTCTCCGGCCGGATCCTTTGGATTGGCGCCGCACAGGTCGGCGAGGTCGCCCGCCGTCCGCGCGCGGATATCCAGTGAGCGCTGGGCCTGCGCCGGCGGCGCGAGCAGCATGGCGGTCAGCGCAACGGCGGCAAGCGGGGCGAGGGACTTCATGCACTCTCTCCTGGCGGCAACGATACGCCGATTGAACCCGAGCCAGCGCCCGCGCGCCAGCGCTGCCAGCCGGCGGCGCGGAGCTCGCAGGCCGGACAGGTGCCGCAGCCATAGCCCCAGTCGTGGCGGTGGGTGCGGTCGCCGAGATAGCAGCTATGGGTCTCGGTCCGGGTCAGCTCGACCAGCGCGGAGCCGCCGAGCGCTTCGGCCAGCGCCCAGGTGGCGGCCTTGTCGCGCCACATCAGCGGTGTTTCCAGCACGAAGCGGCGCTGCATGCCGAGATTGAGCGCGAGCTGCATCGCCTTGACCGTGTCGTCGCGGCAGTCCGGGTAGCCGGAGTAGTCGGTCTCGCACATACCGGCGACGATGCGGCGCAGGCCGCGGCGGTAGGCCAGCGCGGCGGCGCAGGTGAAGAACAACAGGTTGCGGCCGGGGACGAAGGTGTTTGGCAGGCCCTCCGCAGTCATCGCGATCGCGGTGTCACTGGTGAGCGCGGTCGCGCCGAGGCCGCCAAGTGTCGCGGCAAGGTTGACCATGTGGTCGGGGCCGAGCCGGCCGGGCCACATGGGGGTCAGCGCGCTGCGGATCGGCGCCCGGCAATCCAGCTCCACCGCGTGCCGCTGGCCGTAGGCGAAGCCGACGGTCTCCACATGCGGATAGCGGGCGAGCGCCCAGGCAAGGCAGGTCGTGCTGTCCTGGCCACCGGAGAACAGCACCAGGGCGTGGTCATCGTTCATGCGTGCAATCGGTCCTCTGTCCGCGGGCGCCGTGTCACCATATCCTAGCGCCATGGACCTCGATTTCACCGAAGACGAAATCCGCCGCTACTCCCGCCATATCCTGCTGCAGGACGTGGGAGGCATCGGCCAGGCAAAGCTGAAAGCGGCGCGGGTGCTGGTGATCGGCGCCGGCGGGCTGGGCTCGCCGCTGGCGCTGTATCTGGCGGCTGCCGGCGTCGGGACGATCGGCATCGTCGACCATGACCACGTGGAGCTGTCGAACCTGCAGCGGCAGATCGCCCACACCACCGCGCGGATCGGCGCGCCGAAGGCGGACTCCGCGGCGCAGGCGGCGCGCGCGATCAACCCCGAGGTGCGGATCGAGCCGCTCGGCGTGCGCCTCGACGCCGACAACGCCGCCGAACTGATTGCCCGATATGACATCGTCTGCGACGGCACCGACAATTTCGCCACGCGCTTCCTGGTGGCCGATGCCTGCGTGCTCGGCCGACGGACGCTGGTTTCCGCCGCCGTGCTGCGCTTCGAGGGCCAGCTTTCGGTGTTCAAGCCGCATCTGCACGCAGGCGGCCCCTGCTATCGCTGCCTGTTTCCCGAGCCGCCGCCCGAGGGTGCGGTGCCGACCTGCAGCGAGGCCGGCGTGCTCGGCGCGGTCACCGGCGTGATGGGCACGCTGCAGGCGACCGAGGTGCTGAAGGAAATTCTAGGCATCGGCGAGAGCCTGTCCGGCAAGCTGCTGATCTGGGACGCCCTGGCGACACGCTTCCGCACCGT
>JBGPND010000352.1:0-3346 GCA_041487355.1 Acetobacteraceae bacterium | reverse complement strand
CCAAAATTGACCCCCTGAATTCTGGTCTGTTTGGCTGCCTGCTTTGTTTTGAGCGGGTGGTGGGGGATGCTGATTGTGGAGACGATCGGCCGGATACGGCGCGAGCACTTCGTCAAGGGGAAGCCGATCAAGGAGATCGCCCGCGATCTGGGAATCTCGCGCAACACGGTTCGCAGGATCCTACGCTCGGGGCAAACTTCGTTGGTCTATGAGCGGGTAGTTCAACCCCGGCTCAGGGGGTCAAAATTGCACGCCGAAACACAACCCAAGCTACGGACTCAACGCTCGGCGATCGAGAGATGCCACTGGCCAGAATGAGGGTCCTCTCACCGGCCCTGCCGCACGCGAGGGAACAGTTCCTTCGCGATCATATCAATTGTCTCAATGGCGAGGCTTTCCGCCATTCCGGCCCATTCTGTGCTCATCACCAGATGATTGACGCCGAGCCGGCGGCGAATCGCTAGGATCTGCTCCGCGACCTCGTCGGGAGACCCGATCAGAAAACGGTCGCCGATAAGGCTCTCGAAATCCTGGTCGAAGCCACTGTCATCCTCCGGCAATTCTTGGCCCCAGGAATGATAGGCCCTATACTTCGCGCCTAGATACGGAGCGCACAAGCGGATTGCCTCGTCTCTGGTCTTCGCGACGAAGACCTCACGCCGCATTGGCAGCTCTGCAGGAAACGACTTGCCAGCAGCATCAAGCGCGCGACGATAAAGGTCCATCTGGCGTTCGACGGTAGCGGTCTCGACCGCAGGCCCAATATACCAGCAATCACCGAGCCGGGCTGCTCGCTCGACCGCACGGTCGGCATTGGCGCCAACCCAGATCGGCGGATGCGGCCGTTGCAGTGGCTTCGGCAGGCACGAGGCTTCGTCGAGCTCGAAATGGCCGGCTTTCATCCGGACCTTGTCCTCTGTCCACAGCCGCCTGACCGCCACGAGATTGGCCTCGAAGCGGCGTGCCCGCTGCGTCCGGGGCACACCAAATGCCTTAAACTCGACATCCCGATAGCCGAGCCCGACACCGAGGATCACCTTGCCGCCCGAGATCACATCGAGCGTCGCGAATTCCTCGGCGACGTGAAGCGGCGACAACAGCGGCAATAGAAGGACCCCGGCGTTGAGCCGAAGCCGCGGCGCCTCGGCAGAAAATCGCGCCAGCATGGGGACAAGCTGCAGCATCTGAAATGGATACGCGCTGTAGTGCGCGGTCTTAGTGATCGAGTCGAAGCCGAGCCGATCGGCTAGGCGGACAATCGCCAAGGTCTCCTCGAAGCGGCGGGAGATGTCCTCTCCCCGCTCCGCCTGCCCGCGGACTACAAGCCCGAACTGGAATCGCGCAGTCATGACTTAGCCTCCCTTCACGACCCGGGACACGACCCGGCACTACCCGGAATGGTATGTAGAGACCCTGTAGAACCTAAGGGTCGTCAACATCGCCTGACGACCGTTGGGCCGATCGCCGTCATTGCCCTGAAGCATGACCAGACCTCGGCTTAAGGCGGTCTCTCTCCAATTACGGGCGACCGTAACGGCGGCAGAGCGCCGTCAGCACGCCGACATTGTCCCACTGGTCGCAGTGATCCACCGCTTGCTCAACCAATGTCACCCCCTTCGGTGTCAGCGCGACCCCAGCAACCTCCCGAAATTTTCCGCGCAGCTCCGCCTCCGCGAATGGCTGCTGAAAGTCACCCCTGTGGCTGTCGCAGGCATAGGTGGCGCTGCGGCCATCCGTCAGGACCACCATCACGCGTGCCGGCCGGAGGCGCGGGGCCAGGGCGGTCATCGTTGGGTCCTCTGTTACTTTTAAACGGTGGCGAAGCGAGACGATGACGGGATCATGCACCGCAGCATCGTCAAGTGCACCGTGGCCAGCGTGTCCCCGCACCACCGTGGTGGCGGCGGCATGCGGCAGCGAGTACTTCGAGGCGAAATAGTTCGGCGGATCCGGGTTGCGCATCACCGCGGCAAAGCCATAGGTCGCAATGTCGATGTGCGCGATCTCGTCAGGACGCGGGCGCAATTCGGCCAGAGCCTGCTGCAGGCAATCGAGCGCCGGGTGGATCGGGTTGCAGCACGCGTAGAGACGGAAATAGTTGCGGGTGATGTGCCAGGTCGTGCCGAGTTCGTCCAACAGGCCATCTGGCGTGAAGCCTCCGCCGACCAGCTGGCCCAGCGCCGCCTGGATCGCATCCTCCCGCGCTTCGAAGCCGGCGAGCGCCAACTCAGGCGCCAGCGCGGCGGCAAAGCCACTCATGCCGCCGGCGACGTTCAGCGCGGTAGCGCCGGCTACCGCGTTGGTGTAGCTCGGCGTCAGCACCAGCGTTGTCGCGATCCGCATGGCGCAACTGATCCCACCCGCATCGAGACCGCGCAGGCGTGCGCCCGCCGCCGCCGCCGCCAACAGCGATACCTGACCGTTCTGGTGCGCCAGCGGCCGCGGAGTGAACCCCACGGCGAGCCGTGCCGCGACATCGTAGCCAAGGAGCAGCGCCGTCAGCACGTCGCGGCCGGTGCTCCGCGCCTGCTCACCCACCGCCAGCACTCCCGGCAGCACCTGCATCGCTGCCTCACCTGAGACGAGGCGCAGGCCCTCGCAGAGCTCGATCGACCGCCCGGCAATGCCGTTCAGCAGCGCCGCGGTGCGTGCGTCATGCGACGGCCAGCCACGGGCATAAACCGTGGCTCCGGTGCCGCCCGCGAGCCGCTCGCGCAATTGCCGCACCTCAGGCCACTCTGCGCCGGCGAGGATCACCCCCAGCGTGTCAAGCAGCACGAGCCTGGTATGGTGTTGCACGAAAGCGGGGACATCCTCCCACTGCGTCGCCGCAACGAATGCCGCCAGCTCTTCGACCTGCCGCGCCACTTTGGGGTCTCCTTGCATGCCTGGTGCTCCAGTCATAGGTCGCCTGTGACACGGCCACGGTACGATTTCGCGCCCACGCATGGACGCGTGCAAGCCCTGCAACTACGGCACCCTCCGCCCGTGCCAGGCTGCGGTGGCTGACGAACGGGGAAGCGCATTCGGGTTTGCCACCGAGACCGGAACAGCCCAGCATCGCCCCATCAGCAGTGAAGGCACAGGTCCATGGAATTCGGCGCGTCGATCTTCTTCACCGAATACTCGATCTCCCCAGCCGAACTCGCCGTCGCGCTTGAGGAGCGCGGTTTCGACTCGCTGTGGGCGGCGGAGCACTCGCACATTGCTCCATGCCAGGGGCAGTACGGAGCGGCCGCTCTCCGACCAAGACATTGAGGCGAAGGTGCGAGACCTCGCCCAGTATGGCGCTTTCCGAGGACCTATCGACGACGTTATCGCGGCGGTGTGGCGACACGACACGATG
>JBGPND010000351.1:0-3359 GCA_041487355.1 Acetobacteraceae bacterium | reverse complement strand
CCGTTGCTGTCGGTATAGGACAGGAAAACGTCCGTTCCGGTCGACAGACCGGTCCCCGTCAGCGTCACCGCCTGACCGGGATTCGCCGACGCGATCGCCGCATTCGTCGGCGTCCCGCTCAGCGCGGTCGACGTCACGCCAGTCAGATTGATGCTGAACGGCGCACTGATCCCGCCGGCTGTCTTGACCTGGATCGGGCCAAACGAATCCGCGCTCAGCGGGATCGACGGCACATAGACAGTGCCGTTGAGGACATAGTTCGGATAGCTCTGGTAGACGTCAGGCCCGGAACCCGAGCTGCCATCGATGACGATCGTCGAGCCGAAATGGTACTCGCTGTTGTTGGCTTCGATGAAACCAAGCCCGTACAACGTCACCTGTGCGCTCGATCCGTCCGAAGCGACCGAGTTCACCGTCATTCCGGCTACCACCGGGACGATCTGCAAGGGGAATGTGCCATCGGGGAAGTCGGTTCGTGTGGAGCCCACCAGCCCATAGACGACATCGTCGCCGGTGATCGCATCGAACGGCACCTGGAAGAACGCCGTACCGGTCGATGCATCCGCACGCGAGGCGGCCACATCGCGGGTCGACTTGGTGCCGTTAACATCGATGACGGCAAAGGTCAGATGCGCCGTCGTCGGGTCGAACGGCACCGCGATACCGATCACCTGGCCTGGATTAGCCGACGGTGCCAGATCGATATCCGGAACGCCGCTCGCGGCCTTCACGTTGCTGGCGGGACGGATGGTGAAGTCGCGCACGATCGCGCTTGCCAGATGGTTGCCGGACCGATCGGCGATGATCGAGGGGTCGATAACCAGCTGATAATTGCCCGGGAGCAGGAAGTGAGTGGGCAGGATCGAGACGATCTGGCCGCCCGCGCGGTTGTCCAGGGTGAACGCCACGGCGACATCGTCACCGCCACCCGGAGCGCCGTCGGCTCCCACGTTGATGAAGGTGATGCCCGACGCGTTCAACAGGGTCGTGTTGAGCTTCTCGCTGAACGTGACCTCGACCGAGTGGACGAAGAAGCGGCTGGCGCCCTCGGCGACGCTGACATTCGAAACTGTGGGCGGGAACGTGTCGTGACTCACGTTCAGCACGATCAGGTTCGACAGCGACACATTGCCGCCGGTATCGGTCGCGCGGATCTGAATCGTCGCCGTGGTGCCGCCTGCGGCGATCGTCGGTACCTCAAAGTTGAAGTCGTACGGATACGCTGGATCGTCGGCGACTACCTGGTTGTTCACCAGCAGTTCGACATTGCGGATCTGAACGTCGTCGGACACCGCGGGGCTCACGTGGATCGTGCTCCCCTCGACGACCTGGATGCCAGGTGTGGCAGGATCGAGGTCGGTGCCCGGATCGACGCTGATCGACACGGTTGGAGGAATGCCGTTGGTGTCGAGCGCTGCGTAGTTGACGATCTGCAGCCCCGAGGCGCCATCGGCCACGAAGGCGATGCCGTTGGCCAGCACCACGTCGTTCGGCGCGCCCGGTAGATTGATCCGGGTAACGAACTGTCCGGTCTTCGTCGGATCGGACGCGTTGATCACGTCAAGGTCGTTTCGCACGCCCGGATTGGGCGGCGCCTGCTGCAGCGCCTGCACACCGATCGCGAGCCCGGATCCATTCAACGCCATGACTGCGCCGGCGACGCTCGCGTTGTCCACGCCCTCGATC
This sequence comes from Acetobacteraceae bacterium, assembly GCA_041487355.1. GTDB lineage: Bacteria > Pseudomonadota > Alphaproteobacteria > Acetobacterales > Acetobacteraceae > JAMXLO01. The sequence goes on along the minus strand of JBGPND010000351.1, from coordinate 1,673 downwards.
AGCGTCAGCGCGTCCAGATTGCTCACGTCTACCGTCAGATAGCCGCCGGTGTTATTGCCGCTCGCCGCCGCCACATAGGCGACGCCGCCAGCCACGAAGATGCGGCCGCTGCCAGCGCTCAGCGTGATGCCGTCACGCACTGTCAACGCATCACCAAAAACCGAGATCGCGCGGAGCGTGTGCGAGCTGTCCATGGTGAACAGCGTGTTGTTCTCGAACACGACGTCGGTCAGCGTGCTGCCGCCGACGGTGCTGAGATCGAGCGAGGTCCGCAAGTCGCCGGTGTCGATGTCCACCAGCGCCACGAACGTGCCGGTCGCCAAATAGGCGATGCCGTCGCTGACGGTGACCCGCACGACCGGATCGGCGAAGGTGACTGTCTGGCGCAGCGTCGGCGCCGTCGGATCTGTGACGTCGACAATATTCAGACCGGCCTCGTTGCTGGCCACCACCGCAATATTGCGTGTCTGATCGACCGCCACGCTGGTACTGGTACCCGGCAGGTTGATGGCACCCAGCACGGACGGCTTGGTGAACGTCGACACATCGACTATCGAGAGGCCGGCGGAGCCGGTCGCGACATAGGCAGTGAGCTTGGTCGGATCGGACGGCGAGCCGGTCACCGTGACCGCCTGCGCCGTACCCTTCAGCGCCGTCCCCGCCACGACGCCGGTCGGCAGCCCGACGCCGCCGAGCGGATCTATGCCAAGCTTGAGGGACAGGAAGTCGTCGATGCCGTCCTTGTTGGTGTCCTTCAATTTCGCGCTGGTGCCCAGTGCGAACTCGATGTCATCGGGCAGTCCGTCGCCATCCGAATCAGGCGCGGTGCTCGCCTTGAACACGAGCGATGCGGTCACATTGGTGGGTGTGCCGGAGGTCTTGGTGATGCCGTAGCCGTGCGCGATCAGCCCGGTCTTCGGGTCGAACACGACGATGTGGTATTGCTGCTGCGCCGGCAGCACGGCGCTGAAGTTGCCGCCGTCGTCGCTCGTGCCGCGGATCGTCGCGGCATCGCCGAGTGCCGGGAATTCGATCGCGTAGTAGTCGTTGCCCCAGTGCGCCATGTTGTCGCCCGGCGTCTTCAGGCCGGTGCCCGTCAGGCTCACCTGCAGATGCGCGTGCGCTGGATCGTTGGTGGCGAAATCCACGAGACCGCGCAGCAGCCCGACCTGACCCGGATCGAACCGCGCATTCAGGCTGAACGTCTGACCCGCGTTCAGTGTGATCGGATTGGTGGCGATATCGGCCGGCACGTTGGTAAGCGAGAAGTTCTCCCCGCCGGAGAGCAGCGAGATGCCGGTGATGACCAGCGGGTTGTCGCCGTCGTTGCGCAGCGTGATGACGCCCGACTCGCTGACCTTGCTGCCGAGCCCCGCACCACCGAAGTTGTTCTGCAGTGTGGCGATGGTGGCGGTCGGCACCACGGCGTGGCCATGGCCCGCCAGGGTCAGGGCATTCGTCCCGTTCGTCGGATCGTTGCTCTTGATGTTGAGCGACGATGTCACGTCGCCTGCCGCGGTCGGCAGGAATTGCAGCGTGACGTCAAGGCGGTCGCCCGGATGCAGTACCTGGGAAGCGACCGGCGTCAGGATGCTGAAAGCCGGGTTTCCGAGCAGCGATAGCGAGCTCAGGCTGACGTCCTGATCGCCGATATCGGTGACCTCCAGCGTGCT
>JBGPND010000350.1:0-3395 GCA_041487355.1 Acetobacteraceae bacterium | reverse complement strand
CGGCATCGCATCGCGCGCATTCACCGCGAGGTTGAGCAACGCGTTCTCGAGCTGATTGGCGTCCACCCGTGTGAGCCACAGTCCGCCGGCCAGCACGGTTTCGATGGCGATGGCCTCGTCCAGCGTCCGGCGCAGCAGGTCCGAGATGTTGGACACCAGCCGCCCGACATCCAGCGGCTCCGGATCGAGCGGCTGCTGGCGCGAGAAAGCGAGCAGTCGGTGGGTGAGCGTCGCTGCGCGCTGCACGCCCGTCATCGCGGCATCGGTCAGCCGCACGAGAGACTCGCTGCCCGGCGGCAGGCGGCGCTGCAGCAGCTCGATGTTGCTGCTGATCACGGTCAGGTGGTTGTTGAAGTCGTGCGCAATGCCGCCGGTAAGCCGTCCCACCGCTTCCATCTTCTGTGCCTGGCGCAACGCCTCCTCGGCGATTTCGCGCCGGTGCACCTCCGCGCGCAGCTTCGCCAGCGTGTCGCTCTGCCGCTGCGCCTGGCGCATCGCCAGAAGGCTGAGCGCGAACAGGCCGAGCGTCGCGGGGATCCCGAAGACCAGGTGAGTCGCCATCAGCGAGCGCCACTCCCGGACAATCGAGCCCCATCTTCGTTCGACCGCGACATACACCGGATACGTCGCCAGCCTGCGGTATGCGACCATACGATCGGTGCCATCGATCGTGGAGCGGCCGCGCACCAGACCCGCTAGCGGCATCCGCGCGATCGCATCCACCAGGAACTCGTCGTGCCGCGGTCCCCGGCTGGACTGCAGCATTTCGGGATAGCCCGCCAGCAGCGTGCCGTCGTCGCGGAGCAGGCTGGCACTGTAGTCGGTGTCACCGCTGAACATATCGCGACCGAAATTGCGGAAATAGGTTGGCGAGACCCCGATGAGGATCACACCGGAAAAGCGGGTCGGATCATCGCCTTTGCGGATGGCAACCGAGAATACGTCTTTCCCGGTGTGGCGGCCGACCATGATGCCAACGATATGGAACGGCACATGCGAATCGCGCAGCGTCTTGAAATATTCCCGATCGCTGTAGTTGACGCTGTGATCCGCCGGATAATGCGAGGTCGCCACCAGGGCCTGGCCGGAACGGCCGACCACCACGACAGCCGTCACCTGCTTGTAGCCTGCGATCATCGCCCGGAGCCTGTCATGCAGCTCGCGCTCGCGGGCGATCACCGCTTCATCGCTCAGACCGCCGACAAGGTCATTCACCCGGCCACCGAGCAGCATGTGGCTGTCGAGCACCTTGGTCGCCTGCTCCTGCGATACGCCAAGGTCACTCTGCAGGCTGGCCGTCGCCTCACGAAGCGTGTCGCACCACGCGAGCCAGCCGCCACCGATGCAGACGAGCAACGGCAAGACGATGGAGGCGACCACAAGGCCCCGCAGAGCCCATACGGCCCCCATTTTCCCGCCGGTTTCGTTCATCCCCGAAGTCGTCTCCCCGGCATTACCCAGATCGTATCGCCGCAACGATTGATGTCATAGTACGGGCAATGCTGCCAGATGCACACTGGACGGGTCTCACGCTGCCGTGATGATGGTTGGGCGGTGACAGGAGGGGCTGATGTCGAACGCGATGAGGCGGGTCCTGGTGATCGGCAGCCTGAACATGGATCTGGTGGCGCGATGCGTGCACCTCCCGGCGAAGGGCCAGACGGTATTCGGCCAGGATTTCTTCACCGCCGCCGGCGGCAAGGGTGCCAATCAGGCCGTCGCGGCGGCAAGGCTCGGCGCGCGAGTCGCCATGGCGGGCTGCGTCGGCGCCGACCAGTTCGGCCGCGACCTGACCGCCGGATTGCGCGACGCCGGCATAGCCACGGACACCATCGTGCCGGTGGATCGGCCCACCGGAACGGCACTGATCACCATCGATGCTGAAGGCGCCAACACCATCGTGGTGATCTCCGGCGCCAACGCGGCATGCGACACGGCGCTGGTCGACCGTGCCCTGGCGAGCGCCGGCGGCCCGGGTGTCCTGTTGCTGCAGAACGAGATCCCTGCCGAGGCGACCGCGCATGCGATCCGCGTCGCGCACGCATCCGGCTGGTTCGTCATCCTGAACCCGGCGCCGGCGGGTCCGCTGGCGACGGAACTGCTGCCGCTCATCGACATCATTGCGCCGAACGAGACGGAAGCCGCGGCGATCACGGGGCTGGGCGTGTCCGCGCGCGCGGACGCGCTGGCTGCGGCGCGTCATCTGGTGGCACAGGGTGCGCGCAGTGCGCTGATCACCCTGGGTGGCGACGGCGCGCTCTATTGCGACCCCACGCGTTGCCTGCATTGTCCCGCCGTTGCCGTTCAGGCAGTCGACACCACCGCCGCGGGCGACGCCTATATCGGCGCGCTGGGTGCCGCACTGGCCGAGGGGCGCGGGCTGCCCGAAAGCCTCGGCTTCGCCGCCGCCGCCGCCGCACTGTCGGTGACGCGGCTTGGTGCGCAGCCATCACTCGCCTCGCGTGCCGAACTGGCAGACTTCGTCGCCCGCCACGGCACGCCGGCGCCGGAGGCATTGCCAGCTTAAGCTTAGCCCCGCTTCGGCGGCGGCTCCTGCCAGGGCGTCAGACGACGCGCGTCCTCGCGCGCATCGCGCGCCACGATCGCCGCACGCTCGAACATCTGCCGCAGCCTGTCGCCGGTTGGCAAGCTGGCGGCATCGGCAAAAGCCTGGCTGACGATCTGCTCCCCGAGCGAACGGTAGCTCTCGAACTGGCTCTCCGCGAAGAACTGCTCTGCCGTGCTCTGATGCGGGAAGTCGTCATTATCCGCCCAATAGGCGAGCACGTCGGCGGGCAGGTAGTTGGGCAGCCAGGGCTTCAGGTATAGCAGCAGACCCTTGGTTCCATCGTGGTAAGTGATTTGGGCGAGTGCGCCGGTGGCTTTCAGGCTGGCCTCCCCCTTGATCACCGGGGCGATGAAGTCGACCGTCACGTGAAGATCGATCGATGCCATGCGCAGCGCGCGGCCGAGATCGGCATAGTGGTACGCAGGATCGCAGTCCACATCGATCACCACGATCCGGCGGCATCGCCGCCGCAACATCTCGTAGACGCCGAGGTTGTCGAAATGTCCGCCGTCGGACAGATAGATGTCCGCCTTCCGGTCATTCGCGCGTCCGAACATCTCGTTGAACAGCGGCCACAGCGCGTTGCTGGGCTTGGCGGGGCTCCATTGCCGTTCGGCACCCGGGTTGGGCAACCAGGCGCCCAGGCGCACGTCGAACAGGGTCATCAGGAACGCGGTGGCGGGCGAGGAGTGATAGCCCATGTTCGGACTGACCGCGGCGCCCGAAATCGTCATCGCCGTGCCGAGCGTGATGCCGCTCTTTTCGTCCTCCGGGCCGGATTCATGCTCCTGCCCGGCGTAGTGGTCGGTCCTGACATATCGGCCGG
>JBGPND010000349.1:0-3414 GCA_041487355.1 Acetobacteraceae bacterium | reverse complement strand
GGGGATTCTGCCGTGGGGACCGATGCTCCGCTTCGACCGAACGGGCCATGCCGTGCATGGTCCGAACGGATCATGCCGCCGACCGCAGGACTTGACTTGAAATCGTCATTCCCGCGAAAGCGGGAACCCAGAGCTGCAAGCATAGTGCTGCGTTTACTGGGTCCCCGCTTTCGCGGGGATGACAACAAAGAGTCATCGTCCCCGCTCGGCGCTATCACTCGGATCACGACAGCCCGACCCGTGCCGCCATTGCCGCGGCGGCGGCCCGCGTCGGCAGATCGAGCTTGGTCAGCACGTTGGCGACGTGACGCTTCACCGTGTGTTCGGACAGGGTCAGCTCCGCCGCGATTGCCTGGTTGGTGCGCCCGGCGGCGATCAGCCGCAGCACCTGTCGTTCGCGTGGGCTCAACGCCTCCAGCGCGGTGTCGCTCGCGCCGGCGGGCAGGGGCGCCGGTCGATGCAACGCCTCGTTGTCGGCGACATAGAGGCCGAGTTCATCCTCGCCCGGCTCGCCGACGCGCAGGCTGGTCGGCAGCCTGTGGAATCGTAAGCCCGAGCCGGCGACCAGATCGCTGACGGTGCGCGACACGACGACGTCGCCTGGCCTGCCGGCGGCGGCCACACGGAAAGCGAGGTGGATGGCAACGCCGGCTGGCTCGCTGTCGCTGCCCAGTGTCACTTCGCCGGTGTGCAGGCCGCAGCGAACCGCCAGACCCATGACGCGCGCGACGGAATCGCGGATCGCGGTGGCGCAGCGAACGGCACGGGCGGGGCCGTCGAAGCTGGCGAGCACGGCGCCATCGGGACGGACTCCGCCAAGACGATTCCCCCGGTGTTGCTCCAGTGCTCGCTCGATCAATCCGCGCAGGCGTTGCAGCATCTCACGCCACTCGGCATCGCCGTGTCGGATGGCAAGACGATCGGCTTCCGCCACCTCGATCAGCAGCACGGTCGCGAGCGAGCGGTCGACCGGCGGTGGCGCCAGATGCGCGCCGGTGAGGAACTCCTCGATCTCGTCCACCAGGCGGTCGATATCGCCGACCCACATCAGGTGATCGCTGCCTTGCAGCTCGACATATTTCGCGCCTGGGATGTGTCTGGCGAGGAAGCGGCCGCCCTCGACGTTGATGCGCACGTCGTCCTTGCGGTGCAGCACCAGTGTCGGCACGCGCACCGCCGGGGGAATGTGGCGCACGTCGATCTGCGCGTTCATCCGCGCCAGAGCGATCGCCGCGCTTGGGCTGGCGCCGAGCCGCTCCCAGCGCGCCCACCAGTCGCGGAAGCGTTGGTTGCCGAACATGCCTGGCGCGAAGGCGCGCAGCATCTCGCCGGTTCCCCAGGTCTGTTCGGCGTTGCGGACGAATGCCTCCAGCTTCTCTGGCGACGAGACCCAGCGATAGAAGTTCGCGTAGGCGCCATAGAGGATCAGCGCGCGGGTGCGCTGCGGATAGGTGGCGGCGAACAGCATCGCCATCGGTCCGCCTTCCGAGGAGCCCAGCAACGCCGCGCGACGGGAATGCGCCGCATCCATTACCGCGCGCACGTCATCCATGCGCTGCTCCAGGGTCGGCAGGGCGTCGAGTGGCACCCGGTCGGACAGCCCGGTGCCGCGCTTGTCGAAGATGATCAGACGGGAGAATGCCGCCAGCCGCGACAGCAGATGTGCGAAGCCAGGATCGTCCCACTGCTGCTCGAGGTTGGAAATGAAGCCATTGACGAAAACAAGGTCGAGCGGACCCTCGCCCACAATCTGGTAGGCGATGTGGACATCGCCGCTCTTCGCGTAACGTGTCTCGGGCCGGATCACCCCACGGTGTCTCCCTGATTGGGGCAGTGTAGCAGAAACAGGGCGGGGCGGGAGTTGGTCAGCCGTAGGCGCGCGTGATGACTGAGTCGATCGCGTTGATGATGCGGCCGCTCGACGCGTCGTCGGCGAGGGATGTGACAAGCTGGCCGAGAGTAGCAGCATCCACGGTCAGGATCCGCAGAGCATCGAGAAAGACTTCGCGGCCTTCGATCTGAAATCCAGGCGTGAGATTTTGGTCGCCATCATTGCCTGGCGGTAGAATGACCAGCGGGATGACAACCCGACGACCGCGACGGTCGTACCGTGCGGACTGCACCACGACAACATAAGGCGTTCCCGCCGTATTGCGTCCGGTTGTCCGATGGACGTCGAACTGCGCCATCTACAGAGTCGAAAACTCCTCACCCCACAGCCCGTACTTTTGCTCGTGCTCCATCAACAGGCGAATGCTTTCGTCGATGCGGCGCTCCTTCTCGGCCCGCTTTGCCTGCTCGGCCGCGACATAGTCGGCGAGCAGTTTCTCGACCGTTTCCGACAGATTGCGCGTCAGACTACGCGCCTCGCGGACGAGGTCCTCGCTCAGTGTCATATTGACGGGCTTTTTCGGCCCATGGGGGATGTAGGTCATGGCTGTATTGCTCCATGCGCATCATATGCGCATGGCGCCGTCGCCGCAACGCCTCATGCATTATCCTTGCACCATTGCGCCACCTGCGCGTGGGTCGCGAACCAGCATTTTCCGCGCGCCTTCATGTGCCTGATCAGCCGCGCCAGCAGCGGCAGGCGCGAGCGATGGCCGGTGATGTGCGGATGCATCGTCAGCAGGAAAAGTCCGCCTTCCTCCCAGGCGCCGTCGAACTCGGCGGTGAAGATCTCCTCCACCGCGGACGGCGGCGTGTAGGGCCGCAGCGCGGAGAAGCGCACGAAGTTGAAGTAGACCGCGTCGTCGCGAATCCATTCAGGTGGCAGCTCGACGATCCCGGTCGGCTCGCCCGCGTCCATCAGCTCATACGGATCGTCGTCGGCCATCAGCGAACTGTCGTAGAGCAGCCGCAGCTCGCGCACGATGTCGAGCGTGTTGACCGAGAAGTCCCAGCTCGCCGTGCGCATGCCGACCGGATCGCGGCCGGCAATCCGTGCCAGCGTCTCCGCTGCGCGGAAGGTCAGGTCGCGCTCGGCCTCGCGGCTGAGGCTGGTGTTCGCCTCATGGATCCAGGAGTGGATGCCGATCTCGTGCCCGTCGTCGGCGGTCGCGCGCACCTCCTCCGGGTGCAGCAGCGCCGAGACAGCGGGATAGAAGAATGTCGCCGGGATCGCCTCGCGCTCCAGCAGGTTGCGGATGCGCGGCATCGCCTGGCGGTTGCCGTACTGGCCCTGGCTGATGCGCATCGGGCTCTCGTCGCCGTCACGCAGCGGGATTGTCTCGTGGTCGGCGTCGAATGAAATCGCCACTGCGCAGCGCGCACCGTCCGGCCAGGCCTTCGGCTTCAGGCTGCGGCCGGCGCGGGCGCGGCCGACGATGCCCCGCCAGGTGGCTTCGGACCACTGCCAGGGCTCGCCTTCAGGATGCTTGGTTGCTTCGGTCATCGTGGCACTCCTATGGGGTT
>JBGPND010000348.1:0-3474 GCA_041487355.1 Acetobacteraceae bacterium | reverse complement strand
TTCATCCTTTCACCGTCATGGCCGTCCCCGGACTTGATCCGGGGATCACCCGGCAACCCGTACCAGCACCGGTGGCGCGACGGATGGCCGGGACACGCCCGGCCATGACGGTGGGGGTAGCGCAGGTGGGTCATCGTCTTCGAGAAATGGTGTAAGCTTCCGCATGCTGGCCGCGTCGATCGCGGCCGCTTGAGCCAGGAGGCCGCATGCGGGCGATATTCGTACAGATCAAATGCGAGATGGGTCAGGCCTACAAGGTCGCCCGCGAGGCGGCCGATACCATCGAGCAGATGTCGGAGCTCTACTCCACATCCGGCCAGTATGACCTGCTGGGCAAGTTCTATCTCGAGCCGGAGCAGGACATCGGCCTGTTCGTTACCGAGAAGGTCCAGACGCTGCCGGGCGTGAAGGACACCTACACGCTGATCACCTTCAACGCCTTTAGCGGCGGCCGCGCCTGACGGTCCCTCTGCACGAGCTTCTCCTAACCCGCCATCGCGTCGGCTGGCGCCAGTGACCGCTTGGCCCATTCCGGCCGATCGGCGTGGCTGGTCAGATAGCGACGCAGCGCCTCGGTCGCCATGCAGATGTCCGCCTGCAGCGCCTCGCGCGCCAGACGGCCGTCGCCCGCACGCAGGGCCTTGATCACGGTGACGTGCGGATGCTGCTTCGGCTTGGCGATCGGCCAACGGGTCATGCCGTTCATCAGCGGGCCGCATTGCAGCCAGAGGGTTTCCACCAGCCGCAGCAGGACAGGCATCCGCGCACTTCGGCACAGACGCAGATGGAACTGCTGATTGGCGAGCAGGATATCGGCATATAATTCGCGTGCCCTTGCGTCGACCAGCCGGTCATGAATCGCTTGCAGCTCTTCGATGTCCTCCTCCGTCGCACAACCAGCGGCATGCTCCGCGGCCCTGCCCTCGAGTTCCAGACGCAGTTCGCGAACCTCATTGAAGCGTTCGAGACTCATGACCGCCACGCGGACCGAGCGATGATCGACCTGGACCACTGCCTGATCGGCAATCAGCCGTGCGAGCGCCTCGCGGACCGGCGTGACGCTGACGCCCAGCCGATCAGCGAGCTCCCGCAACTTCAGCTTCTGTCCTGGTTCGTAGCGGCCGGCCATCAGGTCGCTGCACAGGCTCTGGTACGCCTGGGCTCCGAGGCCCTCTCTGATCAGCACATTCGGTCCCCGTCGGTTGGCACGCGCACCTGCCGCAGTCTTTTATAACATATACGAAGACCTTGTCACCGCCGCGACCATCTGCTTGAACAGTGCCAACGGTGCACCGGGCCTGCCACGCACCGCCGCCAATGGGAGATCGAAACAATGTCCATGATCAGCCGCCGCAGCTTGCTTGCCGGTTCAGTCGCAGCAGTCGCCGCTCCGGCCGCGCTCCATGCCCAGGGCGCCAAACCCAAGGTCACCGTCATCTCGCAATGGAGCGCAGGCAGCGACGGTCTTGCCATCACCACACTCGGCAAGGAGTTCGAGAAGCAGGGGGGCATTTGGGAGCATAACCCGGTGCCCGGCTTCACCACCGAGATGATGAACAAGCTGCGCGCGCAGATCATCGCCGGTGATCCTCCGGCCGCCTCACAGCTCAAGGGCCCGGAAATCGCCGCCTGGTCGAAGATCGGTGCTGTCGTCGATCTGGACGCCCAGGTGAAGGAGGCCGGCTACGAGACCGTGGTGCCGGCCGAGCTTGTCCGGCTCAGCAAGCCGTTTGGCCACTGGATCGCCCTGCCGATCCAGGCCTACCGCATCAACACGCTGTTCATGTCGAAGAAGGCGGCCGAACGCGTTGGCGTGACCAAGCTGCCCGCCACCTGGGCGGAGTTCAATGCCATCGCCGAGAAGATGAAGGCAGCCGGCATCACGCCGGTGGCGAATGGTGGGCTCAAGTGGGACGATGGCATGAAGTGGGAGATCGCGCTCTGCGGCATCAGCCCCGATGCCTATCGCAAGGCGGTCATGCAACTGGATGACAAGGCCCTGAAGGGCCCGGAAGTGCTGGCCGCCTTCCGCCAGTTCCGCAAGCTTGGCGAATGGTCCGACCCCGGCGCCGCTGGCCAGCACTACAGCACATTCCTCGCGCGCTACATGAAAGGCGAGATGGGGATGCTGCTGATGGGCGGCTGGGCGCAGGGCGTGTTCAAGCACGCCGGCTTCCAGTTCAGCGACTATCTGATTGGCCCGGCGCCACAGGACGACGGCAAGGTGGCATTCGATCTCAACTCCGACGAATTCATCTTCTGGCAAAAGAAGCAGCCGGAATTCCAGGAAGGCCAGAAACTGCTCGCGAAGATCGTCATGAGCAAGGATTTCGGCCCGATGTATTCGCAGATCACCGGCTCCATCCCGGTGCGCACCGATACCAATCTGTCCGCCGAGGGTTTCAGCGACGGTCAGCGCGAGGCAGCGCAAGCGATGGCCGATGCCGTGAAGGGTGAACGCGTCGTGCTGAGCCTGGCGCACAACATGGCGCAGTCCAACCAGATCACCGCGGCGATGATCGATGTGCTGACCGAGTTCGTACACGACAACCGCGTCAGCCCGGAGGAAGGCCAGAAGCGCTTGGCAGAGGCGGTCGACAACGTCCGCTGACCTGAGCGGCGTTCAGCGCGAACCGGGAGGGAAGCCACATGCAAGACCACCGCATCAGTCGCCGTGCCGTGCTGGCCGCTGGTGGCGCCGTGCTCGCCTTGCCGCGCCTCGCGCGCGCGCAAGGCGCGGCCAAGCCGAAGGTCACCGTCATCTCGCAATGGAGCTCGGGCTCCAGCGGCGCCGCGATGATGGCGCTCGGCAAGGAGATCGAAAGACAGGGCGGCGTCTGGGAGCACAATCCGGTCCCAGGCTTCACCACCGAAATGATGAACAAGCTGCGCGCGCAGATCATCGCCGGTGATCCGCCCGCTGCCTCACAGCTTAAGGGACCGGAGATCGCCGCCTGGTCGAAGATCGCTCCGGTAATCGATCTCGACGCAATGGTAAAGGCCGCCGGTTACGAGGCCGTGGTGCCGGCGGAGCTCGCGCGGCTCAGCAAACCACACGGTCACTGGATCGCATTGCCGATCCAGGCGTATCGCATCAACACGCTGTTCGTCTCGAAGAAGGCCGCCGATCGCGTCGGCCTGACGAAGCTGCCCGCCACCTGGGCGGAATTCAATGCCGTCGCCGAGAAGATGAAAGCCGCCGGCATCACACCGATCGCCAACGGCGGCATCAAATGGGACGACGGCATGAAGTGGGAGATCGCGCTGTGCGGCATCAGCCTCGAGGCTTACCGCAAGGCGCTGATGGAGCTCGATGCGAAGACGCTGAAAGGTCCCGAGGTGCTGGCCGCGTTCCGGCAGTTCCGCAACTTCGGAAACTGGTCCGATCCCGGCATCGCCGGCCAGGACTACACCACCTTCGTCCCGCGCTTCATGAAGGGCGAGATGGGCATGCTGCTGATGGGGGACTGGGCC
>JBGPND010000347.1:0-3480 GCA_041487355.1 Acetobacteraceae bacterium | reverse complement strand
CTGGTTGCCGCCATGGCCGTTGACGATCAGCACGCGGCGAAAGCCGGCCTGCTTCAGGCTGTCCAGCACGTCGCGCAGCACCGCGGCATAGGTGGCGACGCGCAGGGTGACGGTGCCGGGGAACGCGGTGAAGTAGGGCGTCAGACCGTAGGGCAGGGCGGGGAACACTGGCACGCCGAGCGGTTCGGCTGCTTCCGCCGCGACGCGTTCGGCGAGGATTGCGTCGGTGGCGAGCGACAAGCCGGCATGCTGCTCGGTGCTGCCGAGCGGGAGCGCGCAGCGGTCGTCGTGGCGGACCCAGTCCTCCACCATCCGCCAGTCCATCTCGGCAATGCGCATCCTGCCCCCACTGTCCTGCTGCAATGGGCGGCACGCTGAAGAGAGACGCCGCGCGCGTCAATGCGCGGGCCTGCCCTCGGACTTGATCCGCGGGCCTGCCCCCGGACTTGATCCGGGGGTCAGAAGTGGCCTGGTACCAACCGATCGCAGTTGATCCGCCCGGCCATCAGGCAGTCCTCGATCGCCGCCTTGGCGTGCAGCTCGCGCACCAGGAACAGGCCGACCACCAGCAGCAGCAGTGTGATGGCCACGCCGCCGAGGCTGGCCGTCTGCCGGTTGGCGGCTTCGTCATCTTCTTGCTGGAGGAGCCAGGGGCGTTCCTGTTGCATACTGGCGGGTATCTTACGGCCGGCCGGGGGGGCGGTGGCAAGTCACGGTTGCGATATACCAATGAACCGGCGATAAGCGCGCCATGAGCGAGGAAGCATTGCGCCATCTCCGGCGCGACAGGAATTTTGCCGCGCTGATCCGCCGGGTCGGACCGCCGCGGCTCGGCATCCAGCGGCGGCGCAGCCCGTACGAGGCGCTGATGCGAGCGATCGCCCACCAGCAACTGCACGGCCGGGCGGCGCAGGCGATCCTGGCGCGGTTCGAGGCGCTGTATCCGGTGGGTGCGTTCCCGCCACCCGAGCTGGTGCTGGCAACTTCGGAAGTCGAGTTGCGGGCGTGCGGCTTTTCCGGCTCCAAGATCGCCGCGATGCGTGCGATCTGTGCGGCGGCGCTGGACGGCACGGTGCCGACGCGCCGTGGTTCGGCGCGATTGCCGGATGTGGAACTGATCGAGCGCCTGACCGCGATCCGCGGCGTGGGGCGGTGGACGGTGGAGATGCTGCTGATCTTCACGCTCGGCCGGCCGGACGTTCTGCCGGTGGACGATTTCGGCGTGCGCGAGGGGTATCGGCTGCTGTATGGGCTGGACGTGCAGCCGAAGCCGAAGGCGCTGGCCGAGATCGGTCTGGCCTGGGCGCCGTTCCGGTCGATCGCGTCGTGGTATCTGTGGCGGTCGTCGGACGAGGGAAAGCGCGCGAAGCAGCCGACGTCGCGGGCTTGATGCGTCGTAGGGCGGAATGCGCTGCGCTGTTCCGCCCTACAATTGCTATCCTCGTGTCATTGCGAAGAGCGAAGCGACGAAGCAATCGCCAGCTTAGGACTTGCCACGAAATAATCGCTCCACTGAACACGACGACCGCTGTTCGTTCCGTCATCCCCGCGAAAACGGGGACCCAGTGTGGGCCTGGGTCCCCGCTTTCGCGGGGATGACGAGTACGCGGCAGGGTTTGCAGCGATTGTTTCGCGGCGGACACTTATGAAGCCGCAGTACTTCGTTATGGCAGGGCAATTCCTCGAGCATCGAGATTGCTTCGTCGCTTCGCTTCTCGCAATGACATGCGGGGGGGAGGGCGTTGTCCGCACGACCAAGAGGATCGGCTGTCTGCGTCAGCGTGCTAGGTGTTGGCTAACTCGGCCAAGGTCTGTGTCAGAACCCGTGTTCCCGCCGCCAACTGCGACGGTTCGGAATATTCCGCGGGGTTATGACTGATTCCTTTGCGGCACGGGACGAAGATCATCCCTGTCGGGCACACCGGCACGACGAACTGCGCGTCATGGAATGCACCTGACGGCAAACGCATGTGCCGGCAGCGCTGTTCCGTCGCGGCGCGCTCCACTGCATCGATCACCAGCGGCGAAAACTCCACCGGCAGCGCGTGGAAAGTCTCCTGCACCGTCACGCCGGCATCGCGCACCGCGGCCTGCACCACGCCGGCGACCGCGTTGCCGCGGGCCAGTAGCACGTCCTTGTCGGGATGGCGGAAGTCGATGGTGAAGCTCGCACGGCTCGCCACCGAGTTCGACGTGTTTGGTTCCACCACGATCCGTCCCACAGTGAAGCGCAGCATATCCTTCGGATCGTGCATCAAGGCGTTCAGCGCAGTGATCGCGCGCAGCATGTCCTGCACCGCGTCGCGCCGCAGCGCCAAGGGCGTGGTGCCGGCATGCGCGGTCTCGCCGGTCAGCGTCACGATGAACCAGCGGCTGCCCTGGATGCCGGTGACGACGCCGATATCCAGCCCCTCCGCCTCCAGAAGCGGTCCCTGCTCGATATGCGCCTCGACATAGGCGTGCGGCTGGCTGCCGAGCGGGCGGTGCGGCAGGTCGGCCTCGGCGGCGAGATGCGTCGCCAGCGCATCGGCGAATCGCACACCCTCGGGATCGACGACGTCGGCGAATTCCTCGATGCGCCGGTGGCCGCTCCAGGCCATGCTGCCCATGCAGCCGGGGGCGAAACGGCCGCCTTCCTCGTTGGTCCAGGCCACCACCTCGACCGCACGACGCAGCGTCACGCCGGACTGGTGCAGGGTGGTCAGCGCCTCCAGACCGGCGATGACGCCGTAGATGCCGTCGAACCGGCCGCCGTTCGGCTGCGTGTCCATGTGGCTGCCGGTGACCACGGCGGCGGCGTGCGGATCGCCCCCCTCGAGCCGCAGCCACAGATTCGCCGCGGCGTCCACCGACACCGTGGCGCCGATCTCCTTCGCCCAGGCGATCAGCAGACGGCGTGCCTGGCGATCCAGCTCGGTAAGGCAGGCGCGGTTCACGCCATCGCCCGGAATGGCGCCGATCCGCGCCATCGCCATCAGCCGCTCCCATTGCCGCGGTTCGTCGACTGCTGCCACCGCCTTGTTCATCCGCACGCTCCTGCCGCCGGCGGCAGATGACGTGCGGCCGGCGGGGGCGTCAATCGGTCAGGCGAGCGTCAGGCCCAGCATCGGCTGGGCCGTCTCGCTGTCCGGAAACACCCTCGCCAGCGCCGGCGCGCCGAGACCGAGATGCTGGGTCAGCAGCCCCTTGGCGATCGCGCGCAGGTCCCTGGTGGGCTGCAGATCGCGGTCGTCGAGCAGTCGGCCGGCGCCAAGGCCGGGCCAGTCCGCCACCACGCGTCCACCGGCCACGGCGCCGCCCAGCACGAAGGCGACTGTGCCGGTGCCGTGGTCCGTCCCCTTGGTGCCGTTCACCCGCACGGTGCGGCCGAACTCGGTCATCACCAGGACCGCGGTCTGCCGCCATTCCGCGCCGAGCCCCGACTTCAGCGCCGCAAGCCCGGCATCGAGCTGGCGCAGCACGCCCGTAAGGCGCGGCGTT
>JBGPND010000346.1:0-3495 GCA_041487355.1 Acetobacteraceae bacterium | reverse complement strand
GGACGGTCGATGCTCTCTGGAAGGCGCTCGGGTCCATCACCGACTGCGTGTCGCCACAGGAGTGCAAAAACTTCATCCGCCATGCCGGTTATTTCCAGTCATGATGAAAGCGCTCTAGCCCATCTTATTCACGGCGTCAGTGCGCCGCCACGACGTTATATAATAGGAATGGATATGGCTGCGGCGACCGGTGGCTGGGTGAACCGCGTTTCAGGCTATGTCTGTAAGGCGTTGGGGTTGGTCAGGACGGGTTCGGCCGGGGCATTCGCCCCGCAGTTCACGTCGGGCGCAGGACCAACGCGCCAATCAGCCCGCGGAACAGCGAGGCATCCGGGCAGTTCGCGGCGAATGCGAGCCTGACCCGGCTGGTGGTCTCCTTGATCCGCACCGCGATCTTCAGCAGCCGCAGCCGCACGGTGGAGAATTCGGCGTTGGCCAGCGGCTGCGGTTGCGGGATGGCGTTGCGCACCGCCAGCATCAGCCAGTAGGCCGCCGTGTGCAGGACAAGGCGCATCTGGTTCGCCAGCGGCGAACGGCAACTGGTGCGGTCGGAAGCCAGTTGGCTCTTGTGCCGCTTGATCAGATTCTCGGCCTGGCCACGGGCACAGTAGAGGCTGCTGTAGAGCCACTCGGGCGCACAATGCGTGATGTTGGTGACGACATAGCGGATATCGAGGCCGCGCCGCGTCGCCTCGACCCGCGCCACCATACGGCGGGAGCAGGGCCAGGACTTGGCGGCGTAGCTGGTCTCGGTGAAGTCGCGCACCACGTCGAGGTTGCCGACTGCACGCCTGGTGCACACCTCGTCGGCTTTCGCGTAGACCTGAGCTGCCAAGGTCGCGTTGGTGGACAGTCCGAAGAGGTATTGGACGCCGTTCTTCTCGCACCAGTCCATCGCTTCCCGCCGCCCATAATGGCTGTCGCCGCGGATGGTGATGCGGGTACGTGGCCAGTGCAGGCGGATGCGACGCATCAGCCGGCGCAGATGCGCACGGACCTCTTTGCCGTCTGACGTCTTACCAGGACGCAGGACCGTCATGACGCAGTGGCCGGATTCTACGTCGTACACATGGATCGGCAGGAAGCACCGCTCATCCCCTCGGGTCAGGCCCGAGGGCAGGCTCCATGGGCGTTGAACAGGGAAAGCTGCTGGTGGCCATGCACGGTATCGGCCGTGTCGTCGATATCGAGTGTGATGGCCTTGGGCGGGCGCCGGTGGCTCTTACACCACAAATCCACCAGGGCATGGTTCAGCCGGATCAGGGTGCCCAGATCGGGCGCGTTCTCCCACCGCGACATGGTTGGTTGCGAGGCCAGATCGTCACCGGTCTCCGGCAGTCGTCCGCAGGCGAGTTTGAAGGCCGGGTCCTTGCGTAGATCATCCAGGTCATCGGCATCCGGGTAGCCGCAGGCGATAGCGAAGACGCGCGCCCGCAGAATGTCAGCCAATGTATGGGTGATGAGCGCCGGGTCCCGATGATCCGGGATGACCACGGCCAGCGTGTCGACCAGGCCGAGTTGCCTGTCGGCATGGGCCACCAGCAGCACGCCGCCGTCGGAGCTGATCCTTCCGCCATCAAAGGCAGCGGTGACCTTCTTGTGGCAGATGCTTGGCAGGGAGAACGGCAGCAGAGTATTGTCGTGCATGGTGGGTATGGCAGATTCTGTCCGGGCGTTGAGACTGGCGTCGATACCCAATCTCTACGCGATTCCAGAGGCTTGTACCATGCCCGCGTAATAGGGGCAAAACCCCGGGCGTTTTGCATTTTGGGGATTCCCCCGACGCGGGAAAGTACAATTCTATCTGGATGTGCCGCCGCCATCCGTCCCGCCTGAGCTAAGCCGATCAGAGCTTGAGACTCTGGTCGTTGGTCTCATGGGCGAAGTCGCGACCCTCAAGCAACTGGTTGCCGAGCAACGTGCGGAGATTGCGCGGCTGAAAGGTCTGAAAGGTCCACCGCCGATCAAACCCAGCGGCATGGACAAAGCGACCGAACCGGCCAGGCCCGCCAAGCAAGAGAAGCGGCCGGGTCGCGGCAAGGTCAGGCCTCGGGTCAGCATCGAGGATCGGGTGCTCAAAGCCGCAGTCCCGGCAGGATCACGCTTCAAGGGCTACGAGACCTATCTCGTGCAAGAGCTTGTGCTGTCGGTGCATGCGATCCGCTACCGGCGTGAACGCTGGGTGACGCCGGACGGTCAGACGATCGTCGCGCCGCTGCCGGAGGGGACCAAGGGGCACTTCGGCCCGGACCTGCGCCGCTTCGTGTTGATGCAATACCACCAGGGCCAAACGACGCTGCCCCGTCTGGCGGGCTTGTTGCAGTCGGTCGGTCTGTCGATCTCCAAACGTGAGATCCAGCGGCTGCTGACCGAGACGCAGGATGGTTTCCTTGACGAAGCTCGGGATGTCCTTCGCGCCGGCCTGCAGAGCGCGAACTGGGTTTCGGTCGACGATACCGGCGCGCGCCATAAAGCTTGTCCCTGCGAAGGCGGGGGCCAGGAACGGCTTCTGCACACAGATCGGCAACGAGTATTTCACCTGGTTCGGCACTCGGCCATCGAAGAGCCGGCTGAACTTTCTCGACCACCGGATCAAGTCCGGTGGCAGGCCTGCTGCGTGCCGGCCATACCGACTTCGTGTTGAACGACACGGCCTTCCACTACATGCGCACCCGCGCGCTGTCCGCGCCGCTGATCGCCCGACTGGCCGAACAGTCGGAAACGGCCTTTGCCGATCAGGCGGCTTGGTCGGCACAGCTTGAGCGGCTCGGCTTCACCGCCCTGACCACGACACCCGATCCGGTGCAGATCGCCACCGAGGGCGCCCTCTGGGGCAGCATCCACGCGCATGACTTCCTGCGCGATGCCGTTGTACTGAGCGACAAAGCCTGCCCCTGCGAAGGCGGGGCCGGGCAGTTCGCAGTCGGCCAGCACGCGCTCTGCTGGGTGCATGCGGAACGGCTGGTGCACAAGCTGGATGCCTTCACCGATCTGCACCGTGCGGCCCAACAGCGTATCCGCAGGTTGATCTGGCGGTTCTACGCCGATCTCAAAGCGTATCGGATCGCACCCAGCGCGAAACGCCGCCTCGCGCTGCGGGCTCGCTTCGATCGCATCTTCCGCTGCCGCACGGGCTTCGTCACCCTGGATCGCTTGTTGGCGCGGCTCCACGCCAACAAGGCCGAACTGCTGATGGTGCTGGAGCGGCCGGAAACCCCGCTGCACAGTTGGGCTGCGAAGCAGACCAACGGCTCCGAGAACGACATCCGCTGCCAGGTTACCCGGCGCAAGATCAGCGCAGGAACGCGCAGCGATGTGGGGCGTGACTGCCGCGATGCCTTCCTTGGCCTGGGCAAGACCTGCGCCAAGCTCGGTGTGGCCTTCTGGGACTATCTCGGCAGTCGGCTCGGTGTCTCCGGCCAGCGTGTCGTTCCGCCCCTGCCGGGTCTCGTCCGTTGTCGCGGGCAGCCCGCCTGATACCCAGGGCTGCCCGGG
>JBGPND010000345.1:0-3520 GCA_041487355.1 Acetobacteraceae bacterium | reverse complement strand
TCCCCTCGCGGGAGGGGGTTGGGGGGATGGGGCCAACGCCGCGACCCGACCCCCTCTCCCCAACCCCCTCCCGCGAGGGGAGGGGGAGCGCAGTGGAGGCGCTGGCATGAACGCCATCACGCCGCTGCTTCCGCTGATCCCGGAGAACGCGCCGTTCTCGCCTGTGCAGCGCGCCTGGCTGAATGGCTTCCTGGCCGGTCTCTATGGTGGCGCTGGCGCCGGCGTCTCCATCGCCCCTGCTCCATCGGCGCCGGAACCGGCGGAGGACTTCCCCTGGCACGACCCGGTGCTGGAACTCCCGGAGCGGCTGGCGCTGGCGGAAGGCCGGAAGCTGCCGCAGCGCCTGATGGCGGCGATGGGCCAGCTCGACTGCGGCCAGTGCGGCTACATGTGCCAGAGCTACGCAGAGGCGCTGGCCGAGGGACGCGAGGGCTCGATCAGCCTCTGCGTGCCCGGCGCCAAGGCGACGCAGCTCGCATTGAAGCGTTTGCTTGCCGAAGCGCCCGCCCGGCCCGCCGTGCCAGCGACGACATCCGCGCCGGCGGTGCCGCTCGGACGCGAGGTGCGGGTGGTCGCCGCCGAACCGCTCACCAGGCCTGGCTCAAGCAAGGACGTTCGCCACGTCGTCGTCGACCTGCGGGACTCCGGCCTCAGCTACACACCAGGCGATTCGCTCAGCATCGCAGTCCCGAACGATCCGGCGCAGGTGGAAGCCACACTGGCCGCTCTCGGAGCCAGCGGCGAAGAGTCGTTCGCGCATCCCGATGGCAGCGAGCGAACGCTGCACGAGGCGCTGAGCCGTGAGCTGGACATCGCGCGCCCGCTCGACCGCACGCTGGACCTGCTTGCCATGGCCGCGACGCATCCCAGGCACGCCGCCGCGTTGCGTGCGCTGTCCGAGGGGGAGAACGGCGCCGAACCCGCCGACGCCGACCTGCTCGACCTGCTGCAGGCGTTTCCGTCCGCCCGTCCGCCGCTCGCCGACCTGCTGCGCTCCCTGCCGCCGCTCCGGCCGCGGCTTTATTCGATCGCGTTCTCGCAGCGCGTGACGCCGAACGAGGTGCATCTGTGCGTCGCGGTGGTGCGCGAGACGCGGCGGGGTCGTTTGCGTCATGGCGTGGCGAGCGGCTTCCTGGCCGATCGCGCCATCGGCTTCGGGCCGATCCGCGCCAGCATCCAGACCAGCCATTTCCGCCTGCCCGCCGATCCGCGCACGCACGTCGTCATGTGCGGCCCCGGCACCGGCATCGCGCCGTTTCGTGCCTTCCTGCAGGAGCGCGCGGCGCTCGGCATCAAGGGGCACGCCTGGCTGCTGTTCGGCGAACGCCAGCGCGCGCACGACTTCCTGTATGAGGACGAGCTGACGGCGTGGCTCGCCGATGGGACGCTGTCGCGCCTGGATGCCGCCTTCTCGCGTGACCAGGCGCGCAAGGACTACGTGCAGCACCGCATGGTCGAGAACGCCGCCGATCTGTGGCGCTGGCTGCAGGATGGCGCGCATTTCTATGTCTGCGGCGACGCCACCCGCATGGCGCGCGACGTAGATGCGGCGCTGCGGCGCATCGCCATGACCGAGGGCAAGCTCGACGAGTCGCAGGCACGCGACTGGATCGTTGCCCTGGCGCGGCAGGGCCGCTACCAGCGCGACATCTACTGATGCGCCACCTGCCGGCCTTCCTCGATCTCGCGGACCGGCGCGCCTTGGTGCTGGGCAGCGGCGCATTGGCGCAGCGCAAGGCCGCGCTGCTGCGGTCCGCCGGCGCCGATGTGCGGGTCGTCCCGACGTATTCCGACGGGATGCTGGATGGCTGTGCCATCGCGATCGGCGCGGATGCGCCCGATGCTGACCTCCGGGCATTGTCGCAAGCGGCGCGGGCGCGCGGCATTCCGGTGAACGTGGTGGACCGGCCGGAGCTTTGCAGCTTCATCATGCCGGCCATCGTCGACCGTGATCCGGTGACGATTGCGGTGTCGTCCGGCGGCGCGGCGCCGATGCTCGCGCGGCTGCTGCGCCAGCGGATCGAGCGGCTGATCCCGCCCGCGGTCGGCCGGCTCGCGGCGCTGGCGGCGGAGTTCACCGCCGACATCCGCCGGTTGCTGCCCGACCTGCCGCGGCGTCGGCGCGTGCTGGAGCGGCTGTTCACCGGCCGTGTCGCCGAACTGGTGCTGGCCGGTGAGGAGGGCGCGGCGCGCCGCCAGATGGCAGCCGAACTGGCCGGGGAGCATGCGAGCGTCGGCACGGTCTTCCTGGTCGGTGCCGGGCCGGGCGCCGCCGACCTCCTGACCCTGCGCGCCCACCGGCTACTCGGCGAAGCCGACGTGATCGTGCACGACCGGCTGGTCGGCGCCGAAGTTTTGGAACTTGCGCGGCGCGATGCCGAACTGATCGATGTCGGCAAGACGCCAGGGGCCCATTGCACGGATCAGGCGACGATCAACGCGCTGCTGATCCGGCTGGCCAGCGAAGGGCGCCGGGTGGTGCGGCTGAAGGGCGGCGACCCATTCATCTTCGGCCGCGGCGGCGAGGAGGCGGAAGCGCTGGCGCGGGCCGGGGTGCCGTTCGAGGTCGTGCCTGGCGTGACCGCGGCATTGGCCTGCGCGGCACAGGCGCGCATCCCGCTGACCCGTCGGGGCGTCGCGCGTTCGGTCACCCTGCTGACCGGTCATACCAAGGACGGCATGCCCGACCTCGACTTTGCCGCGGCCGCGCGCTCGGGCGGCACGCTGGCGATTTACATGGGCCTCGCCACGCTGCCGAAGCTGCGCGACGGCCTGCTCCGCCACGGCATCGCGCCGGACATGCCGGCAGCACTGATCGAGAACGGCGGCACGCACGCGCAACGCGTGTTGCACAGCACACTGGGCATGATCGTTTCCGAGGCGCGCGGCTGGTCGACCGGCGGACCCGCGCTGCTGTTGCTCGGCGAAGCGGTCGGGCTGGGCGTTGGAGCGGGTGACGGGAATTGCGCCTTTGCGGCCAGCGACGACCCAAGGTGGCTTCAGGCCGCGGAGTGAGGCGGGCGCTTACACCAAGCCGCAGTGGTGGTGACTGACATAGATTGGTTCGTCGCCATGCTTTTATCGTCATGGCCGGGACACGCCCGGCCATGACGAATAGAGGCCAATGCCAACAGGTCAGCGCGGGAGGAATTGGAGCGGGTGACGGGAATCGAACCCGCATAGCCAGCTTGGAAGGCTGGAGCTCTACCATTGAGCTACACCCGCGCCGGCCCACATTTACTGGCCGGCTGCCAGCCGCGCAATCGCTGCCCGCTTGAGGTGGATCAATGCGTGTGGCGGGGAACCCGCCATGGTGTGCGCCGATGAGCGCGAGCATCCCTTCGATGATTCAGGTTACCGACCTCACCCGCCGGTTCGGTGACTTCGTCGCGGTCGATCACGTCACCTTCGAGGTGGCGCGAGGCGAGGTGTTCGGCCTGATCGGCGCGAACGGCGCGGGCAAGAGCACGGTGATCCGTGTGCTGACCACCCTGCTGCCGCTGACCAGCGGGCAAGCCCG
>JBGPND010000344.1:0-3549 GCA_041487355.1 Acetobacteraceae bacterium | reverse complement strand
CCACTGGCCGCAGACGCATCCGATGGCGCTGCGCCCCGACGCTCCGCGCGGGCGGAGCGAGCCGCCGGAGTTCCTGCCGGTTGCGGGCGAGGAACTGGACCAGATCCCGCTCGGCCCGATCCGTGGCGGCATCGAGGCAGCCGCTCACCTGCGCCTCACCGGACGGGGCGAGACAATCGCCCGGCTGGAGGCCCGGCTCGGCTACACCCACAAGGGCACACTGACGCTGATGCGCGGGAAGTCGCCGCGCGCCGCCGCCCGCTTCGCCGCGCGCCTGTCAGGCGAGTCGACCGTCGCTCATGCGATCGCCTTCGCGCGGGCAACCGAGGCGGCGCTGAACGCAGAACCGCCGCCCAGGGCAGTCGCGTTGCGCGCGGTCATGGCGGAGATGGAGCGCCTTGCCTGCCATCTCGGTGGACTCGGCGCGGTCGGGGAAGCGGCGGGATTTGCCGTGCTGACGGCGCGCTGTGGCAGCTATCGGGAAGCCATCCACCGCGCCGCGGATATCGCATTCGGGCACCGGCTGATGATGGACTGCATCATCCCTGGCGGTGCCGCGGCCGACATTGTGCCGGGCGGTCCGGAGGCGGTGCTCCGCGCCGTGGCCGACCTCGCGAGCGGTCTGCCGGAACTGGAGCGGCTGTACGACAGCGGCCCGCTCGCCTCGCTTCTGTCCGGTATCGGTGTCGTCAGCGCTGCGCTGGCGAGCCGCCTCGCCGCCGGTGGCGTGATCGGCCGTGCCGCGGGCCGCGCTGTCGATGCGCGGCGCTTCCCGGGCTACGACCCCTACGGCTCGCTCGCGGTGTCCGTGCCCGTGCTTGCCAACGGAGACGCGGATGCCCGGACCCGCCTCCGCCTGAAGGAAATCGGCGAAAGCATCCGCCTGCTGCGCGCCGTGCTCGATGCGTTGCCACCAGGCCCTGTCTCCATCCCGCTGCCGGCCGACACCGGTGAGGGCGTCGGGTTCGCCGAAAGCGCCCGCGGAGACGTCTGGCACTGGTTGCGACTTGACCATGGCCAGATCGCCAGCGTGTTCATGCGCGACCCGGGTTGGGCGCATTGGCCGTTGTTCGAGACGATCGCGGCAGGTGCCCAAACGGCCGATCTGCCGCTCATTCAGGCCTCCTTCGACCTCGCCAGCTCAGGAGTGGATCTATGAGCATCCTCGGCCGGATTGCCCGCACCCTGCGCGAGGGTCCCGCCGCCGAACCGCGCGGCCCCGTCGATGCGGAAACCGCGGCGTCACTGGCGGGCCGGCTCGAAGCGGCGGCGCAGGTTCGGCTCGGCCGCAGCCTAGCCATCAGGCACATCGATGCCGGAAGCTGCGGCGGCTGTGAACTCGAACTGCGCGCCCTGACGAACGTCATCCACGACCTGGAGCGCTACGGTCTTTCCTTCGTCACCAGCCCGCGCCACGCCGACGTGCTCCTGGTGACCGGGCCACTGACCCGCAACCTCATCGAGGCGCTGGAGCAGGCCTGGACGGCCACGCCCGATCCGAAATTCGTGGTGGCGGTAGGGGATTGCGCGGTGGATGGCGGCGTCTTCAAGGGCAGCTACGCCGTCACCGGTGGCGTCGGCACGACGCTTCCCGTCGATCTGCTGATCAGCGGCTGCCCGCCGACTCCCGAGCGAATTCTGGCGGGACTGCGCGCGCTGCTGGAAGCGAACGCGCGCAGCTAGGCGGAAATCAGCTTGCTGTCACCTTGTGGGACGCATGATGCGTCGTGCGGTGCGATACGTGGTGCACCGGCGACGCATGGTGCGGCTTCACGTGGTGCACGGCGGCCGCGACATGATGCTTGTGCGACTTGTGGTGCACCAGGGTCGAGGTCGCAGCCGAGGCGGGCGCGGCGGTGAAGGCGGCAACCGGCAGAACGAGGCCGAGCAGGGCGAACAGGTGTCTGCGCGAGGGGGTCACGGGAGGGCTCCAGGGAATAGCAGGGGTTGCGGGGATAGGCTCGCAGGCGAGTCGAACAAGCAAGCTTAATCGACTGATGGAACTATCCATCTCCTTGACAGAGTCGTGCAAGGGTTTTCCTCGCGGAGCCGCCATTCAGAGCAGGCAGAGCACCCGCAATTCGCGTCGTAGCGCCGGCGGCAGGTCGTCTTCGCCCACGGCGTGCGGGCCGACGGCAAGATCGGGCGGCGCATCGTCCGGTGGCAGGTAGCGCCAGCCCTGGAACGGCTTGGTCGGCCGGCCGGCCAGCGGCACCAGTTCGGGGTCCAGGATCAGCCCGGTGCAGGCGCTGCCGTCGTCCCGGCGGTCCTCGATGATGTCTACGATGCGCTGACGGACCAGCATGCTGCCGTTGATCACCCAGTACATCGACCCGCCGTCGATCACCTCCTGATGGCGGCGAGGAAAGCTCCGCGTACGGTGGCGCAGCGGCGGATTGCGTTCGCCGCGCTCCGCCTGCAATTCGCGCAGGTGTTCGATATCGCGCACGCCTACGGCGAGCTTGGTGAGATGCAGCATGGCTCGGCGACTCGGGCCTCATTCTGGTGCCCGGCCGGATCATGCCAGTGGGACGGCGTGATTTGAACCGCGGACTTTCAGCCCATGTGCCTGCAATGGCCGTTTTCAGTGGCGGACATTGGCACCGGACTCATGCACCCGCCAAGAGTCCGACTCGAATCTCAAACCGAACGAGCCAATCTGCATGTCAGCAGCATGACGGAGGCGGCGTAGAGGAAGGCTGTGGCGGAAGCGATGGTGCCCTCGAAATCTTTGGCGAGGCGTCTGTTCCGGTTGATCCAGGCGAAGAAACGTTCGACGACCCATCGTCGCGGCAGTGCGGCGAAACCGACCTGATCGGCCAGTTTTCGGACGATCTCCACGACGATGCGGGTGGCATTGGCCAGCTTCTCCCCAGCATAGGCGCTGTCCGCGAACGCCCGTTCGATGAAGGGATACCAGGGACGGGACGCCTTCAGCATGGGAACGGCGCCATCGCGGTCCTGCACCGAGGCCGGATGGACCTGCAATTGCAGCCCCCGGCCGTCGGTGTCCACCAAGGCATGCCGCTTGCGGCCGGCAACCTTCTTCGCGGCGTCCCCCGGGTCGGGCCACGGGCCCGCCCGGGGGCAGGCTCCATCACGTGGCCCGCCGGCTTCTGTTGTCTTGACGCTCTGGGTGATCCCCGGACTTGATCCGGGGATGATCGCCGCACTGGGACTGGCCTCTCGGCCGACACGCTCGCGGTCGAGCATCACCAGACGGTGGTTCATGCTTTCCCACAGCCCGTCATCCCGGAAGCGGGTGAACCACCGGTATGTCCTCTGGTGGGGTGGGAAGTGCTCGGGCAGCATGCGACATGGGGCGCCGCCGCGCAGGACGAAGAAGATGGCGTTCAGCAACTCCCGCGTCGGCTATGACCGATGCCGGGATCTAGGGATTTCTGGTCCAAACATCACGTACCCCACCGAGGGGCTGACGCGTTGATGCAGATCAATCATGCGATCGCCTCAGCCTTTGCCTGACGGGGCAAGATCGATGGCGACGAAAACCGGACGGCCGTCACGGAAGATGCGCAACAAAACCGCATG
>JBGPND010000343.1:0-3585 GCA_041487355.1 Acetobacteraceae bacterium | reverse complement strand
CGGCGGCGCATCGCGATACGCACCGATGTCGTAGGCGACGCCCTCGTTCTCCAGCAGCGCCACGAGCCGTTTCGCGACCGCCGCCTGGCCATCAGCCGACAGCGCGACAAACCACGGCGCCACCAGCTGCAAACAGATCGAGGTGCAGGATCGCGTGGCAACATCCTCGGCGAGAAAGTCGACCCACTGCGCGCGCGCAACCCAGCGCGCGACAGCAGCAAGGTTCGCCTCGCTGCGCGCGATCAGCCCGGCCAATCCGCCGACCGACTCTGCCCAACGCAGTCCATCCAGCGCGTCCTCGACGCACAGCATCGAGGGTGTGTTGATCGTCTCGCCCTTGAAGACGCCATCGATCAGCTTGCCACCCGATGTCAGGCGGAAGATCTTCGGCAATGGCCAAGCCGGCTTATATGCCTCCAGCCGTGCGACGGCACGTGGCGACAACGCCAGCATCCCGTGCGCCGCCTCACCGCCCAGCACCTTCTGCCAGGACCAGGTGACGACATCGAGCCGGTCCCACGGCAACGCCATCGCGAATGCGGCCGAGGTGGCGTCGCATATCGTCAGGCCGGCCCGGTCGGCCGCGATCCAGTCGCCGTTCGGCACGCGCACGCCCGACGTTGTGCCGTTCCACGGGAACACCACGTCGCGAGCGAAATCCACCGCTGCAAGATCGGGCAATCGCCCATACGGTGCGGACAGCACGCGTGCATCGGCCAGCCGGAGCTGCTTCACCACGTCGGTGGCCCAGCCTTCGCCGAAACTCTCGAACGCCAGGATATCGACCGGCCGCGCGCCGAGCAGTGACCACAGCGCCATCTCGACCGCGCCAGTGTCGGATGCCGGCACGATGCCGAGCCGCCAGTCCGCCGGCATGCCGAGTATCGCGCGCGACCGCTCGATCACCTCGGCAAGACGCGCCTTCGGCGCCTTCGCGCGATGACTGCGACCGAGCATCGCACCGGACAACGCATCCAGCGTAAAACCAGGACGCTTGGCGCACGGACCGGAGGAAAAATTGGCATTGGCCGGACGGACGTCCGGTTTCGGCGCAATCGCCATCTGCAGCTCTCCCTTCCAGAAGAGAAGCGCCCCGGTGGGGGGGCGTGACCCGGCGCGGCGTATAGCGGCAAGGTTGACGCCGCGTCAACGACATTGCGGAGACAGCGGTGACCAACATGTGCCTGCCCGGCCGGCCTGTCCGCCATTCCCTGCTGGCGGTGCTGCTCGTCGTTTCACTCGGCGTCGCCGCTCACGGCCAGACGCCGCAGGCGGCCGATACGCCGCCGGCCGCGCGAGAGGCCGCCGCAACCGCCGGCGACAATCGCCATCTGCCGGCCGATGTGACGACACACCACACGCTGGAACTGGCAGACCGCACGCTACAGTTCGCGGCCACCGCGGGTGCCATCCGGCTTGCCGACGACAAGGGCGCGCCGCGCGCCGATGTCGCGTTCATCGCCTATCGGCTCGACGGCGCCGATCCGCGCAGCCGACCGGTCACCTTCGTGTTCAATGGCGGGCCCGGCATGGCATCGGGCTGGCTGCAGGTCGGCGCGGTCGGGCCATGGCGGATCAGGCTCGGCACCGATGCAACCATTCCCTCCGCGTCGCCGGACCCGGTGCCGAACGCGGAGACCTGGCTCGATTTCACCGATCTCGTCTTCATCGATCCCCCCGGCACCGGCTACTCCCGCATCCTGGCCTCCGGCGATGACGCGCGCCGCACGCTGTGGTCGGTCGACGGCGATATCGAGGCATTGGCCGAAGTGATCCGTCGCTGGCTCGATCGCAACGAGCGGAGCGTCTCGCCGAAATACCTGCTCGGGGAGAGCTATGGCGGATTTCGCGCGCCACGGTTGGCCCGCGCCCTGCAATCCAGCCAGGGAGTCGGCGTGGCGGGCCTGGTACTGGTTTCGCCGGCGCTGGAAATCGGCGGCGGCAGCCGCGCGTTCGATCCATTCCACTGGGTCGCGCGCCTGCCCTCGATGGCCGCGACGTCACGCGCAGCCAAGGGCAGGGTATCGCCGGATATGCTCGCCGATGTCGAACAATACGCCAGGACCGACTATCTGCTCGATCTGCTGCGCGGGGTACGCGACGCGGCCGCAGTCGCGCGGATGTCGGAGCATGTAGCTTCGCTCACCGGGCTCGATCCCGCCTTGGTCGCGCGCTACCGCGGACGGCTCGACGACGATGTGTTCCTGCATGAATTCGGCCGCGCCGAGGGTCGCGTCGCCAGCGCATACGACGCCACGATCACGCGCGCCGATCCGTTTCCGCACGCCGCGCTCAGCGACTATGCCGACCCCGTCGTCGAAGGGATGAAGGCGCCGGTCACCGGTGCGATGGTGGCGATCTACACCAGCCGGCTGCACTGGTACCCCGACAACGTCTACCACCTCGCCAACGACGCGATCTATCGGCAATGGCAGTGGGGACGCGGCGTGGCAAGACCGGAAGCGGTGTCCTATCTGCAGGCGGCACTGGCGCTTGACCCGCGCATGCGCGTGCTGATCGCGCACGGCATGTTCGACCTGGTCACGCCGTATTTCGCCACCAGGCTGATCCTCGATCAGATGCCGGACTTTGCCGGGCCGGACAGAGTCCGCCTGGCGATCTATCCGGGCGGGCACATGTTCTACACCGATGATGCCTCGCGCGCGTCACTGCGCGAGGCATCACGGGCGATCATCGAGCAACGCTGAGCAGGATCGCCGGATTACTGGGCTGGCGGCGGACTAACGACGGGAATGGCCTGCGCCACGGTGCCGCCGCCGGCTGGCGCCCCACCGCTATCCGCCGCTTTCCGGATGCGCTTGGAAATCACGTAGCTGCCGCCGCTGATCCCCATCAGGCCCAGAACGTTGGTCGGAATGTCGGGCAGCTTGAACGTGCCTTTCGCGATCGCATCGGCGAGCCCCTTGGTGATCGTATCGTCAGTGGTCAGCATCCATGCCACGGCGAGGAAGTAGCTGGAGGCGATGACGAAGGTGAAGATGATGAACTGAAAGCGCGACGTGCTGGCGTGGCCATTGTCTTCCGAGATCAGGAACTGCAGATTGATCTGGCCGCTCAGCATCCTGGCAAGCACGATCGCGGCGAACAGGCCGATGATATAGCCGACGAGCACACTGAAGGAACCGCTGACGGATTTGCCGCCCTGCGTCAGCACCAGCGCGATGCCGCCGAGGACAATGGCAATAAACCGATGCAGCCCTGGCAGAGCCAGTTCCAGCCGGTCGTCGTATTGTTGCCGTTCGCCATGTTGTCCTCCCCTTCTGTCGATTATCGATGTGTCGGTTATCGATCCGGGCGCTGCGATGCGAACCAGACCAGCAGGGATGCACCCTTCCCCCCGAGATAGATCGCTTGACTGCCACCAAGCAGCAGAAGCTGTTCGCCGGGGATATCCGGCAGCATGGCAAAGTCATGCCAGTCGTGCAGCCGTCCGAGATATTAGAAAGCCACGACCAGGCTGGCCGCCAGCATCTGCACCCGCACCGGGCTGAGCGTGCCGTCCCTCGAGTCGCCCAGCAGCCCGCGCATGTTGATGCGGCCGGTCAGCATCTGGAACGCGACGAT
>JBGPND010000342.1:0-3622 GCA_041487355.1 Acetobacteraceae bacterium | reverse complement strand
GTGCAGAGGTCAGCCGTCGTCCTGGTCGGGCTGTTGCTGACCGGGCTGGTCACTTCGGCCGATGCCGCCGATCCGACGGCTGGCAAGTCAGTCTTCAGCTCCCAGTGCTCGATCTGCCACTCGCCACAGCCGGGCAAGAACATGATCGGCCCGAGTCTGTTCGGCGTCGTCGGCCGCAAGACCGGGTCGGTAAGCGGATTCCACTACTCTCCCGCCAACCAGAACGCGAACCTGACATGGGATGAAGCGACGCTCGACAAGTACCTGCAGTCACCGAGGACAGCCATTCCCGGCACGACGATGACCTATGCCGGGTTGAAGGATGACGGCAAGCGTGCTGATCTCATCGCCTATCTGGCGACCCTGAAATAGAGCTCGCTCATAAAGTGTTAAGCGGGCCCCGTCAGAGTCTCCAGCCCGCTTGATCTAGATCAAGGACGAACCGAACAGCGTACTGGACGCTATGACATTCCAGGAGGGAAAAAGCCTCATGCCCATCAAGCTGTCGAAGGCGATCGGGTTCCTGATGTTGGCGGCGGTGGCAGTCTCGCTGCCGTATCGCTCCGCCCTGGCGGTGCCGAACTTCGCGGCACAGACCGGGCAGCCATGCACCGCCTGCCATATCGGCGGTTACGGACCGCAGCTCACGCCACTGGGCCGAGCCTTCAAGATTGGCGGCTACACGCAGTCAGGCGGCGAAGGGTGGCAGGCCTACGTGCCGCTGTCGGCGATGGTTCTGTCGTCGTTCAGCCATACCGGCACCCGCGTGCCAGACGATCAGATCACGCATCACTATGGGGCGAACAACAATTTCGCGCTGGACCAGATCAGTGCTTTCCTTGCCGGCGGAATTGGCGAGCACACCGGCGGATTCGTCCAGTTCACCTATTCCAACATCCCCAATGCCTCGAACGTCGATAACGCTGATCTGCGGCCGTACACCACGACATTCGATGTCAGCGGCAAGGAGCTGCGGATCGGCACCACGATCAACAACAACCCGACGGTGCAGGACCCGTACAATTCGACGTTTGCCTGGGGATTCCCGTTCGTCGCATCCGGACTGGCGCCGGCGCCCACGGCCACGCCGATCCTGGATGGGGCCTTCGCCGGCAACTCCATCGGCTACACGGTGTACGCCTGGTACGACCATAGCCTCTATCTGGAAGCCGGCGCCTATACCACATGGAGTCCCTGGTCGCTTGCCCGCTTCGGCAATGACTTCGGCGTGGGCAGCTCCCAGGGTATGATGCCTTACCTGCGCGCGGCGTATGAGTGGAACTGGAATGGCCAGGCCGCGCATGTCGGCGCGCTGTACATGCAGGCCAATGTCAATCCGGTGTCGGGCACCTTCATGACCGACGGCTCGAATGGCCGCGACCATTACCGCGACTACGCGTTCGACGCCGGCTATCAATACCTGGGCGACGGCACTCACATCGTGACGGTGCAGGGCATCTTCACCCACGAAGATCAGAACCTGGAAGGCACCACCACCGCCTTCAACATCGGCAACGGCACGAGCTTCGGAACGCGTTCGAGCCTCAACCAGATCCGGGTGAACGTCGCCTACTGGTACCAGAACACCTATGGGTTGACGCTGGGCTGGCAGAAGACGTGGGGGCCGGCCAATCCGGTGCTGTTCGAGGCGGGCGAGGTCAGCGGCAGCGCCAACGGCAAGCCGAACAGCAACGCCTTCATCATCGAGGCTGACTGGGTGCCGTTCGGCAAACCCGACTCGCCGTGGTCGCCGTGGGCCAACCTGAAGCTTGGCGCACAGTATGTGGCCTATACGCAGTTCAATGGCGGCACCAGCAACTATGACGGCTTCGGACGCAACGCCAGCGGCAACAACACGCTGTTCCTGTTCGCCTGGATGGCATTCTGACACCAGGACAGCAACGCACTCAGCGCGCGACGAAGCGTTCCAGCCAATGGATCGTGTAGTCGCCCGCCTGGAATCCTGGATCATCGACGATGCGCTGATGCAGCGGGATCGTCGTCTGGATGCCGACGATGGCGAATTCGTCCAGGGCGCGGCGCAGGCGGTTGATGGCGTCGGCGCGGGTCGGCGCATGCACGATCAGCTTGGCAACCATGCTGTCGTAATAGGGCGGCACGACATACCCGGCGTACAACGCCGAATCGACGCGCACGCCCAGCCCACCCGGGGCATGGAATGCCGTCACGCGCCCCGGTGCCGGCGTGAAGCTCACCGGATCCTCGGCGGTGATTCGGCACTCGATGGCATGGCCGGAAAAGCGAATGTCGCGCTGCGCATAGCCGAGCGGCGCGCCCGCCGCGATGCGGATCTGCTCGCGCACGAGGTCGATGCCGCAGACCATCTCGGTCACCGGATGCTCCACCTGCAAGCGGGTGTTCATCTCGATGAAGGCGAAGTGGCCATCCTGATACAGGAACTCGAGCGTGCCGGCGTTGCAATAGCCGATGGATGTCAGCGCCGCGGTGACGGTGGCGCCGAGCGCATCCCGTTCGGCTGCGCTCAACGCGGGTGATCCAGCCTCCTCCAGCAGTTTCTGATGGCGCCGCTGCAGGCTGCAGTCGCGCTCGCCGAAATGCACGACATTGCCGTGCGCATCGGCGAGAACCTGCAGCTCGATGTGGCGCGGGTGGTCGAGATACTTCTCGATGTAGACTGCATCACTGGCGAATGCCGCGCGCGCTTCGGTGCGCGCGACGCGGAACGCCTCCTCCAGCGAGCCGGCATCCTCGGCCACCTTCATGCCGCGGCCACCGCCGCCGGCGGACGCCTTGATCAGCACCGGATAGCCGATGCGTTCGGCTATCACGCGCGCCGTCGCGACATCCGGCACGACGCCCTCGGAGCCGGGAACCAGCGGCACGCCGAGCCGCGCCATCGCAGCCTTTGCGGCCACCTTGTCGCCCATCATGCGGATATGCGCTGGCGACGGGCCGATGAAGGTCAGCCCGTGAGCCTCCACCATCTCGGCGAAGCCGGCATTCTCGGCGAGGAATCCGTAGCCGGGATGGATCGCCTCGGCGCCGGTGATCGCGGCAGCCGACAGGATCGCCGGAATGTTCAGGTAGCTGTCCTTCGCCGCCGGCGGCCCGATGCAGACGCTTTCGTCGGCCAGGCGCACATGCATCGCCTCGGCGTCCGCGGTGGAGTGCACCGCGACGGTGGGGATGCCTAGCTCGCGGCAGGCGCGCTGGATGCGAAGCGCGATCTCGCCACGATTGGCGATGAGAATCTTCTGGAACAACGCATCATTCCAGGATCAGCAGGGCTTCGCCGTACTCGACCGGCGTACTGTTGGCCACCAGGATGCGCGCGACGGCGCCGGCCTTCGGTGCCCTGATCTGGTTGAACGTCTTCATCGCCTCGATCAGCAGAAGCGTCTGTCCGGCGACCACGCTCTGGCCGAGCGTGACGAAAGGCGGTGCGCCCGGCTCGGGATGCAGATAGACCACGCCGACCATCGGGCTCAGCACCGCACCGGGATGGCTGGCGGGTTCGGCCTCGGACGCACCGGCCGCGGGCGTCGGCACGGCTTGCGCCACCGGCGGCGGCGCGATGCTGGCCGTGCCCTGCGGCGCGGCGCGCACGACGCGGATGCGGCTGTCCTTATCCGCGATCTCG
>JBGPND010000341.1:0-3711 GCA_041487355.1 Acetobacteraceae bacterium | reverse complement strand
GCCGCATGGCAGCAGAAGCAGCAGGCAGAGCGCAAAATGACGGGGTAGGCGCACGACCTGGTCCTCCTCGGCGCGGTTTCACGCCGAGGATACCGCGTCATGCCCTCAGGCCGCCACGTCCACCAGCACCAGTTCCCCGTCGGACGTTGCCGTGATGGCGAGATCCGCCTCGCCGGCGATCGCCGCACCGTCCCGCGCACCGACCGCGACCCCGCCTGCCCTCGTCCCCGGACTTGATCCGGGGATTGACCCGAGGGTCACCGTCACCGGTCCGCTCGCCGGGACGAGGTAGACGTCGCGGCCCGGTGCCAGCACCGTGAGGCCGCCAGCCTTGGGGAACTGGCGTGCATCACCTGCACGTCGCCGGCCTCCGTCCGGCCCTCATTGCCGAGGTTGTCGCGATGGGTGATGGCGCCCTCGCGGATATAGGTGACGATCTCCATCTCCTTGAGCGGATGCGGATCGAAGCCGGCGCCCGGCGCGACCTTCCGGGCGCGCGAGCATGGCGAGCACCCAACTTTTGACGCGGCAGAGCACCGTGGCACTTGTCTTGCTGCGCACCCTCTCTTGCTGCGCACCGTCCCGAACCGTGGTACCGTTTAAGGCATCCAGGAAGGTGCCTATGGCCGAGCATGAGGTTAAATCGATCTTCGATATCCCGCCCGACGAAGCGGCTGAGGCGCGCCTTGATGCTGAAGCCGAGGCGGATGTTGTCGCAGGTCGCGTCGTGCCGCATGCGCGCGTCCGCGAGTGGCTCCTGCGGCTGGTCAAGGGGGAGAGAGTTCCGCCGCCTTCCACCTAACTGATGCGCGTCGTCTGGACAGCTACCGCGTTGCGCGGGGTCTGGCGCGCTTACGATTATCTCGAGGACTGCAACCTGCAGGCGGCAACGCACCTTGCGGAATCCCTGCTCGCAGCTGGTGACATTCTGGTGCATTCCCCACACCGTGGTCGCCTGATGCCGGGAACAGCGATGCGCGAGCTGGTCACGGTCAGCCCCTGCATCATCCGTTATCGTGTCGCTGGTGATGGCGTGATGCTTCTGCGCACGCGTCACAGTGCGCGGCGTCCAACCAATCCCTGACGGCTGGGCTGGCACAATCCCCGACCAAGACGCCGCGTTCGGCGTGCCGTCAGGCCGCCACGTCCACCAGCACCAACTCCGTCTGTTCTGTCGCCGTGATCGACAATTCCGCTTCATCGGCAATCGCCGCGCCGTCACGCGCTCCGACTGCCACGCCATTCACCGTGACCGATCCGCTTGCCGGAACCAGATAGACACCACGGCCCGGCGCGAGTTTCAGGTGTGCCGTCTCGCCGGCGCGCAACGTGCCGGCCAGCACCGCGGCATCGGCATTGAGCGGCAGGGCGCCGCTGTCGGCATCCTGCGTTCGGCCGCTCGCCAGCACCGCCAGACCGCCCGTCCTGGGGAACTGCCGCGTGCCCCAGCCTGGTGCGGCACCGTGGCGGTCGGGCTCGATCCAGATCTGGAACAGGCGCGTCGGTGATTTTTCCAGATTATGTTCCGCATGCACGATGCCGGTGCCAGCATGCATCACCTGAACGTCGCCCGCTTCCGTGCGGCCTTCGTTGCCGAGATTGTCGCGATGGGTGATCGCGCCCTCCCGGATATAGGTGACGATTTCCATCTCCCGGTGCGGATGGGGGTCGAAGCCTTTCCCTGGCGCGACCTCATCGTCGTTCCATACGCGCAGCCGGCCGAAACCCATGCGCTCCGGATCATGATAGTGACCGAAGCTGAAATGGTGCCGTGCGTTCAGCCACTCGTTGCGGAAGTTGCCGAGACCCGCGAAGGGGCGCACCTGGATCATCATGGCCTCCTCATGCTATTGTTCGATATCGAACGGTTCGGCGCTGAATTAGTGTGGCGCGTGCTCCACCGCAAGGGTCCCTGTTTCGTCCGGCTCACCCTCGGCGTCGCTGCCGATCGCGAGGCCCAGCTTCTTCAGGAGCGCTGACAGCCGGTGCAGCTCTGCGTCGCTCAATGCCGCCATCGCCCCGGCGATGTCGGTCGCGTGCGCGGTGAACAATGGTTCGATCAGGGCCTGGCCTTCCGGCGTTAGCTCGATCCGCACCGCGCGCCGGTCGACCTTCTGGCGGATCCGCCGCACCAGACCGCGACTTTCCAGCTTGTCAACCAGATCGGTCATGTTGCCGGCGCTGGTCAGCACCTTCCGACCCAGGTCGCGCTGGCTCAGTGGCCCCTTGTGCAGGATGGCCTCCAGCACGCCGAACTGGGTCGGGGTCAGGCCCGATGCCGCGAGCCGCGGCTCCACCCGTGCCAGCACCGCCCTGCCCGCACGCAGCAGCTTCACGTACGCGCCCAGCGCCTCGATCACGCGCGGTTCGTCAACGCCGAACGGCCGGTCGGCCATCACGTCACGGTCCGGCTGCCGTGCGGCTCAGCGGTTCATCATGACCGGCAGGTTGGCATGCTCCAGCACATGCCGCGTGACGCCGCCCAGGATCAGTTGGCGCAGGCGCGAGTGCGAGTAGGCGCCCATCGCGAGCAGGTCGCAGCCGAAGTCGCGTGCTGCAGCCAGCAGACCGGCGCCGACCGTGTTGCCCGACGACTGGAACATCACGATGTCGGCATGCACGCCGTGCAGCGCGAGATAGGCGGCGAGATCGGGCGCCGCCGGGCCGCGCCGCTGGTAGCCGTCTGCCGAGAGGATCTGGACCGCGTCGGCACGTTGCAGCCAGGGCAGCGCCGCATAGACCGCCGAGGCGGACTCCGCCGTGCCGTTCCAGCCCAGGCACACCCGCGAGCCGATCGTGGTCGGCGCCACCTGCGGCGAGATCAGCACCGGACGCCCCGAATCGAACAGCACCGCATGCAGCGCGTCCGAGGACGACACGTCCTCGCCCGCGTCCGGATGCGGCACCACGGTCAGGTCGGCGAGGCGGGCCTGCTGGGCGACCAGGTCCTCCTCGCGTCCGGTGACCGAGGCGAAGCTCGCGGTGGCGCACCCGGCACCCGGGCGCGCCTCCGACAGGATCACGTCGTGCTGTATCACGAAGCGGTCGAACATCGAGCGGACCGCATGCGCCCGCTCGCTGCTCTCCTTCTCGGTGGCCGACATCATCTCTTCGATCATCGCGCCGGACAGGCCTTCGCCGGCCAGCGGTGCGACATCGCGGCTGTCCACGCGCACATGCAACGCGGTGACGTGTGCGTTCCACAGCCGGGCGATCATCAGGCAGGTGGACAGTGCCGCCTCGCCGGCGGCAGTCCCCGTCAGAGGCAGCAGAAGCTTGCGGATGGCCATGGTTCAGCTCCTCGCTTGCAGGTCAGGTCTGCATTTCTAGCACGGTGTAAGCGGACTGCGCATCACGAGGTGCGGGCGCACAGGGCTAACGCATATGGTCACCTTGTGCATCGCGCCATACGCGACGCCGAGTGTCGCGGCAAAGACAGGTGACTGTGGTGCGAGCCCAGAAGCAAGTAGGGATTTTTACACGGAGAAGAAGGGAGGACACAGGAGACCACGGAGCAGGAAGTCTTTTGGCGCTTCGCGCCTGAAGACGGTTCATCGCCGCGCGAAGCATGCCCAGGGCACTTGACCCGGGGGCGCATGAACGCCTTCTCGGTGACCTCCGTCGTCCTCCCTGCTTCTCTGTGTTAAATGCTTTCTCGCTGCCGTTACCGGGCCTGTGACGGCGCGTAGCTGCCTACGTAAGGCTCTCATG
>JBGPND010000340.1:0-3717 GCA_041487355.1 Acetobacteraceae bacterium | reverse complement strand
GCGGAGTTCGCCCAAAGGCTGACGCGGCGGAGCGGCAGCAGCGTGGAT
This sequence comes from Acetobacteraceae bacterium, assembly GCA_041487355.1. Taxonomy (GTDB): domain Bacteria; phylum Pseudomonadota; class Alphaproteobacteria; order Acetobacterales; family Acetobacteraceae; genus JAMXLO01. Next base: position 3,669 of record JBGPND010000340.1, on the reverse strand, counting down.
CGCTGGGGCGTGCAGATTCCTGCCAGCGGCTTCCCCTATTGGCTGTTCCAGGCACTCGCTACCGAGGCTGGTGCCACACTGGCCAATGCCGACGGCAGCGAGACGGATTTCGCAGCACCCGGCTGTATCGAGGCGCTGCGCTACTGGATCGACCTCGCGGGGAAGTACCAGGCGCATCCGCCCGGCATCGTCGAGTGGGGCACCACGCCGCGCGACTTTCTCGAACAGAGAGTGGCGATGATCTGGACCACGACCGGTAACCTGTCGAACATCCGAACCAACGCGAAATTCCCCTTTGGGGCGGCCATGCTGCCGGCGGGCAGGCAGCGCGGCACGCCCACGGGCGGCGGGAATTTCTACCTGTTCAAGACCGCGAGCCCGCCACAGCGCGAGGCTGCTTTGCAGTTCCTCCGCTGGATCAGCAGCCCGGAACGCGCTGCGCAGTGGGGCATCGATACGGGCTACGTCGCCACCCGGCCGGATGCCTGGGAGACGACCCGGATGCGAAGCTATGTCGCCGATTTTCCGGCCGCCGCCGTGGCGCGCGACCAGTTGCAATATGCCGTCGCCGAGTTGTCGACGCACGACAACCAGCGCGTGACGCAGGCGCTGAATGACGGTTTGCAGGCCGCTCTGCTCGGTCGGAAGGCTCCGGAGGCGTCACTGGCCGAAGCACAGGCCACCGCCGTGCGCCTGTTGCGTCCATTCCATCGATAAACCAAGGCTGGAGGGGAGGTCCTGTTATGGTTCATCGCCGCACAATTCTGGCCGCTGGGGCGAGCCTGCTCGCTGCGCCCGCCATTTTGCGGGCTCAGGGCGTGCAGAAGCTGACTTTCTACTATCCGGTGGCCGTTGGCGGGCCGATCGCCGCGATCATGGACGCGTCCTGCAAGGAATATCAGCGGGACACCGGAATCGCCGTCGAACCGGTCTATGCCGGCGACTACAGTCAGACGCTAATCAAGGCGATCACGGCAATCCGTGCCGGGACCGGCCCACAATTCGCCGTGCTGCTGGCGGCCGAGATGCACAGCCTGCAGGACCAGGACATTCTGGTTTCGCTGGACGAGATCGGCCTGGATGCCGATGCGAAGAAGTGGCTCGACGGCTTCTATCCGGCCTTCATGGCCAACAGCCACGCCGATGGGAAGACATGGTCGGTGCCGTATCAGCGCTCGACCGCGATTTTCTACTACAACAAGGCCGCGTTCCAGGATGCCGGCCTGGACCCCGAAAAGTTCCCGACGACCTGGGCCGAGCTGGCGTCAGCGGCGAGCAAGCTGACCAAGCGCGACGCGTCCGGGCGGGTGACCCGTTGGGGCATCAAGATAACCGGTGATCTCGGCAATGCCCAATGGACGTTTGGTGCACTGGCCAATCAGGCAGAACAGATTCTGATGAACCAGGCCGGCACCGAGGTCTATTTCAACCAGCCGAAGACGATAGAGGCGATGGCCTTCTGGCGCAGCCTGTCCGCGGAACACCATGCGGCGCCTGATGGCGTGTCCAACTGGTCGCAATTGTCGCCGGACTTTCTCGAGGGCAACGCGGCGATCATCCAGCACACGACCGGCAACCTGACCAATGTGCGCGAGAAGGCGCAGTTCCCGTTCGGCGTTGCAGGTCTGGCCGGCAAGAACTCGCCCCACACCGTTGTCGGTGGCGGCAACCTGTATTTCTTCAAGAACGCGAGCTCGGCAGAGCGTGAGGCGAGCCTGCGATTTGCCCGCTGGGTCAGCCAGCCGAAGCGGGCCGCGGACTGGTCGATGCGCACCGGCTATATAGCTACCAGCCCGGCCGCATACGAGACGCAGACGATGAAGGATTTCATCGCCAAGGTGCCGGCGGCCAACGTGGCGCGCACCTTCTTGCCGGTGGCGACCGGCGAATTGTCCGTGCACGAGAACCAGCGCGTCTACAAGGCACTGACCGACAACATCCAGGCCTGTCTGAACGGCAGCAAAACCCCGACCCAGGCGATGGCGGATGCGCAGGCCGAGGCTGATCGCATCCTGCGGCCGTACAAAAAGGGCTGAACAGCGGCAGGCGGGCATGCGGCGCGAAACGATACACGCCTGGCTGCTGCTGCCCGCCCTCGTTCTGTTGGTGGCGTTCACCCATTGGCCGGCGATCGCCACACTGGTCGACAGTTTCTACGCCACGCCGCGCGGCAGCCGGCCCGCGCCGTTCGTCGGCCTGGACAACTACGCCGGGCTTCTGGACGACCCGGTGTTCTGGCAGGCGCTGCGCAACAACGCCTGGTACGCCGTGACCACCATTCCGGCCTCGATCGTGCTGGCGCTGGTCATGGCACTGGCGGTCAACGAAGCCCTGCCGGGGCGTGCGCTGCTCCGCATGGCGTATTTCCTGCCGACCATGTTGCCGATGATCGCGGTCGCGAACATCTGGCTATTCTTCTACACACCGGATTACGGGCTGTTCGACCGGATCATGGCCGTGTTCGGTGGTGGCCGCCACAATTGGCTGGGCGATGCCTCCACCGCGCTGCCGGCGATGATCGTCGTCGCCGTGTGGAAGGAAGCCGGTTTCTTCATGATCTTCTATCTGGCCGCACTGCAGACCATGCCGACCGATCTGCGCGAGGCAGCCGCCCTCGAAGGCTCCTCACGCTGGAATTTCTTCCGCCGCGTCACCTTGCCGCTGCTGATGCCGACCACGCTCTTTGTCCTGGTCAACGCGGTGATCAACGCATTCCGCGTGATCGACCATATAATCGTCATGACGCGCGGCGGACCGGACAACGCCACCACCCTGCTGCTTTACTATATCTACGAGGCAGGCTTCCGGTTCTGGGACACTGCGACGGCCGCGACGTTGACCGTGGTGCTGCTGACGCTCATGGGCCTGGCTGCGGCGCTCCAGTTCGGTGTACTCGGCCGGCGAGTGCACTACCGATGATGGTCGCGGACCACAGCAAGCTGGGCCGCGGCCTGGAGACGCTCGGAGCGTGGCTGCTCGGCCTCCTCTGGATGCTGCCGCTGCTCTATGCGGCATGGACGGCATTTCATCCGGCCATCTACGCCACACATTTCAATCTGCTGGCCCCCCTGACGCTCGCCAACCTGGAAGCGGCCTGGCAGGCGGCACCGTTCACCCGCTACCTGCTGAACACCGTGATGCTGGTCACCCTGGTGCTGGCCGCCCAATTCGTGCTTTGCACCCTCGCCGCCTTCGCCTTCGCCCGCCTGAGCTTTCCTGGCCGGGACCTGCTGTTCGCGGTGGTGCTGCTGCAGCTCATGGTGATGCCCGACGTGCTGCTGGTGGAGAACTACCGAACCCTGGTGCAACTGCACCTGGCCGACACCATCCTGGCGATCGCGTTGCCCTATCTCGGGTCCGCCTTCGGCATCTTCCTGCTGCGGCAGACCTTCCTGACCATTCCCCAGCCGCTGGACGATGCCGCCAGGCTGGAAGGCTGCGGGCTTTTTGCACGGCTCTGGCGCGTCTATGTCCCACTCGCGAAACCGACCTACATCGCCTACGGGCTTGTGTCGGTCAGCTATCACTGGAACAACTTCCTCTGGCCACTGGTGATCACCAACTCGGTCACCACGAGGCCGCTGACGGTCGGCTTGGCGATCTTCGCCACCACCGACCAGGGCATCGACTGGTCTATCGTCACGGCAGCGACCCTGATGACCAGCGCGC
>JBGPND010000339.1:0-3749 GCA_041487355.1 Acetobacteraceae bacterium | reverse complement strand
CCCGTCGCGCAGCCTTCCCACGGCGATCAGACGCAGCATCGGTGCAGCACCTATATTCGCTCCATGGACGCTCCCGATACCACAGACAACGCCTGCGCCGGCCTGAGCGATGCCGACCGTGCCAGGCTCGCCGAGGTCGCCCGCGCGCATCGAGCGCACGAAACTCCGTCATTGACGGAGCTCTGCCGCAGCTCATATTAACTCATGGGATCCGAATAGGACCCGGCGAAGAGCATTTGCAATGCTCGTGAGCCCCGGCTTCCGTTCGAGCTGGCGGTCGGTCTGTTCGATGGTGCGAGGATTGAGCAGGAGGACCGACGCCAGGATTATGGCGAACCGCGGATCATGACGATCGGCGAGGTGGATGGCACAGTGCTCGTATGTATCTACACGCTCCGCGGCGGTGACAGAATTCGCATCATCAGCCTGCGGCACGCGAATCGGAGAGAACGCAATGCCTTTCGTGCGGCGTACCCGCGCTGGCGTCGATCTGACCAAGATCAAATGGCGGCGGGATTATCCATCGGATGCAGAGATCGCCGCGCAGATCGCAGCCGATCCCGACACAGCCCCCGAATGGACCGCCGAGGAACTGGCAAGCGCGCGTCGTGTAGTGCCGACGCCTACGCCGGACGATGTGCGCGCGATCCGTCAGTGCCTCGGCCTCACCCAGAAGGAGTTTGCGAACCGCTACGGGTTCTCGGTGGACACGATCCGCAATTACGAGCAGGGCCATCGCCGCCCGACCGGTCCGGCCCGCGTGCTGCTGCGTGTGATCGCCCGCGAGCCGGACGCCGTGGCGCGCGCCCTCGCCCGCTGACGCAGGGAATTCCGCCCACTCCACACTTGCAGGCCGATACCGGGATGCTGGACCATGCGTCTCCTGGAGATGGGGGCACGCATGGACTGGCCGACGCAGCAAGGCACGTTCGATGCCGGCGACCTGACGCTGCAATCGGGCGCGGTGTTGCGCGGGGCGCGATTATCGTGGAAGGCGCACGGCACGCTCTCGCCGGCGCGCGACAATGTCATCGTCTACCCAACCAGCTACGGCGCGCAGCACCCGGACCTGGAATGGCTGATCGGCCCGGATGGCGTGCTCGACCCGACGCGCTGGTTCATCGTCGTCGCCGACATGTTCGGCAACGGGCTCTCCTCCAGCCCGTCGAACACCGCGGGCTATCCGTCGCTGGTCACCATCTTCGACAATGTGCAGACCCAGCGCCGCGCGCTGCGCGAGATTTTCAGCATAGACCGTGTCGCCTGCGTCTATGGCTGGTCGATGGGTGCGCTGCAGGCCTACCACTGGGCGGCGCTGTTTCCCGATGCGGTGGAGCGCATCGTGGTGAACTGCGGCGTCGCGCGCACCGCCGTGCACAACCAGGTGTTCCTGCGCGGACTGATGGCGACGCTGGAAGCCGCGCCGGAACACATCGGCGATGGCCGCTTCACTGGCGAACCGCGCGCCGCGAAGCGCGCCTTCGGCCGCATCTATGCCGGCTGGGCGCTGAGCCAGGATTTCTATCGCGCCAATCGGCACCTCGCCGCCGGACCGCAGCCCAATCTCGGCGCGCCTGACCTCGAGACGTTCCTGCGCACCGATTGGGAGGACCGCTTCTCCGCCCGCCCCGCCGCCAACCTGTACGCACAGCTCCGCACCTGGGACGCCGCCGACATCAGTGCCAATGCGCTCCATGGCGGTGATCTGCAGCGCGCATTGCGCGCGATCCATGCCCGTGTACTCTTGATGCCGAGCGAGACGGACCTGTATTTCCGCGTCGCCGACAACGCAGCCGAGCTGCCCTTTCTGGCCAACGCCGAACTCAAGCCGATTCCCAGCATCTGGGGCCATCGCGCCGGCAATCCGGTACCCAATCCGGAAGATGCCCGTTTCGTCAAACAGGCCGTGCGGGACTGGCTCGCACGGTAGCGGACCAAGGAGAACGGAAATGGCGACTGTCACCGCGAGCAATCCGCCGAATGTGCGCGCTCCGACGGGCTACACCCATGGACTGCTGCTGCAGGGCGTGGAGCGGCGGCTGATCATTTCGGGCCAGGTGGGCGTGGCGCAGGACGGCACGGTGCCGAGCACCGGCGAGGGCCAGATCGCCCAGGCCTTCGCCAATCTGCGCGCGGTGCTGGAAGCCAACGGCATGGGCATCACCAATCTAGTCAAGACCACGGTCTTCCTGACCGACCGCTCGCTGCTCGCCTCGTTCCGTGCCGCGCGCGATGCGGTCTATGCCGGCCACGCCCCGTGTTCGACGCTGCTGTTCGTCGCCGGCCTCGCCGATCCGCGTTTCATGGTGGAGATCGAGGCGGAGGCGGTTTCATAGGTGACCTCGACGCCTTCCCCCGGAGCTCGCTGCGCGTTAGGAGTGGGCTGGTGGCATCGCGGGCGGCGCGCCCTACGACCGAGCCGACGGCGCGCCAACTGCCCGCCCAAGGCCGTATCAAGAGAACGGTGGCCACAACGAATTCAGGAGAACCGCCAGGGCATTGATAAGCAAGACCATCGCCTTGAGGAGAGACGCCAGGGCGATGCTCAGCAAAATCACGTTCATCATGATTGCCATCATTGACTGAGGAAGGCCTCCTATTGACACCATATGACGGCGATTCGCAACGACATCATAATGTGGCTTGCCAAGAGCAACACCGGCGAGCCGATCTTCGGACGCCAGACTACAGTTCAGGCGCGGTCACGATGATGGCACCGGGTACGCCCGTGTTTTGTCCTGCGTACTTCGTCGCGCAATTGGGCGAATAAGGAGACGCAGCCGGGGATGATCACTCCCCGAGGCTGCTAAAGGGCGTCAGCCCCACTCCGGAACGGAGTATATTGCACCATGCAGGACGTGAGGATCGGCGCGAGGTCGAATACCGCGATTGCATTCCCGCTTTTGCGGTCGAGCCAAGCCGTGCGGTTTGAATTCACGTCCGGTTGTCCGTAACCCTCCGTCAGAACATTCTTCACCGTTAGGCATGCTCCCTCCCCCTTTGATATGAGTTCTAGCATGCTCAGTCTACCATCGATGAAGAACATCCCGCCGCGAAACCAAAATGACCTGAGTTGGAAACCGAATACGTATGTTGGAAGGCCATATTTGGTGTTCTTGTGCAGCTCCCGTTCTTCTGGAGTCGGATCACGAAGGGACAATTTGAAGACCTCACGTACTGCCGCGGAATCCATGTCTCATTTCGCTCCTTGCCAGTCGGCGGACGCTGAAACCGGCTACGCCCCGAACATGAGGAGTGCAAGAGGGGCAAGCAGAATTTTAGGTTCCACTGTTTAAACCATTCCTGTCCGAGAGTGTTCGACTGACGATCTCTCACTGACCAAGCTCGTCTGTGTTTACACCGTAACATGATTCTATGACGGCGGGGAATACTGAACTGGAACCGGTACTTGCGACCATGCGCCTGGCCGAAGAACGTTCGGCGTCGTGGCTCACAATGACATATGGCCCATCATTGTTATGCCCGCGTATGCGGGCATCCAGTGAGGGCGGAGCTTGCGGCTCTGGATTCCCGCTTGCGCGGGAATGACAACTTTTCACGTGATCAGCCGCCGCCTGATCCGTGCCGAGAGCTGATCGATCACCGCCACGGTGACCAGGATCAGGATGATGATGAACGACACCTCGTCCCAGTAGCGCACCTTGATCCGTTCGGCGATCTGCAGACCGATGCCGCCTGCGCCGACCACGCCAAGGATCGCCGCGCTGCGCGTGTTGCTCTCGAAGCTG
>JBGPND010000338.1:0-3751 GCA_041487355.1 Acetobacteraceae bacterium | reverse complement strand
ATGGCGTGACCGGCACCACCAGCTACGCGATCGACCTGTCGAACGGCGGCCGCGCCACGATCACCGGTAACACGATCACGCAGGGGGTCAACACCGACAACAACGCGATGATCGCCTATGCGGCGGAGGGGCTGATCTACGCCAACAATTCGCTGCTGGTGGACGGCAACGCGTTCGACAACACGCTGCCGCAGGGATCGGTCGGGGTGTTCAACCACGCGACGGGCGTGACGGCCGATGTGAGCTGCAACGCGTTCAACGGTCTCGCCACGCTGGCAATTGGCCCGGCGGCGCTGCACGACAATGCGATCGGCGGTCCGCTGCCGGGGTGCGCATCGATCCCGGAGCCGCCGGGCTGGACGATGCTGCTGACTGCATGCCTTGGACTGCTGTGCCTGTGCTATCGCGTCACGCAGGATGGGTGACCGCCCTTGCCATGAACCGGCCTCGCTGGCGCAGATACGCGCGTGGTACGCCGAGGAGCTGCGTTTCGCTGGACCGGTCGGGTCGGATGCGGTGATACGCGCGTTCGCGTCGGTGCCGCGCGAGCGGTTTCTCGGGCCAGGGCCATGGCAGACCTACAGCGACAGCGGCCGTGGCGGCTACCGCACCACGCCGGACGCCGACCCGCGCCACGTCTATCACGACGTGCTGGTCGCACTGGATGCGGCACGCGGCATTAACAACGGCTTGCCGTCGCTGTGGGCCTTCGTGCTCGATCAGATGCACCTCGCACCGGGCGAGCACGTACTGCACCTGGGCTGCGGCACCGGCTACTACAGTGCGGTCATGGCGGAACTGGTCGGGCCGCGCGGACGCGTGACCGCGGTGGAGCACGACGTTGCCCTGGCGACGCGCGCCACCGAAGCCCTGGCCGGCTGGCCGCAGACCGTGGCGGTGACGGCAGACGGCGCGCGCCATGACAGTTTGCCGCAGAACGCGATCGTGGTCAGCGCTGGCGCCACGCATCCGCTGCCCGCATGGTTCGATGCATTGCAGCCAGGCGGCCGGCTGGTGTTCCCGCTGACCTCGGAGCGGCTCGGCGGCTTCATGCTGATGGTGACGTGCGGCGAGGCGGCCGACCAGCTTGCGGCGGACCTGCTGTGCCGCGCCTGGTTCATCCCGTTCGCCGGTGCGCGCGATGCGGACCTTGATCGGCGGCTCGCGGCACAGATCGAGGCTGGCCACGCCGATCTGGTCTGCTCGCTGCGGCGTGACCGCCACGGTGCCGGACGGAAGCTGCTGGCTGCATGGCGATGGGTTCTGCCTGTCATGGCGCGATCCGGCCTAATGCCGCGTTGATTGGCAACGCGGACGATCGGGGCCAATCTGCCGGCACGCGCGAGGAGGCCACATGACGCAACACCACGCCGGCCGGCATTTCCTGCAGATCCCCGGGCCAACCAATGTCCCGGACCGGGTGCTGCGTGCCATCGACAATCCCACCATCGACCATCGCGGCCCGGCGTTCGGCCGCCTCGGCATGGAGATCCTCACCAACCTGCGGACGATCTTCCAGACCAAGGGCCCCGTGGTGATCTATCCCGCCTCCGGCACCGGCGCATGGGAGGCGGCGCTCACCAACACGCTGTCGCCGGGTGATGCCGTGCTGATGTGCCGCACCGGCTGGTTCGCCACACTGTGGAACGAGATGGCGCAGCGGCTCGACCTCAAGCCGATCTTCATCGACACCGATTGGCGCCGCGGTGCGGACGTGGACGCGATCGGCGCCGCGCTGGCCGACGACCGGGCGCATCGTATCAAGGCGGTGTGCGTCGTGCACAATGAGACCTCCACCGGGTGCACCAGCCGCATCGACGAGGTGCGGCGGGCGATGGATGCGGCGCACCATCCCGCGTTGCTGATCGTCGACACGATCTCCTCGTTGGCTTCGATCGATTACCGGCACGACGAATGGGGTGTGGACGTCACCGTCGCCGGCTCGCAGAAGGGGCTGATGCTGCCGCCCGGCCTGTCGTTCAACGCGATCAGCGACAAGGCGCTGAAGGCCACCGAGACCGCCCGACTGCACCGTAGCTACTGGGACTGGCGGCCGATGCTGGAGGCCAACAAGACCGGCTACTTCCCCTACACGCCCGGCACCAACCTGCTGTTCGGGCTGAACGCCGCGATTAGCATGCTGTTGGAAGAGGGCCTGCCGAATGTCTTCGCCCGTCACGACCGCCACGCCGAAGCCACGCGCCGGGCGGTGCGTGCCTGGGGCCTGGAGGTGCAATGCGCCGAGCCGCGGCACTATTCGTCGTCGCTGACCGCCGTGCGCGTGCCGGAAGGCCATAGCGCCGACGCGCTGCGAGCCACCATCCTGGAAAAATGCAACATGAGCTTGGGGAACGGCCTGGGTATCCTGAAGGACCGGGTGTTCCGCATCGGCCATCTCGGCGACTTCGGCGACCTGCAGATGATCGGCACCCTGGGCGGGGTGGAGATCGGCTTGCGGTCTGCCGGCGTGCCGCACAAGCCGGGTGGCGTGCAGGCGGCGGTCGACTATCTGGCCGGCAACGCCTGAAAAAGGAAAATTCGCCGCAGAGGCAGCAGAGACGCAGAGACGCAGAGGAGAAAGACCATGCGCTCCGCGCGAAGCGCATTTGTTGCCTTCCTCAGCGTCTCTGCGCCTCTGCGGTGAATCTGCTTCCTTGTCCTGCGGCGCAATCCAAGCGGGTCCTATATCGGGCGGGGCCCTTGGCCTCGCTCCTGGAGGTCGCTAACAAGCCCGCCAGGGAGAGACACGTCGATGACACAGCCGCACCGCGCGCCCGGGCGCCATTTTCTGCAAATCCCCGGGCCCACCAATGTGCCCGATCGCGTGCTGCGCGCGATCGACCGGCCGGTGATCGACCATCGCGGCCCGGAGTTCGGCGAGCTGGGCCGCACCTGCCTGGAAGGGCTGCGCGAGATCTTCCAGACTGCCGGACCGGTGGTGATCTATCCCGCCTCGGGCACCGGCGCGTGGGAGGCGGCGTTGGTCAATACGCTATCCCAGGGCGATGCGGTGCTGATGTCTCGCACCGGCTGGTTCGCCGTGCTGTGGAATGACATGGCGCGGCGGTTGGGGCTGGAGCCGATCTTCCTCGATACCGATTGGCGTCGCGGCGCCGATCCGGCTGCCATCGGCACCGTTCTCAAGGACGATAGAGCGCATCGCATCAAGGCGGTCTGCGTCGTGCACAACGAGACCTCCACCGGCTGCGTCACGCATGTCGACCAGGTGCGTCGCGTGATGGATGAACTCGGCCATCCGGCGCTGCTGATGGTGGATGCGATCTCCTCGCTCGGCGCGATGGAATACCGGCACGACGAATGGGGCGTCGACGTCACCATCTGCGGGTCGCAGAAGGGACTGATGATGCCGCCCGGCCTGTCGTTCAACGCGATCAGCGCCAAGGCACTGGAGGCCAACAAGACCGCGCGCCTGCCGCGCAACTACTGGGATTGGCCGGCGATGCTGGCAACGAACGCGACCGGCTATTTCCCCTATACGCCGGGCATCAACCTGCTGTTCGGTCTGGTCGAGGTGGTGAAGATGATGCGCGAGGAGGGCTACGCCAACATCTTCGCCCGCCACGACCGCCACGCCGAGGCGACGCGGCGCGCGGTGCGTGCCTGGGGGCTGGAGACGCAGTGTGCCGAACCGCGCGATCACTCCTCCGCGCTGACCGCGGTGCGCACGCCGGAGGGCCACAGCGCCGACCGGCTGCGTGCGATCATTCTTGAAAAGTTCAACATGAGCCTT
>JBGPND010000337.1:0-3756 GCA_041487355.1 Acetobacteraceae bacterium | reverse complement strand
CCGCTCCAACTGGGGCGCTGACCTGTTCGCCGACATCGAATCGGTCGTCGGCACCGCGGCGCGACGGGGCATCGATGCCTATCAGGCCATTCTCGCCATCTTACGCGGCGGATCAGTGCTCCAGCCGGGTTGAGCAGTTACAGCAAATGAGGCTAAGTACTGGGCATACTTCGATGGGAAAAAGTTTTTAGATGTCGAAATAAGCCGGCCGGTTATCAACCTAGCGAGAGATATTAGGGATTATTATTTTCGCGAAGGAAATCCGAGAACGGGAGAGACCTACCAGATTATTGGGCTAGGCGATTCCATCCACTTAGCTACCGCTATTATCAACAGAGCAGACGAATTTCATACGCGCGACAAACGCAATCGAGGGGGTAATATCGGCCTTCTAAGAATTGCCGACCTAACATCTGACAGAAAGATAGCGGGACAATGGGAACTGAAAATCGTGGACCCGGAAGACCCAGCCGGGGACCTGTTCGATTAGGGAAAGACAACGCAGAGAACGCCAGCCAAATCGACCGCTTCCGCGAAACCGCCCGCGAACTAGGCTGCGACGAAGATGAAGCCGCGTTCAAGGACAAGCTGCGGGTCATCGCGCGGCAGAAGCCGAAGGAAGAGTCTGGACAGGCGGCACGTCCTACGCCTCGCCAGCGCAAGGGTGGCGCGTCAGCATGATGACGCTGGCGCAGCTTACGGACGCTGGCTTCAAGCTTAGCGGCCAATGGCAACGCAACAAAGCGGGAGTCGCCACATGCCACGGCTCAGTGCCAGCCAAAACCGGGGTCTATCTGTTTGTGGTCGGCGAGAACGTCCGTTACGTCGGAGCCGCACTGGGAACACTACAACGCCGAATGAAAAGCTATGAGCGGCGCCAGAAAGACGGGAAATCCAACCGTCCGGTCCACGCGAAATTAGCCGAAGCGATCGATATATCACCGGGTGTCATGGTCTATACGCGCGAGATCGCCTCAACGGAGACAACTGAGTGGCACACGCTGCCTGTCAGCGTGATTCTCGGATTGGAGGCGGCACTAATTATCGCGCTTAATCCTACTTGGAATCGACGGGGCAATAAGCTGTTGCTAGACGGGCGCGCAGTGAACGGTCCTGACGATCCTGGGTCTTAGGCTTCGTTTCCTTGCCCCATCCTGTATTTGCAAAGTGCATAATCGCCTAAGGTTGGCGGGTTACGCTTCGCTCACCCGCCCTACGGCGTATCTCGTAGGGCGGATGAGCGAAGCGTAACCCGCCGCCTCCCGGCGCCGGCTACAGCCGCGCGAAGATCGACTCCTTGAAGTAGCGCATGTTCGCGATGGTCGCGTCCGCGTCGTGCCCTTCGACCTCGACGTCGATCGCCGTCACGCCGAGATCGCGCAGGCCGCGCAGGTCGGACACGATATCGGCGACGCTGCCGGAGAACAGGCGGCGCTCACCGTCGCTGGCAACCGGCGAGACCGCATCGCCATAGCGCTTGACGCGATACACCACCGAAACGCTGGCAGGATCGCGGCCGGCCTCCGCCGTCAGCTTGCGCAGTCGCGCGATGCCCGCGGCGAGCCGCGGCAGCGTGTCGAGCAGGTGCTTGTTGTTGGAGCCGATGGGATACCAGGCATCGCCGAAACGCGCGGCACGGCGCAGCGATGGGCCGCTTTCGCCGCCGACCCAGATGGGCGGATGCGGCTGTTGCACCGGTCGCGGCTGGAAGATCAGGTCGGCGAAGTTGACGTAGCGGCCGGCGAAGCGTGCGTGCTCCTCGGTCCACAGGGCGCGGAACGCCGCCAGGTATTCGTCGGTGACGGCGCCGCGTTCGGCGAATGGCGTGGTGACGACCGCATCGAACTCAGCCTTCAGCCATCCGGCGCCGATGCCGACGACGAGGCGGCCCTCGGACAGAACGTCGATCGTGGAAAGCATCTTTGCCGCAAGTACGGCCGGGCGGTGTGGGATGACCATGACGGCGAGAACCAACCGGATGCGCGAGGTTTTCGCGGCGATGAAGGCGGTTGCGGTGAGCTGCTCGTGGCGCTCGGTGGGCGAGTTCGACATGAACTCCCCGGACTCGGAATAGGGATATCCAGGGACGCTCATGTCCGGCAGGACGACGTGATCGGTGAGCGTCAGGTAGTCGTAGCCGAGGGCTTCGCCTTCCTGCGCGATGCGGGTGAAGCTGCGCGGGGCGGAGGTGGGGCCACTGATCGGCAGGTTGAAGCCAAGTTGCATGATGTTCTCCAGGTGTCATTGCGAGGAGCGCAGCGACGAAGCAATGACAGAGGCCGGTTTTCTCTGTCCGCATCGATGCACTACTGCGCTGCGACCGTCGCCGCGGCACAGGGTTTCGGGAAGTGGTTCTGCTGCTGATCCGGCACGCACTGCTCGCCCACGATGTGCCACAGCGCGTTGGCATCAGCCGCGGCGTGTCGCGAGCCGAGCGCGAATGCCAGCGCGGCAAGGATGACTGAACGCCAAACCCCTCCCCCCAACCCCCTCCCGCAAGGGGAGGGGGAGAACGTACAGCACTCCCCCTCCCCTTGCGGGAGGGGGTTGGGGGGAGGGGTTGTTACCATCCCCGTACCCCGCCCGGACGACGCACATCGGCGCCGCCTTCCATCATGCCGGTTTCCCGATCTTTCAGGATTGCGCAGACGCAGCCGGCCTTCCATTCCCACTCGCGCCACCAGTTCACGCTGTGGCCCATGCGGTCGAGCGCCGATGCCGTCTCGTCGCTGAACCGCCGCTCCATGCTCATGCGCCGTGGCGTGTAGCTGTGCGGATCGGACGAACCGGGGAAACTCGCGGTGGCGAAGCGCGGCTGTTCGATCGCCTGCTGCGGCGTCATGTCGAACACGAACATGTTGAGGAAGACCTGCAGCATGGCCTGCGGCTGCACGTCATTGCCCGGCGTGCCGAACGGCATGATCCAGCGGTCGCCACGCATCGCGATGGACGGATTCGGTGTCAGCCGCGGCCGCTTGCCGGGCGCGAGGCAGGCGGGATGCGCGGGATCCGTCCAGGACTGCATGCCGCGCGACGATGGCGCGAGACCAGTCCCGGGAATCACGGGGCCATTGATTGCGCCGTCGCTCGGCGTGGCGGAGAAGCAGTTGCCGTGGCGATCGACCGCGCAGACATAGGACGTATCCGGATCGCCCTCGACATATTCCTTGTCCGCCTTCGCCGTCACCGCGCCACGCGAGGCGATGCCAAGCTCCTCGGCCGAGCCGGCGGGCGGCATCTCGGGCCACGCGATGTCCGGATTGATCAGTGCACGCCGACGTGCCGTGTAGGCGTCGCTCAGCAATGCGTCAATCGGCACGTCGACGAACTTCGGATCGCCGTAATAGGCATGCCGATCCGCGAACGCCAGCTTCAGCGCCTCTACAAGTGTATGGATATACGCTGGCGTGTTGTGGCCGAGCGATTTGAGGTCGATGCCTTCCAGGATCTTCACTGTCTGCAGCAGCACCGGCCCCTGGCACCACGGCCGGCAGCCGAACAGCGTGGTGTCGTGGAAGCGAACCGCAAGCGGGGTTTCGACATCGACGTGGAACTCCACCAGGTCATCCTCACGCAGCCATCCATCATTGGTCTTGTGATAGGCGACGATCTTCCGCGCGATATCGCCGCGATAGAACGCGTCCCGCGCGGCGGCGAGACCAGCGGCACGGCCACCCTTGCGCGCGGCGGCGGCTTCCTCGTCCGCCATGTACTGGATCGAGTTCGCCAGATCGGTCTGGAAGAAGCGCTGCCCTG
>JBGPND010000336.1:0-3768 GCA_041487355.1 Acetobacteraceae bacterium | reverse complement strand
GTGCATGTCATCGGCGCCGGGCTGGCCGGCCTGTCCGCCGCCGTCGCACTGAGCGAGGCTGGGCGGACGGTCACGGTTCTGGAGGCCGGACCGGCCGCCGGCGGGCGGTGCCGGTCGTATTTCGACCGTGAGCTCGGGCTGCGCATCGACAACGGCAACCATCTGCTGCTGTCGGGCAACCGGGCAACTTTCGGCTATCTCGATACGATAGGGGCACTGCAGACCCTGGCCATGCCGGACCAGCCGGCATTTCCCTTCATGGACGTGAGCAACGGCCTGACCTGGACGCTGCGTCCGAACCTTGGCCGCATCCCGTGGTGGGTACTGTCACGCAAGCGCCGCGCGCCGGGCACGCACGCGACCGACTATCTCGCCCTCCGCCGGCTCATGCGCCTGACCAGCGACGCGACGGTCGCAGCCTCGCTGCGCCGCGACACGTTCTACCGCCGTTTGATCGAACCGCTCGCCATAGCGGCGCTGAACACGCCGCCGGACGTCGCCCTGGCGCGGCTGCTCGGCGCGGTCGTGCGGGAGACGTTGTTGCGCGGTGGCAGCGCCTGCATTCCGGCCTTTCCGCGCGAAGGTCTGTCCGAGAGCCTGGTCGACCCCGCCGTCACATGGCTGCAGGCTCGCGGCAACGACGTGCTGTACGGCCAACGGGTCGTGGCGCTGCGCGTTGCCGGCGGCCGCGTCACCGCCCTGCACACGACCGACGGCCCGCTGCCGGTCGAGGCCGTGGTGCTTGCCGTGCCGCCCTGGGTGGCCGCCGACCTGCTGCCCGGGCTTGTGGCGCCAAGCGAGTTCCAGGCGATCCTGAACGTCCACTTCCGGGTCGATGCGGAACGCGGTCCGGCCGGCTTCGTCGGCCTGATCGGCGGCACCGCGGAGTGGGTGTTCGTCAAGCGCGGCCATGTCTCGGTGACCATCAGCGCGGCCAACCGCATGGTGGACCAGAACGCCGATGCGATCGCCGCCGCCGTCTGGCCCGACGTGCAGGCCGCTCTCGACCTGAAAGGTCCGCTGCCACCGTGCCGCGTGGTGAAGGAGCGGCGCGCCACCTTCGCCGCGACCGCCGCGCAGGAGCGGCTGCGGCCGGGACCCCGCACCGAGCTGGCAAACCTCGCGCTGGCCGGCGACTGGACCGCGACCGGGTTGCCGGCCACCATCGAAGGTGCCATCAGGTCCGGCCGAACGGCGGCGGAGGTCCTCCTCGCCGCGTGAGCATGAGGCCATGCCGAGCGAGACACTGCCACCCGAAACCGCGCCCGACCAACGCCTCTCCGAGGCTGTTGCGCTCGCCGGCGCCGCCCTGGCGCGGCGGCGGCATGACGACGGTCACTGGCTGTTCGAACTGGAAGCGGACGCGACGATCCCGGCCGAATACGTACTGCTCGAGCACTTCCTCGATCGCATCGATCCGGCGTTGGAAGCGCGCATCGGCGTCTACCTGCGCGCGATCCAGGGGGTGCATGGCGGCTGGCCACTGTTCCATGACGGCGCGTTTGATCTGTCCGCGAGCGTGAAGGCGTATTTCGCCCTGAAGGCGATCGGCGACGAACCCGACGCGCCGCACGTGGTGCGGGCGCGCCACGCCATCCTGGCCGCTGGGGGTGCGGAGCGCAGCAACGTCTTCACCCGTGCACAGCTTGCGCTGTTCGCCCAGGTGCCGTGGCGGGCGGTGCCGGTGATGCCGCTCGAGATCATGCATCTGCCGCTGTGGTTCCCGTTCCACCTGTCCAAGGTTTCGTACTGGTCGCGCACGGTGATCGTGCCGCTTCTCGCGCTGATGGCGCTGCGCCCTGTCGCTCGCAATCCGCGCAATGTCGCGATCCAGGAGCTGTTCCGCACGCCGCCCTCGTCGGTGCGCGACTGGATACGCGGGCCTTATCGTTCGGCGTGGGGCCGGTTCTTCAAGGGGATCGATTCGGTGCTGCGCGTGCTGCAGCCGGCATTCCCGCGGCGCGGCCGCCGCAGCGCGATCGCCAAGGCGGTGCGCTTCGTCACCGAGCGGCTGAACGGCGAGGACGGTCTCGGCGGCATCTATCCCGCCATCGCCAACAGCGTGATGATGTTCGATGCGCTGGGGTATCCGGCTGATCATCCGGATGCCGCCATCGCCTGGCGAGCGGTGCGCAAGCTGCTGGTGGTCGAACCCGATCGTGCCTATTGCCAGCCCTGCCTGTCGCCGATCTGGGACACCGGGCTTGCCGGCCATGCCGTGGCCGAGGCCGGGGCCGACACGGGTTCTGCCTGCGCCTGGCTGCATGCGAGACAGATCCTCGACGTGGTCGGCGACTGGGCGGTGCGCCGGCCAGGATTGCGGCCCGGTGGCTGGGCATTCCAGTACGCCAACCCGCACTACCCGGATGTCGACGACACTGCCGTCGTCGGCATGCTGCTGCATCGCAACGGCGATCCGGCATTCGCCGACTCGATCGCGCGTGCCCGTGAGTGGATCATCGGCATGCAGTCATCGGACGGCGGCTGGGGCGCCTTCGAGCCAGAGAATACGCATCTGTACCTCAACAACATTCCGTTCGCCGATCATGGCGCGTTGCTGGATCCGCCGACCGCCGACGTCACCGCGCGTTGTGTCTCGTTCCTGGCGCAGATCGGCATGGCGGCGGATGATCCTGTGCTGGCGCGGGCCCTGTCGTATCTGCGTCGCGAGCAGGAGGATGACGGAAGCTGGTTCGGCCGCTGGGGCACCAACTACATCTACGGCACGTGGTCGGTGCTGTGCGCGTTGAACGCAGCCGGCATCGGTCCCGACGATTTGGCAGCGCGGCGGGCGGTGGCATGGCTCCTCTCCGTTCAGCGCGAGGATGGCGGCTGGGGCGAGGACGCGGAAACTTACCGAAGCGCGCCGCCTGGCCGTTACAAGGAGAGCACGCCAAGCCAGACCGCCTGGGCCCTGCTTGGCCTGATGGCGGCGGGAGAGGCCGACAATCCCGCGGTGACGCGCGGCATCGAGTATCTGGTGGCGACCCAGCGCGCGAATGGGGAATGGCGTGAGCTGCCGTACAATGCCGTTGGTTTCCCGCGCGTGTTCTACCTGCGCTACCACGGCTATCGCTGGTATTTCCCGCTGCTGGCACTGGCGCGCTATCGCAATCTGCGCCGCGGCAACGCGCACCGGGTGGCGTTTGGGTTCTGAGACTGTGTTCCCCGTCATGGCCGGGCTTGACCCGGCCATCCACGCACCGTCGGGGGTGCGTGGATGGCCGGGTCAAGCCCGGCCATGACGATGAGGACGTATGCGCGTCGTCGTCGGTGTCGTCGTCGGATTGGCGGCCGAGGCGTGCATCGCGCGGCCCCTGGGCTGGCCGGTCGCGATTGGCCGCGGTACAGCGGTGGGCGCGGAGAACGCGGCGCAGCGTCTGGTCAACCAGGGAGCCAGAGCGCTGATCAGCTTCGGGCTGGCAGGCGGGCTGGATCCGGCACTCAGGCCGGGCGCACTCATCGTGCCATCCGCGGTGATTGCGGGCGACGAGCGCTATGCGACCGATCCGAGCCTGTCACGCATGCTCGGCGGCTCGACCCCGCATGTCATGCTGGGCGCCGATGCGATCGTGGCGAGCGTCGCGGAAAAACGCCGGCTCCGGGAGCGAACGGGCGCTGCGGCGGTCGATCTGGAAAGCGGCGCGGTGGCACGCGTCGCCGCCATGCACGGCGTTCCGTTCGCCGTGCTGCGTGCGATCTGCGATCCGGCGGAAAGCGCACTGCCGCCGGCCGCGCTGGCCGCGCTCGATACGCGCGGCGGCATCG
>JBGPND010000335.1:0-3838 GCA_041487355.1 Acetobacteraceae bacterium | reverse complement strand
TCGGCGGTCATGGGGAGATGTTCCGATTGCTGTGCGACGGACTGGCTACCAGACTTCCTTCCCGACCGGAATCACGACGGCTGGTTGCCGGCCCTTCACCGTCATGGTCGGCGCAGGCCGGCCATCCACGTCTCCGGTTCACTCGCCAACGCGAGCCGTTAGTTCGTTCACTATTTGTTCATTCCCGTGCGGCATACTCCGGCAACCAAAATCACCCGGGAGCAAGCCGTCGTGACCACGCAATCCACTCAGCCCGAACAGCTCTTCGCAAGCTTCGTCGCCCTGCTGCTCGACACCCTGGCGAAAATGGTGCCGGGGAAGGACGATGACACCGATGCATGCGCCGCCCGCCGGGACATCGCGCGGATTCTGTTTGAGGCGCTGAAGCCACGCGATGCGTTGGAGGCCGTGCTCGCCGCCCGTGCGGTCGCCGCGCATCACGCCGCCATGGATGGCTACGCGCGTGCGGCACAGCCCGGCACGAGCGACGAGAAGGCGATCCGCTTGCGCAACAGCGCCATCGCGGCGTCGCGTTCGTTCGACGCGGTGCTGCGCGCGCTGGAAAAACTGCGGAAAGAGCCGCCGCAGCCGCGGGTGGAAGGGGCGAAAACGAGCGATGGCGCCCGGAAAGACTTTGCCGCGCAACCGGCACGGCCGCAGCAGCCGCCACAGGTCGCACGGGTCGACTTCCCGATACAGATTCCCGGCTTGCGACAAGAGACCGCTCGCGGGCGCGCGGTCTATCGTGACAGCACCGCGCTGACCACCGCGCAGCGGCCGGAGATGGCCATAACATAGAGTAGGTTGACCCCGGACGTGGCGACGAAGTCCTCGCACGCCGTGTCCATGCCCACATGCCAATCCCAATCGCAACCGGTCATGAGCAGGCAGTTGCAACGTCCGGAGAGAGGCACGCAAGCCTAAAGCATTGTCGGATTGACTGAGGTAGCACCAAGTTCGACTGTCATTGCGAGCGCAGCGAAGCAATCTCGTGGTCGGTGGTTTGTGACTCTCATTACCGTTCTCTCACCGTCATGGCCGGGCTTTACCCCATGGGCATCAGGATACACTGCAGGCGGTGTAAGAATCGCTCCCGACGCGCCGAGCGCAGCCATGCATGCGCTGACCGCTCACGACAACCCGTGCCGACCCGGAACCGTTCGGCAAGGATAACGCAGAGGTCGCAGAGATCGCAAAGGTCGCAGAGCAGGAAAGTGAAAGCGCTCCGCGCGTAGCGCGACAAATCTCTTCTCTGCGATCTCTGCGTTCTTTGCGACCTCTGCGTTGACTCTTATATCCGCCCCCGAGAATACCGACGCACGATCCGGTCGCACTGGCGTTGCATCCCACGTCATGGCCACACCCGATCTCGCCGTCTACGCACGGCCGATAGCCCGGCCGGGTCGGGCGCGGCACGTTGATCGGGTGTGCTCTCGATGTCTCCCACGTTATCCTGATGCGTATGGGGACAGGCTCGGCCATGACGGGAGTAGCGAGCGCTGAAACGAGGTCATTGGTTCGGGCCGCTGGTATTATTCTGCTGCCATGCGGTGATGTCGGTTTCCGTCGTCATGC
The DNA here is from genome assembly GCA_041487355.1 of Acetobacteraceae bacterium. Classification (GTDB taxonomy): domain Bacteria; phylum Pseudomonadota; class Alphaproteobacteria; order Acetobacterales; family Acetobacteraceae; genus JAMXLO01. The sequence goes on along the minus strand of JBGPND010000335.1, from coordinate 2,263 downwards.
CGCCGGCTTCCTTCACGTGGGCATATCCAGGATGACAGCAAGCACGAGTTTCACTTCATCCATGACCGAGCGTGGCGCAGTCTCGATGAGGGCCGCACCGCGAACCTGCCAATCAATACTCTTGACCTGCTCGACCATCACGAAGACCTGGGCGGCGGTGCCGGTCAAGCGCACGCGCGATCCATACGGTCGATCGGTCCGCGTGACGGGACAGGCGACAAGCAGGCCGGTGGTAGCGTTGAACTCCCGGTTGGTCAGCACCAGGCCCGGCCGGTTCTTCGCTTGCTCCCGCCCAGCCTGTGGTTCGAAGTTGATCCACACGAGATCGCCGCGATCACGTTGGTACGGGCGACGCGCCACTTACCAGACTTCTTTGCAGACCGGCGGGCCCCAGTCGACTTTTCCCGGTCGATCCTCAGGCGTGAAACCCTTGAGCACGTCCGTGAGGGTAAGCCGTCTCGGTCGGTGAGGCTCGATCACCAGGCGCTCGCCCTCGATCTTCACGTCGACTTCCGACCCTGCCTTGAGACCGAGCTGTTCGAGCAGCGGCTTCGGCACGCGCAGCCCGACACTGTTGCCCCAGCGATGTAGCGTTACGGACATGATTCATTCCCGCCTGCTCAGCAGGGATATACAACAGGTATCCCACGCTCTCATGACAACACCTCAGTCGATACCCGCCACCGCAAACGGCTCCGCCAGTTCGATCGCCCGAGCGGCGCGCAACACCAGATCGTCGCGGTACTGCGCCGCCACCAGTTGCACCGAATTGGGCAGCCCGCTCCCCCGGAACCCCAGCGGCACAGTGATCGCCGGCTGGCGCGTCATGTTGAAGGTAAAGGTCCACGGCGCCCACTGCGTCCACAACGCCTGCACCGGATCGTTGGTCACCGCATCGGCCAGCGGTGGGCCGGCCGGCACGGTGGGGCACAGCACCAGATCGAAACGCTGATGCAGCCGCGCCATCTCATGCGCCGCCACCGCCCGCAGTGCCTCGGCATCGAGGAACTCGATCGCGCTCATGCCACCCAGCGCGCGTGCAACTTCGAGAATGCCGGGGTCGAGCAGACCGCGTTTGTCCTCCGGCGTCATCGCCACCAGGCGCGCCAGCGCCACGCCCCAGACGCGTGAGAACAGCATCCGCGTATCGGGCAGTTGCGGGTTCGCCTCCTGCACGATCGCGCCGGCCTCGGCCAGCAGTGCCGCCGCCCGCTCGACCGCGGCCACGCCATCCTCATCCACCGGCGCATCGAAGCCGGGGCGGCGCAGCACGCCGACGCTCAGCCCGGCGACACCGGCCTCGATGCCGTCGCGCCAGTCCCGCCCGTCATCCGGGATGCAGAACGGGTCGCGCAAGTCGTAGCGCGCCATCGCCGAGAGCATCAGCGCGGCGTCGCGCACCGTGCGTGTCAGCGGTCCGGCGCAGGAAACCGACGCGAACGCGCTCGCCGGCCATTGCGGCACGCGCCCGTATGTCGGCTTGAGTCCCACGAGGCCGCACCACGCGGCCGGGATGCGGATCGAGCCACCGGCATCGGTGCCGATATGCAGTGGCCCGAACCCCGCCGCCCCGGCGGCACCCGCGCCGGACGACGAACCGCCGGTGGTGTAGGCCGGGTTCCACGGATTGCGCGTGATGCCGTGCAACGGACAGTCACCCGGCGACTTCCAGCCGAACTCGGTCGTGGTGGTCTTGCCGAGGATCACCGCCCCGGCCGCCTTCAGCCCGACCACGCTCGGCGCATCGTCACGCGCCGGGGTGGCATCGGTGATGCGGCTGCCGCGCCGAGTGGGAAAACCGGCAACGTCGAGAAGGTCCTTCACCGTGCACGGCACGCCGTCCAGCAGGCCGAGCGGACGGCCAACGCGCCAGCGCATCTCGCTCTCGCCGGCGGCTTCCAGCGCGCGCGGGTTCAGCACGGCGAATGCGTTCAGCGCTGGATTGAGCCGCGCGATCCGTTCGGTGACCGCCTGCAGCACCTCCACCGGGCTCAACGCCCGGCTGGCATACAGCGCCAGCATCTCCTCGGCGGTCAGTACGGCGACGGCATCGGTTCCTGGCATGGGCTCTTCCCGGCGGGTGGCGATCCGGCGCAGCATGGCCGGAGCCCGGAGCGGTGGGAACCCCATAGGAGTGCCACGATGACCGAAGCAACCAAGCATCCTGAAGGCGAGCCCTGGCAGTGGTCCGAAGCCACCTGGCGGGGCATCGTCGGCCGCGCCCGCGCCGGCCGCAGCCTGAAGCCGAAGGCCTGGCCGGACG
>JBGPND010000334.1:0-3886 GCA_041487355.1 Acetobacteraceae bacterium | reverse complement strand
GCCTTGGAAGATCTGGCCGAAGTCGAGCACAGTGATGCCTGCCAGCGGGGTGTTCATCGCGAGCCTCCAGAAGCGAGGCCGTCACGATAGAGCAGTCCGCGCACGGCTGGCGACTGAGGGACCGTGCCATGCGACGCCTGCGCGTCCTGCGGAAGGCTGACAACTTCGAAAAGCTCGACCTGCGGATCGAGGCGTTCGATGCGCTGCCGCGCGGCCCGGACGAGGTGCTGGTCGCGGTGCGCGCCGCCGGGGTGAACCGCAGCGACGTGGCCGCGGCGCTCGGGCGCATGCCCCAGGCGGCCTGGCCGCGTACCCCGGGGCGCGACTGGGCCGGCGTCGTGATCGAGGGGCCGGACGAGCTGGTCGGCCAGGAGGTTTTCGGCGCCGGCGGCGACCTCGGCATCAGCCGCGACGGCACGCATGCCAGCCACCTGGTGGTGCATCGCGACGCCGTGGTGGCGAAGCCCGCAGCCCTGACGTTTGCCGAGGCCGGCGCGCTCGGCGTGCCGTTCGTCACGGCGCTCGAGGGCTTCCGCCGCTCGGGCATGCCCAAGCCGGGCGATGTGGTGTTGGTGATGGCCGCCAACGGCAAGGTCGGCCAGGCCGCGGTGCAGATCGCCGCGATGCTGGGCGCCCGCGTGTTCGGCGTGACACGGCGCGCCGAAGCGTTCGCCCACGACGGTTATGCTGTGGGCATGATCGACGCATCGAGTGCCGACGTTGCCGCCCTGGTGTGCGCGGAAACCGGCGGGCACGGTGCGGATGTCGTCTACAACACGGTGGGCAGCCCATATTTCGCCGCGGCGAACCAGGCGATGGCGCACGGCGGCCGGCAGATCCTGATCTCGACGATCGAGCGTCCGGTGCCGTTCGACATCTTCGCCTTCTACCGCGGCCAGCACAGCTATGTCGGCATCGACTCGCTGGCGCTCGATGCGCGTGCCTCGGCCGCCATCCTGCACGAGCTGCTGCCCGGTTTCGCGAGCGGCCGGCTCAGGCCATTCCCGGTGGTGGAGAGCGCCTGCTATCCGTTGGAACAAGCGATGGACGCTTACCGGGCGGTACAGGCGATCACGCGGGATCGCGTCGTGCTGCTGCCGTAAGACGCACTGTCAGGCTGCATGCCGGCTCGGACGTATATCGGCGAGCCGCCTCCCACCTGTCATTGCGAGTTTCCCACCGGCCGTCCGGCGGACGGCCGGTGGGAAACTCGCAATGACAGGGGAAGTGGTGCTCGTCGATTGTTTCACGCGTTCCTACGCGCAGGCGACGATGACATTTTAGGGCCGGTGTCCGAATTCGGCGCATCGCTCACATATCGAGTTATGCTTGGCGACCGAATTTCCGCTGCCCCGCTATACTCCGCGCCAACAGCGGAGTCGCGTTCCATGGCGGTGGTGATCACGGTTGCGCAGCAGAAGGGCGGCACCGGCAAGACGACGCTGGCAGCCAATATCGCGGCGGCATTCGCAGCATCCCGGCGAGTCGCCCTGCTCGACATCGACCCGCAGAAGAGCCTCGGCCGCTGGCACAGCCTGCGTCGGGCACGCCTGGAACAGGCGGCTTCGCTGACATTCTCCGACATATCGGGCTGGCGGCTGCCGGCCGAACTCGACCGGCTCAGGCGCGATCACGACGTGGTGCTGATCGACAGCCCGCCGCAGCTCGATACCGATGCCAGGGTCGCGGTGCGCGCCGCCGACCTCGTTCTGGTGCCGATCCAGCCGAGCCTGCCCGACATCTGGGCAGCCGAGGGAACCCTCGCGCTGGCTGGTGAGGAACGGCGCAGCGCGCATCTGGTGTTCAACCGCGTCCCGCCGACCTCGCGCCTGCGCGAAACGATCGAGGCCGACCTCGCGGCGCGCCGTCTGCCGCTGCTGCGCTCGGCCCTTGGCAACCGCGCCGGCTTCGCGCATGCCTTCGCCGCCGGGCTCGGCGTCACCGAGGCCGCGCCACGCTCCACCGCCGCGGCGGAGCTGCGTGCCTTGCTCGCCGAATTGCAGGAGTTGACGGAATGACGATCTGGGGCTGGGTGGCGGCGGTGCACGCGCTGTGCGCGGTGATCTGGGTGGGCGGCATGTTCTTCGCCTATGTCGTGCTGCGGCCCAGCATGGCGGTGCTCGAGCCGGTGCAGCGCATCGCGCTCCACACCCAGGTTTTCCGGCGCTTCTTCCTGGTGGTCTGGCACGCCATGCCGCTGATCCTGCTGAGCGGCTTCGCGGTGCTGTTCGGCTCCTACGGCGGGTTCGCGAATGTCGGCTGGAACATCAACGTCATGATGCTGCTTGGACTGATCATGAGCGCGGTGTTTCTGCTGATCGTGTTCGGACCCTATGCGCGTTTCCGCCGCACCACCGACCGCGCCACCGCCGCCGCCTGCATCGACCGCATCCGCAAGCTGATCGGCGTCAACCTGGTGCTGGGCATCGTCACCGTCGTGGTCGCCTTGCTGCGCTGAGCAGGCCGGTCGATTACAATACTTGTGAAACGGTTCCACTCTCACTGGTCGGATAGAGCGTGGGCCAGGGTGGGAAAGCCGATGTCCTTCAGGGCGTGACCGTCCATCCGCGGAGGCCGCGCTGACCTTCATCGACCAGACGCTCGCCGGCCGCCAATGGCTGGTCGGCGAGACCTGCACGATCGCCGATATCGGTTGCTGGGGCCGCATGGTTTTCATGACCGAGGGCGGCTTCGACATCGCAAACTGACCCAATCTGCTGGCGTGGTCCGAGCGGCGCAAGGCGATGCCCGGCTTTGCGCTGCCCTATGACCCGATCCTGAAGAAGGATCAGGAGATGGAGCCGGCCTGAGCTTCGGTCCCGACGTAATCGGGCGTCCTGGTGGGGACCGGCGGCAGATCGGGTGTCCCGCCGCTTCGATGACCGGCGTGCGTTCACGTTTCCTTTGGGGGGCAGGTAGTGGCCAGGGAGTTCAACTTCGGTCGGACGCGCGTTGCTGTTCACAGCAAACACCAGGGGCCGTCGTTCGGTGCGTATCTCAAAAGATTCCTGCACCAACGGATTACTTTGATATATACTAGGGCCTGTCGTCAATTAAGCCAACAGAGCACGGCGACCAGATGGAACGCCGCGAGGAAGTTTCTGGCGGTCTTGTCATAACGTGTCGCTATAGCCCGGAACTGCTTGACCCAGCAGAAGAAGTTTTCGATCAGATGGCGAGCTTCGTATCGCGCCTTGTCATACTTTCTCGGGTTCTGGCGATTGCTCTTTGGCGGGATAATGGCGGTTTTGCCGGCCGCCTCCAGCGGCTTGATCACGCGCTCGCCCGCGTCGAACGCCTTGTCCGCCAGTAACGCCTTCGCCTCCATCCCTGGCAGTAGCGCATCCGCCCCGGCCAGATCATGGACCTGCCCGCCGGTCAGGATGATCTTCAGTGGATTGCCCAAAGCGTCCACCAAAGCATGGATCTTGGTGGTCAGGCCGCCTTTGCTTCGACCAATCGCCTGATCACCATCGGCTTTTTTGGCGCCCGCGCTGTGTTGATGCGCCCGCACCACCGTGCTGTCGATCATCGCGTATTCGTTGTCGGCATCGGCAGCCAACAGGACGAGCATCCTGGCCCATACGCCGCCAGCGGCCCAACGGCTGAAACGTCGGTGGATGTTGTTCCAGTCACCCAGGCTTTCCGGCAGATCGCGCCAGGGGATGCCGGTGCGGTAGCGGTATAGCACTGCGTCCACGAATCGCCGGTTGTCCGCCGCCGTTACACCCACGGAACCCGCCCGCCCGGGCAGAGTGTCCTTGATCCGGTCCCATTGGTCATCGCGTAGACGCTGGCGGCGCATTGGTCAGCCTTCGATAAAGCTGACACCCTATGAATCGAAGAAACCACCGCGCCGGAAGCCCCCCTCCCTATTTGACGACAG
>JBGPND010000333.1:0-3989 GCA_041487355.1 Acetobacteraceae bacterium | reverse complement strand
TGAACCGGAGACGTGGATGGCCGGCCTGCGCCGACCATGACGGTGAAGGGCCGGCAACCAGCCGTCGTGATTCCGGTCGGGAAGGAAGTCTGGTAGCCAGTCCGTCGCACAGCAATCGGAACATCTCCCCATGACCGCCGAACCTCAGATCACCGCCTGGCTCGCCACCCAGCAGGACGCCATGATCGCCATGCTGCGCGAGATGGTCGACATCGACAGCGGCAGCTACAACAAGCCGGGCATCGACGCGGTCGGCGCCGTGGTGCAGCGCTTCATGCAGGCGCAGGGCATCCCGGTTGAAGTCGCGAAGCAACAGAAGCACGGCGACTGCCTGCGCGCCGCGGTGCCGTGGGACGGTCCGGCCGGCAATGCCGGCGGCAACATCGTGCTGATGGGCCATCGCGACACGGTGTTCCCCGACGGCGAGGTGTCGCGCCGGCCGTTCACCATCCGCGACGGCATCGCCTATGGCCCTGGGGTGGCCGACATGAAGGCGGGGCTGGTGATGAACTGCTTCGTGCTCGCCGCGTTCGGAAAATTTGGCGGCTCGCCGGCGCCGCTGGTCGGGCTGTTCACCGGCGACGAGGAGATCGGCAGCCCGGAAGGCCGCGCCGTGATCGAGACGGAGGCCCGCCGCGCGCGCGTCGTGTTCAACAGCGAACCGGGGAGGGTCTCCGGCAACGTGGTGACCGGGCGAAAGGGCGGCGTGTTCATGGCCTTCCGCATCACCGGCAAGGCGGCGCACTCGGGCGCCAACTTCGCCGACGGCATCAGCGCGATCGAGGAGCTGGCACGCAAGACGCAGGCGCTGCATGCGCTGACCGACCTCGATCGCGGCATCACGGTCAATGTTGGTCTGGTGCGCGGCGGCCAGAGCGTCAACACCGTCGCGCCTTGGGCGGAAGGCGAGATCGACCTGCGCTACGTCGACCCGGCGGACCGCGAGGACGCCATGGCGCATATCGCCACGATCATCGAGCACAGTTTCGTGCCGGGCACCAAGGCCGAGCTGACCGTGCGCGGCGAATTCCTGCCGCTGGTGCAGACGCCGACGGCGAAGAAGCTGTTCGAGATCTACGTGCAGGCCGCGGTGGACACCGGGTTCACCACCGCTGGCGAGTTCACCGGCGGCTGCGCCGACTCAGGCTTCACCGCCGGTGTCGGCGCGCCGACGATCTGCGCGGTGGGGCCGGTGGGCGGCAAGGCGCACAGCCCCGACGAGTTCCTGCGCATCGACAGCCTGGTGCCGCGGGCACAGGCCTGCGCCCGGGCGATCCTGCGACTGGAGCGGGCGGGGCTGTGACAGAATCGCCGGCATCCGGCGATCAGCGATGCCAGCCGCGGTCGCCCCCGCCGCCATGCCAGTCGTGGTCCCCGCCCCGCCAGCCCCAGCCGCCGCCGAACTCAACGACGCCGCCGGAATAATACGGCGCGCCGTAATACCCGCCGCCATTGTAGCCGTAGCCCGGATAGGCCGGGTAGGCGATGCAGCCGCCCAGCAAGCCTGCCAGCGCCAGCGCTGCGAGCGGCAGCACCCCGCGATTCCGGAGCGCGCTGAACATCGTCCACTCTCCTGTCTCTAACGTCCGCAGTATAATATCAGGATGCTTCACGGCGTTTTGGTGTCTGCGACGGGGCAAAGCCGTGTCGCGTCGAGGGATCGTGACGCCGCTTTCCGTCATTGCGGGGTCGGTCGCGTTTTCGCCATCTTGCCGCGCGAGAAGTGGTGGGCCTGGCCATTGGCCTGGAAGGACCGGCAGTGATGCGCACGCAGAACCGACCATTCCGCCTGACCGCCGCCGTTGCGGCCACTGGGCTGGTGCTCGCCCAGTTGATGCCGCAGCCGGCTGTCGCGCAGGCGCTTCCGCCGCAACCGCCGCCCGGCGCACAGGATCATCCGCCCGCGCGCGTCGGACGGCTCGCGCGGGTCAGCGGTACGGTCTCATTCCATACCCAGGACGACGACCAGTGGAACCCGGCGACGGCGAACTACCCGGTCAGCTCAGGCAACGCGTTCTGGACCGAGCCCAACGCGCAGGCGGAGATCGAGGTTTCCGCCAGCCGCATCGCCATGGCACCAGGCACCGAGCTCGACATCGCGACGCTGAACGACACGACATTCCAGGCGACCGAGCCGCAGGGCGAGATCTATCTTCGTGTCCGCGCGGTGACGCCGGACGAGACCTATGCCGTGCAGACACCGCGCGGGCTGGTCACCTTCGCCTCGCCAGGCCGCTACGCAGTGGCTGCCGGCGATACGCAGACGCCGACCACGGTCACGGTAATCGAGGGTTCCGCCCAGGTCACCGGCCCCGATCTGTCGCTTCAGGTCGGCCCTAACCAGACCGCCACGATCAACGGCAGCGACACGTTCCAGGGCGATGTCGGCCCCGCGCAACGTGACCCGTTCCTCACGGCAATGCTGGACCGTGAACGGCCGCCGCGGCCGCAGCAGGTGGCGCCGCCGCCCGCCGTGGCGGCGATGCCGGGCGGCGAGGACCTCGCCGAGTACGGCTCCTGGGCGGAGAGCCCGGAGTACGGCCAGGTCTGGTATCCGCAGGTCGCGCAGGACTGGGTGCCGTATCGCGAGGGCCATTGGGCATACGTCGCGCCCTGGGGCTGGACGTGGGTGGACAGCGAGCCCTGGGGCTTCGCACCGTTCCATTACGGCCGCTGGGTGCACATCGGCGGCAGGTGGGGCTGGTATCCAGGCGGCGCGGTGGGCTTCGCGCGCGTGCCGGTCTATGCGCCGGCGCTGGTCACCTTCTTCGGCGTTGGCGCGGCGGTGGGAATCGGCATCGGTGCCGCCCTGGCCGGCGGTCGCATCGGCTGGTTCCCGCTGGGACCGCGCGAGGCGTACCGCCCCTGGTACCGGGCAAGCGATCGTTACGTGCGGCAGGTGAACGTCGCCCATGTCACCAATTTCACCGCGGCCAACCGCAACGTCACGATCAATAATTTCGTCAACCGCGGCGCCGCGACAGTGGTGCCGACGAGCGCCTTGACCGCATCGCGGCCGGTGCGTCCGATGGCGCAACGGGTCGACCCGGGTCAGCTTGCCCAGGCGCGGCCGGTGTTTGGCCAGCAGCCGCTGCGGCCCACCGTGGCGACGGCAGGCGTCACACCGGCGGTGGCACGCCAACTGAACCTGACTCCGACGCCGGGAGCGATGGTTCAGCATCCGTTTGCACCCGGTCCCGCCATCCGACCGGCCGGCCTGGTTCCTGGCGCCGTCGGGGGTCGCGCGGGTGCCAGGCCGCCGCTGCCACCACTGCACAATCCCGCACAGCCGGCGGTTCCCGCCGCCGTTGGCACGCGGCCGTTCACCGGCCAACCGCCACTTGCCACGCCGGGCGCCAGGCCGGCTCCGCCTGCGCCGAGCGGTGCACCGGGCTCGCTGATTGCACCTCGCATGGGAACCCCGGTTTTTGGTGGACCTGGAACGCCGCAAGCGGCACCGGCGCTGCGAACGCCCGTCGCGCCGGGCCAGGTAGCTCCGCCGCCGATACAGCATCTGCCGGGAAGCGGCGTGCCGGCCACAGTGGTGCGTCCCATGCCAACGCCGGGCGTAGCCGGCCCGTCAGGCGGTCTTCCGCCGACGGGACAGCCGGGTGGACAAGTGGGGCCTGCCACCATTTCGCGGCCCGCGCCGCAATTGACCATCCCGGCGGCGCCGCCGCCGCAGGTGCATGCCCCGGCAGCGCCGCCAGCCTTCCACCCGGCTGCGCCGCCGCCGGTGGTAAACGCGGCGCCCTCGCCACCACCCGTGGTTCATGCGGCGCCATCGCCTCCACCGCCGGCGTTCCATCCGGTGGCACCACCACCGCCTGTCGTTCACGCTGCGCCACCCCCGGCGCCAGCGTTCCACGCTCCTCCGGCGCCCCAGGTCCAGGCGCCGCCGCCTGTCGTTCACGCTGCGCCACCCCCGGCGCCAGCGTTCCGCGCTCCGCCGACGCCCCAGGTCCAGGCGCCGCCACCGCAGGTGCACG
>JBGPND010000332.1:0-3994 GCA_041487355.1 Acetobacteraceae bacterium | reverse complement strand
TGTCCCGGCCATCCGTACCAGCACCGGTGCCGCAACGGATGGCCGGGACAAGCCCGGCCATGACGGTGGGCGCGGGGATACGGCGGCTGAGGGTCGGGCTTGCGCCCGAAACCATACATGACCGCCACTCCGGTATTCGGCGCGCCCGAGGGTTGGGACGCCTTTCTGCTCGCCCGCCGGCGCGGCGAATTCTCCGGTCCCGTGCTGCACGTCACCCGCGACGATGCGCGGATGGCGCGGCTGGCGGAGGCGCTGGCCTTCGTCGTGCCGGAGGCGGAGGTGCTGCGCTTTCCGGCCTGGGACTGCCTGCCGTACGACCGCGTGTCGCCCAATCCGGCGCTGGTCTCCGAACGCATCGCCACGCTGGCGCGCCTGCTGGAGAAGCCGACCCGGCCGCGCATCGTGCTGACCACGGTGAATGCCCTGGTGCAACGCGTGCCGCCGCGCGCGGCGTTCGCCGGCGCCAGCCTGGAGCTGCGCACCAACGGCACGATCCAGCCGGAGAAGCTGGCCCGCTTCCTGGAGGCCACCGGCTATGGCCGCGCCGGCACGGTGATGGAGCCCGGCGAATACGCCATGCGTGGCGGCATCATCGACATCTTCCCGGCCGGCGAGGCCGACCCGGTCCGCCTCGACCTGTTCGGCGACACGATCGAGTCGATCCGGATCTTCGACCCTGGAACCCAGCGCAGCGCCGACCGCCGCCAGCGCCTGACCTTGCGTCCGGTGTCGGAAGTGCCGCTCGACTCGGATGCGATCACGCGTTTCCGCTCGGGATGGCGCGAGACCTTCGGCCAGCCGGCCGCTGAGGACCCGATCTATCTGTCGATCTCGGACGGCCGGCGGCATCCCGGCATGGAGCACTGGGTGCCGCTGTTCCACGAGCGCATGGAGATGCTGCTCGACTACCTGCCTGGCGCCTCGGTCAGCCTGGACCACCAGGCGGACGAAGTCCTCGCCGCGCGGCTGGAGATGATCGCCGATCACTATGCCGCGCGGCGGATGGTGCCGCGCGACGGCGAGGTGCCGTACCGGCCGCTGCCGCCGGACCGCCTGTATCTCGATCGGTCCGGCTGGGACGCGATGCTGGCAGGCGGGCCGCTGTTCGCGTTCTCGCCATTCGCAAGACCCGACGGGGCCGTCGGCGTCGATGGCGGCGGCCGCCCCGGCCCGGTGTTCTTCCAAAGCGGCGGTGGCCCCGGCACCAACGTATTCGACCAGCTCCGGGCGCAGGCCGAACGCTGGAGCGGCGAGGGCAGGCGGATCGTCGTCGCAGCCTGGACCCGCGGCTCGCGCGAACGACTCGCCAACCTGCTGCGCGAGCATGGCTTCAAGGATGCCGCGCAGGAAGACGACTGGGCGGCGATCCGCCGCAGGCCGGTCGGCTCGGTGTCGCTGGTCACGCTGGGCGTGGAGCGCGGCTTGGTCGCCGACCAGCTTGCCCTGGTGGGCGAGCAGGACCTGCTGGGCGAGCGCATCAGCCGGCCGCCGCGCAGACGCAAGCGCGCCGACCAGTTCATCGCCGAGGCGACCGAGATCGCCGAGGGCGACCTCGTCGTGCACCAGGAATACGGCATTGGCCGCTATGATGGGTTGGAGACCCTCACCGTCTCCAGCGCGCCGCATGACTGCCTGCGGCTGATCTACGACGGCGACGAGAAGCTATTCCTGCCGGTCGAGAACATCGAGGTGCTGTCACGCTTCGGCAGCGAGGCGCAGGGCGTGGCGCTGGACAAGCTGGGCGGCGTCGCCTGGCAGACGCGCAAGGCGCGGATGAAGCAGCGCATCCGCGACATGGCGGACCAGCTCATCCGCATCGCGGCGGCACGCCAGATCCGCGACGCCGCGATCATGGCGCCGGGCGAAGGCGCGTGGGACGAGTTCTGCGCCCGCTTCCCGTTCGCCGAAACCGAGGACCAGGCGCGCGCCATCGCCGATGTGCTGGAGGACCTCGCCTCCGGCCGGCCGATGGACCGGCTGATCTGCGGCGATGTCGGTTTCGGCAAGACCGAGGTGGCGTTGCGCGCCGCCTTCGTCGCCGCGATGTCGGGCGCGCAGGTCGCCGTGGTGGTGCCGACGACGCTGCTGGCGCGGCAGCATTTCCGCACCTTCTCCGAACGCTTCGCCGGGTTGCCGGTGAAGATCGCGCAGCTCTCGCGCATGGTGCCGGCGAAGGAGGCGGCGGAGGTGCGCCGCGGCATCACCGACGGTTCGGTCAACATCGTCATCGGCACCCACGCGCTGCTGGCGAAGTCGGTGGAGTTCGCCGATCTCGGCTTGCTGGTGGTGGACGAGGAGCAGCATTTCGGCGTCGCGCACAAGGAGCGGCTGAAGCAGCTCAAGGCTGACGTGCACGTGCTGACGCTCACCGCCACGCCGATCCCGCGCACGCTGCAGCTCGCGCTGAGCGGCGTGCGGGAGATGAGCCTGATCGCCACCCCGCCGGTCGATCGGCTGGCGGTGCGCACCTTCATCATGCCGTTCGATGGCGTGGTAATCCGCGAGGCGATCCAGCGCGAGCGGTTCCGCGGCGGCCAGGTGTTCTGCGTCGTGCCGCGCATCGAGGACCTGCCGCGCATGGCGGAGCGGCTTTCCGAAATTGTGCCCGAGGCGCGCATCGCGCACGCGCATGGCCGCCTGCCGCCGACCGAGCTCGAACGGGTGATGACCGAATTCGGCGACGGCCGCTACGACATCCTGCTCTCCACCAACATCGTCGAGAGCGGTCTCGACATGCCGGCGGTAAACACGCTGGTGATCCATCGCGCCGACATGTTCGGCCTCGGCCAGCTTTATCAGTTGCGCGGCCGCGTGGGGCGCGGCAAGCAGCGCGGCTACGCCTATCTCACGTGGCCGCCGAACCTGCGGCTTTCGGTGGCGGCGGAGAAGCGGCTGACGGTGATGCAGACGCTGGACGCCCTGGGCGCTGGCTTCACGCTGGCGAGCCATGACCTCGACATCCGTGGCGCCGGCAACCTGCTGGGCGACGAGCAGTCGGGGCACATCCGCGAAGTCGGCATCGAGCTGTATCAGCAGATGCTGGAAGATGCGGTGGCGGAGCTGCGCGCCGGCGAGGGTCGCCGCGGCGGACAGGAGCGCGACTGGACGCCGAACATCAGCCTCGGCCTGCCGGTGCTGATCCCCGAGGACTACGTGCGCGACCTGCCCGTGCGGCTCGGCCTGTATCGCCGCATCGGCGGGCTGGCCTCGGACGCGGAGACCGAGGCGATGGCGGCCGAACTGGTCGATCGCTTCGGCCCGCTGCCGCAGGAGGTGGAGAACCTGCTGCAGGTCGTGGCACTGAAGCGCGCCTGCCGTGAAGCCGGGGTGGAGAAGCTGGAGGCAGGCCCGAAGGGCATGGTGCTGAGTTTCCGTGGCAACGCTTTCTCCAATCCGGCTGGGCTGGTGGCATGGCTTGCCAGCAAGGGCGGGCTGGTGCGCCTGCGCCCCGACCACAAGCTGGCGATCGCCCGCGAGATGGACGTGGCCGCACGGCTGCGCTTCGCGCGCGACACGCTGGCGGCCCTGGCTGGCATCGTCGAGCAGGCCAAGGCGGCTTGACCGGCGGGATTTTCCGCGAGCAGCGTCACGATCCGGTTACGGACCATTGCTCGATCGAGTGTGTTCAGCCGTTGCGTCACGACACCGTGTTTGTGTCTTCGCATGCCGGGCCGAACGAACCGATCGTCTGGACATTTTCGGCAGGTCATACCGCCGAGCGAAAGCCTTGACCTGTAATACCAACCGCCCGAATCAATGACCCTTGGTCAGCGCTCGCTTTTCCCGTCATGGCCGGGCTTGACCCGGCCATCCCCACCGCCACCGGCATCGCGAAAGAAGCAGATGCAAGCTGCGACAAAGCCCGTGGGCACGATGCAACGCACGTCGTCTGGCTTGGGGCCCAGGGCATCCAGGACTGGAACCTTGTCGCGTTGATTGGGAGGGATGACTTCGTCTTCGTCACCAACAACCGCGGCGATTTCCTGCGCCTCTT
>JBGPND010000331.1:0-4006 GCA_041487355.1 Acetobacteraceae bacterium | reverse complement strand
TGTTCGAAAGCATCTACACGTCAGGGAAGCTGCTTGTCCTGGTGTCGTGGCGCGATTCCGCCGCGGCCAATGCGTGGCGGCCCCCCACCTCGCTGCCCGACGCCGGCCGGATACGGCACCGGCGCGTGCGCGTGATCCGCGACTACGGGCTGGCCGACCGGCGCGAAGCGCCACAGTTCTACCCCGACGTGGCGCGACGCGGCGGCGGCGGCTAGACTTGCCACCGACCCGTTCGCTCAGGGAGACAGACCATGAACGTCCTGCGTGGCAACAACGGACCGCGCTACAAGCACAGTGCGGATGACTCGGCGCCGTACGACACGATCACGGTCGACAAGCTGACACCGATCATCGGCGCCGAGATCGGCGTCGTCGATCTCTCGCAGCCGCTGGGCAACCAGACCTTCGAGGAAATCCATCGCGCGCTGGCGGAGAATCTTGTCATCTTCTTTCGTGACCAGCACATCACGGACGAACAGCATCTGGAGTTCGGCCGCAGATTCGGAAAACTGCACATCCATCCCGCGGCGCCGCACGCACCTGGCCATCCCGAGCTGATGGTCATTCACGCCGACAAGGACTCCCCGCGTGCCAACGGCGAAGGCTGGCACAGCGACGTATCGTGCGACGTGGAGCCGCCGATGGGCAGCATCCTGTATATTCGGAAGTGCCCACCGCGCGGTGGCGACACGCTGTTCGCCTCCATGTACGCCGCCTATGAGGCGCTGTCGGACCGGATGAAGCACTATCTGGAAGGGATGACCGCGATCCATGACGGCGAGGATGCGTATCGCGGCACCTATGCCAATTACGGGGTCGCCGACAAGCCAAGCTATCCGCGCGCCGAGCATCCGGTCATCCGCACCCATCCGGTGACCGGCAAGAAGGCGCTATACGTGAACCGCGGCTTCACCAAGCGCCTCGTCGGCGTGCCGCGCGACGAAAGCACGGCGATCCTGCACTATCTCTGGGACCATGCGGAGAACCCGCTGTTCCAGTGCCGCTTCCGCTGGCGGGAGAACTCCATCGCGTTCTGGGACAATCGCTGCGTGCAGCATCGCGCGATGTGGGACTACTGGCCGCACACCCGCTCCGGCCACCGCGTCACGGTCCAGGGCGACAGGCCGGTGTGACCATGGCAAACGCTCCGACATCGCCACTGACAACCTATCTCGAACATCTGGGGAAGGCCGAGCTGGCCTACCAGTTCAGCCCGGAAGCCAACGCAGCGGTGTTCTATCCGCGCGTGATCTGTCCGTTCACCGGCAGCGACCGGCTGGAGTGGCGGGTCAGCAAGGGGATGGGCACCGTGCACGCCACCACCGTGGTATCTCCGCAGCAGGGCGCACCGTACAACGTCGCGCTGATCGATATCGACGAAGGCTTCCGCATGATGAGCCGTGTCGAGGACATCGCACCGCTCGATGTGCGGATCGGCATGCGCGTGAAGTTTCGCGTGCACCAGGCGGAGGGCGACGAACCGCCCTATCCGGTGTTCACGCCGGCGGAGGGCACGCCATGAACGGTCTCACGCGCGGCAGCGCCGCCATCGTCGGCGCTGCGGAATCCGATATCGGCGCGGTCGCCGTCAACATGAGCCCGCTCGATCTGATGGCGCAGGGCATCCATCGCGCACTGGCCGATTGCGGGCTCAAGCTGAAGGACGTCGACGGGGTCTTCTGCGCCGCGACGCAGGCCCGCACCTCCGCGATGTCGATGTGCGAGTACCTGCGCCTGCCCTCAGCCTACACCGATTCCACCATCGTCGGCGGCTCGTCGTTCGAGGTGCATGTCGCGCACGCACAGACTGCATTGGCGGCCGGACTATGTTCGGTGGCGGTGATCGCCTATGGCAGCACGCAGCGCACCGTCGGACGCCGGCAGGCCTCGACGCGCGAATACAACCCTTACGAGACGCCGTTCCGTCCCTTCCTGCCAGCGACCGCCTATGCCCTGGCCGCATCGCGCCACATGCACGAGTTCGGCACCACGCGCGAACAGCTTGCCGAGGTGGCGGTGGCGGCACGCGAATGGGCGCTGCTGAACCCTGTCGCGTGGGAGAAGAAGCCGCTGACGATTGCGGACGTGCTGTCGGCGCGGCCGATCAGCTATCCATTCACCGTGCGTGACTGCTGCCTGATCACGGATGGCGGCGGAGCCATCGTCATGACGTCGGCCGAGCGCGCCCGCAGCATGGCGAAGCCGCCGGTGTATGTGCTCGGCTGTGGCCAGGCGATCACGCATGCGTCGATCTCGTCGATGCCGAATCTCACGCTGACCGGCGCGCGCGAATCAGGCGCCGCCGCGTATCGGATGGCGCGCATGCGCGAGACCGATATCGACGTGCTCGAACTCTATGACGCCTTCACCATCAACACGATCCTGTTCCTGGAGGACCTGGGGTTCTGCCCCAAGGGCGAGGGCGGACGGTTTGTCAGCGGTGGCAGGATCGGGCCGAAGGGCAGCCTGCCGGTGAACACCAATGGGGGCGGACTTTCCTACTGCCATCCCGGCATGTACGGGCTGTTTCTGCTGATCGAGGCAGTACGCCAGTTGCGCGGCGAATGCGGCGCACGCCAGGTGGCGCAGGCGGAAACCGCGCTGGTGCACGGCAATGGCGGCGTATTGTCGGCGCAGGCAACGGTCATACTCGGGACGCAGGCGGCGCTGTAGCTCTGCCGCGCGACTTACGTTCAGCCCCAGACCTCCCGCGCCGTTTCGACAACAAGGCGGAGCTTCGCCATCTGCTGCGCTTCCGTCAGCACATTGCCTTCGTGCGTCGACGAGAAACCGCATTGCGGCGACAGGCAAAGCTGGCCGAGCGGCACGTATTTCGCCGCCTCGTCGATGCGCCGCTTCAGCATGTCCTTGCTCTCGAGTTCCGGACGCTTCGTCGTCACCAGGCCAAGCACGACCATCTTGCCCTTCGGCACGAAGCGAAGCGGCGCGAAACCGCCGGAGCGCGCATCGTCGTATTCCAGGAAGAAGCCGTCGACGACAAGTTCGGAAAACAGCGGTTCGGCCACAAAATCGTAGGCGCCTGACGCGAACCAGGCAGAGCGGTAATTGCCACGGCAGGTATGCGTGCAAATCGTCATGCCCGGTGGCCGGTCGCGCAGCGCCCGGTTGACCAGATCGATATACGTCAGGTGACGTGTGTCGGCATCGCCGCCGCCCTTCGCATAGGCCGCGCGGCCCGCGGGATCGCACAGTCCGGCAAAGGTCGTGTCGTCGAGCTGCAGATACCTGCAGCCAAGCCCGGCGAGCCGCGCGATCTCATCGCGATACACAGCGGCGAGATCGGCAATCAGCTCGTCGCCGCGCGGATAGATCTTGTCATACGCAGCAGGCCCGGAAACGCGGTTCATCGTGCCATGCAACACGCTGGGCGAAGGAATCGTGAGCTTCGGCGTCGCGGTCGCGACAGATTTCAGGAACGCGAAGTCCTCGCCAAAGATTGTCCTGGTCAGCCGGACCCTCTCATTGATCCCAACGGCGTCGGCGGTGAATTCCAGATCCTCCTCGCCGCGGTGGAATGGCACGCGCACCTTTTCGGGCAGCTTGGCGACGCCGGCAATCTGATAGAAGAAATCCATGTGCCAGGAGGTGCGGCGGATTTCGCCATCGGTGACGCCTTGCAGGCCGATATCCTCCTGCAGCTTCACCAGGCGCCGGATCGCGCCGTCTTCGATTGCGCGTAACTCTTGTGCCGTGATCCTGCCGGCCTGATGATCCTCGCGCGCCTGTTGGACCTCGGCGGGACGCAGCAGGCTGCCGACATGATCGGCACGAAACGGCGGCTGCTTGCTGGCTGACATGGCGTTCCTCCTTGCTGGCCGAGCTTGATTTGTAGCGCCTCGGCCGTCATACCAACCGTCCTAACCACTGACCGATGCCCATTCGCGGGTTCCGATTGACCGAATGCGATCTGGATCGTCGGTCAGAAACCGCCAGGCTTTACGGCATGCCTCGACAATAGCGTCGTAAGTGTCCCAGACGACGGCGC
>JBGPND010000330.1:0-4021 GCA_041487355.1 Acetobacteraceae bacterium | reverse complement strand
GCGGAGCGCGTGTAGCGCGTGTCAGTCGCCCCCTCCCCAACCCGCCCCCGCTTCGCGGGAGAGGGAGCGCTGAACGCCCTCTCCCGCGAAGCGGGGGAGGGTTGGGGAGGGGGCGACTGACACGCGCTACACGCGCTCCGCCGCGGAGGCCTGGGCGTCCGCGGCATCCGTTCCGAGATACACCTCGATCACTTGCGGATCGGCCGCGACCTCATGCGGCAGGCCTTCGGCGATCTTCTCGCCGTGGTCGAGCACCATCACCCGATCCACGACGCGCATCAGCACGCCCATGATGTGCTCGACCCAGATGATGGTGATGCCACGCTCGTCGCGGATCCGGCGCAGCATGTCCGCCGCCTGCTCCATCTCGGTTTCGTCGAGGCCGCCGAGGCTCTCGTCGGCCAGCAGCAATTTCGGTCCGGTTGCCAGAGCCTTGGCCAGCTCCAGCTTCTTCAGCCCCGCCGCGCCGAGACCGCTGACCGGCGCGGCGCGATCGCTCGGCAGGCCGACGAGGTGCAGCGCGCGTTCGGCCGCTTCGAAGGCGCTCGCCTTGGTGGTGCCGTCGCTGCCGTAGAAGCCGGCGAGCACCACATTCTCGAAGATCGACAGGCGGCGGAACGGGCGCGGAATCTGGAACGTCCGGCCGATGCCCTGATGAATGATGCGGTGTGGCGGCGCCCCGGCGATCTCGCGGCCCTGGAAGCGGATCGAACCCGCGGTGGGCGCAAAGGTGCCCGAGAGCATGTTGAAGATCGTGCTCTTGCCCGAGCCGTTCGGGCCGATCAGGCCGAGTATCTCGCCCTGATCGACCTTGAACGACACGTTGCTGACGGCGGTGAACCCGCCGAAGCGCTTGATCAGATCTGTGACTTCCAGCACGGATGCGCAGTCACTTCGCGGCGTAAGGCGAGCTTGCCGGCAGCTTCAGCACGGGCTCGCGCTGCTGCTGCGACTTCGGCCACACCACATAAGCCTTGTCGTCGATGTACTGGATCACCACCGGAAAGGCGCGGTCGTTCTGCCCTGCCATCGGCATGTCTTCGCTCTCGAACTTGGCGCCGAAGCCGAGCATGGTGCCGCCATCGGGGACATCGGTATCAAGCGCCGCCTTGCGCAGAGCGTCGGCGCTGATGCCGCCGTACTTCTTGATCGCGCGCGGCAGTACGTCGGTAAGGAAGAGGTAGGTGTTGGAAGCCGCCATGCCGAGATGCGGCGACATGATGACCGTATCCGGTTTCGCCTTCATATAGGCCTCGCCGACCATCTTGATCAGCGGCGGCAGCTCCGGCTTGAGCGCCTTGGGGTTGGTGTCCCAGATCGAGATCGGATCGACGTCGAAGAAGTAGTTGGCGTCGGTGCCGACCGCCTGCTTGATCCTGGTGTAGTCGGTGTAGCCAGCGCCATGGCCCACGAGGGCGCTGAAGCGCAGGCCGAGTTCGCGTGCCTGGCGCAGGAACAGGCTGATGTCCGGATTGTAGCCGGTGTGGAAGATCACATCCGGTCGCGCCCGCTTCAACTTGGTGACCAG
The DNA here is from genome assembly GCA_041487355.1 of Acetobacteraceae bacterium. GTDB lineage: Bacteria > Pseudomonadota > Alphaproteobacteria > Acetobacterales > Acetobacteraceae > JAMXLO01. The sequence continues at coordinate 2,493 of JBGPND010000330.1, read as the reverse complement.
CGAGGACAGGTCAGGGGAGCTGATCGAGTAACCCTCGCTGAGCACGACATTCAGGCCGGCTTTCTTGGCGCCCTCCTCGTTGCCCTTGGCGACGTCGACGCCGTAGGCACCGTCCTCATGGATGATGGCGATGCGGACGTCCTTGGGATCCTTGCCGAGCTGGGCCTTGGCGTATGCCCCGACCATCTCGGTCGAGGCGAGGCCCCACTGCGTGCCGTAGGGCTGCGGGCGGAACACGTATTTCAGGTGGCGATCCCGCAGCACCGGCGAGGCGATGCAGGTGGTGATCCACATGAACTTCTTGAATTCCTCGATGCGCGCTGCCGCCGGCACGCATTCCGCCGAAGAGTAGAAGCCGAGCAGCATGTCCACGTGTTCCTGCTCGATCAGGCGGACCGCCTCGTTGATCGCGACGTCGGGCTTGCTCTGGGCATCGGCATAGATTGCATTGATTTTGTAGCCCTCGATGCCGCCGTGGGCGTTGAACCAGTCGATCATGATCTTGGCGCCGAGATAGTGCAGCTCTGACCCGCCGCCGGCGAAGGGGCCGGTCAGGTCGTAGACCACGCCGATCTTCAGCGTCTTGTTGGCGTCATCCGCCTGGGCGGTCGTTCCCGCCGCCAGCAACAAAGCGCCAGCCGCAAGCCAGCGCGTGATGCGGGCCAGTCCATGTCGGAGCATTTGCGTCCCCCCCCGTCCGGTTATTTGTTTGTGAAGCACTACCGGGGGACAGCTTATGAAGTTGGAACGTCCGGCGTCAATCTGACGCCACGCAGAATCTCCTCGCCTGCCGCCCGGTTTGGGACAATAATTTCCGCGCACTCTTGTGGTGGGCCGCCCAGGCCAGCCGTCGGGACGAGCCGCTGCAGGTGGCTTTGGCGCGGGCTTCGGCCCGCGAAGACCCGGGTAAACAACGACGGTCGGGGTTATCGCCGCGACCGCACAGGGAGTGTACGCCATGAACAATCCGCGCCGTGTGACGCGTCGCAATGCCTTGCAGTTGGGAGCCGCGGCAGCCGCATTGCCGCTCGTGCATATCCGCACCGCCGGTGCCGCCGGAAAACTGTCGGTCGGCTTCTGGGACCACTGGGTGTCCGCCACCAATGATGTGATGACAAAGCAGGTCGGGGCCTGGGCCGAGAAGAACAAGGTCGAGGTGCAGATCGATTTCATCACCTCGAATGGCTTCAAGATCCAGGTCACTCAGGCGGCGGAATCCCAGGCACGCACTGGTCATGACCTCCTGCCGTTCTATAGCTGGGAGGTGCAGACCTACGCCGACAAACTCGAGCCGGTCGATGACCTGGTGAAGAACATGACGGCGCAATACGGCAAGTACAGCCCGATCCAGGAATACCTGGCCACATCGAAGGGACAATGGAAGGCGCTGCCGTCCGCCACCGGCAACCTGAATCTGACCTGCTGTGGCCGCATCAGCATGCTGAAGGACTTTGCCGGCATCGACATCCTGGCGATGTATCCCGCGCACAAGTCAGACCCGTCGGCTGCCGCTGGCTGGAACTACGACGCATTTCTGAAGGCAGCGGAAGCCTGCCACAAGGCGGGGTATCCGTTCGCACTCGGGCTCGGGCAGACCTACGACTCGGTCAACAACACCGGCATCATCTACTCTGCGTTCGGCGCCGAACTGGTGAACGCCAAGGGCGAGATCACGGTCGATTCAGCAGCGGTGAATACAGTGCTCGACTACGGCCGTCAGCTCGGTAAGTTCCTGCCGCCTGACGTTGCCAGCTACGACGATGCTTCCAACAACCGGGCACTGATTTCCGGCAAGAGCGCCTTGATCATGAACCCGCCATCCGCCTGGGCGGTCGCGAAGCGCGATGCACCGCAGATCGCCGCCGATTGCTGGCACTTCCCGTGCCCGGCTGGTCCGAAGGGCCGCTACATCCCGTATAACTACTGCTTCTATGGCGCGTGGTCGTTCGGCAACAACAAGACGGCGGCGAAGGAGCTGATCCAGTTTCTGCAGGAACGTAAGCAGGTGGAGGAGAGGTGCATCGCCTCGGAGGGCTATGACCTGCCGCCGCTGCTCACCATGAACGACTTCCAGATCTGGTCGGACGTCAATCCGCCCAAGGGTACGGTCTATAACTATCCGATCCGCCCCTGGCACAACTCGCTGGAGAACATCACTGGCTATCCGGCGCCGCCGGACATCGCCGCGCAGATGTACGCCCGCGCGATCCATCCGACGATGCTGGCGAGGATCAATGCCGGCCAGTCGAACAAGGAAGTCATCGCCTGGGCGAAGAATGAGCTGGAAGGCTTCGTTCGCTGAAGCCTCGGATGGCTGGCCGCCCGCCCGGTACTGTGCCGGACGGGCGGCCGTTCATCCGCCGTTCCGGTGCTGACACCAGCCGGTTCGTTTCCGAAGGGGCAGTCGGTAATCGGTGAGCACGGGTCCTGGCGCGGCTCCGGGTCCTGGCCAGCGCGCCTCGCTCCGGGCGATGCGCCGGCGCGAACTGGCCT
>JBGPND010000329.1:0-4026 GCA_041487355.1 Acetobacteraceae bacterium | reverse complement strand
GGCGACAGCCAAGTGGCGAGCGAGCGCTGGTCGATCGGCAGCGCCCGGTACGTTCCGATGCGCAGCGACACGGAACGAATCCCATGGCGATCGAAGTAGCAGCGCAGCATGGTCTCGCCCCAGGCCTTGAACGTGCCGTACAGGCTGTCGGGCCGCGGTGGCAGCGCGGGCGAGACGCGTTCGGTGATGGGATAGCAGCCGAAGGCGTGGTTGCTGGACGCGAACACGATGCGCTGCACGCCGGCCAGGCGTGCCGCCTCGAACACGTCGAACATGCCGCGCGCATTAACGCGGAACAGATCCTCCAGCGTGTAGTCGCCGCCGACGCCGGCGAGATGCACGACGGCCGCGACGCCGTCCATCATGCGCTCGATGGCGGCGCGGTCGCCGATATCGGCGACGATACATTCTTCGTTCGCCGCGGGATCGGCGATCGGCTTCACATCGGTCAGACGCAGATGCCGCCACTCGCCGCGCAGGCCGCTGCGCAGCGCGGTGCCGATCGCACCGGCCGCTCCGGTGATCAACACGCGGTCGGTGCGTGGATCGATCATCGTTCAGGCTCCGGCGAACAGTGAGACGCGATGTTCAAACGGTCATCGTCACCCCCGCGAAAGCGGGGGTCCAAGCCAGGCGGCAGTTTGCCACGATGCCTGGGTTCCCGCTTTCGCGGGAATGACGAGTGCGGCGTGCAGCCGATTGGCCTGACAGGCAGCATTCTGGGTCTGCCCTCTCACAGCCCTTCGGCGCAGCGTGCCACCCGCTCCACTGCGCCGAGATATTCCTCGATGCCGCGCTCCTCGGGTGCCACCAGCACATGCTGCACGCCGGCGGCCTTGTAAGCGTCCAGCCTGCCACGCAACGCGCCGGCATCCTTGCCGTCGTACGCGGTGCGCAGCGAGACGGTGAACCCGGCATCCGGCCGCCCGGCGCGCAGACGCTGCACCATCGCCGGTGCCTGCTCCGGCGCGACGCGGCTGCCGTGCCAGCCATCCAGCCGCAGCGCCCGCGCGAGCGCGGCATCGGACGAACCGCCGATCCAGATCGGAATCGGCGCGCATGGCAACGGCTGCATGCGCATCTCCCTGATCTCGGCCGGAATCCAGCGCGCGGGGAAAGTCACCGGATCCTCGCTCCACACCGCCTTCATCATGGCGATGCCCTCGTCCATCCGCCGGCCGCGTTCGCGGAACGGCACGCCGAGGGCGGAAAACTCCGCCTCCATCCAGCCGACGCCAGCGCCCAGGATCAGCCGCCCGCGCGACAGGTTCTGCAACGTCGCCAGCTCCTTGGCGAGCGGCAGCGGATGCCGCATCGGCAGGACCAGAACGCTGGTGCCGAGCTTCACGCGCTGCGTGCAGGCCGCCGCCCAGGTCAGCGTGAGCACCGGGTCCCAGAAATTCGGCGACGGCGGGTAGTTCGCGTCCTTCGGGACGATGATGTGTTCGCTCACCCAGACATCGGCAAAGCCGAGCTCCTCGGCCTGCACGGCGGCGCGCCGGATCGCGTCCGGCCCTGCCTTGCGGCCGATATGGGGCAGATGAATGCCGATTTGCATGACCGCGAACCCCTCCCGTTGTTCGGCGACCCTCGCGCGTCGCGCCGGCTGCGTCCAGAGGAGGGGCAGACGGTGCTATGAGGCCAGCCGCACCACGTTGCCGCGCAAAGCGGGCAGCAATATGCGCACCTTGGTGCCACGGCCCAGCCGGCTTTCGATGTGCAGCGAGCCGCCATGCCGCTCGACCAGGCAACGGGCGATGGGCAGGCCAAGGCCGGTGCCCTCGCGCGGTTCGCCGTCCTGCGGCACCACCTGGCCGAACGGCGTGAGCGCCTTGGCGATGTCGTCGGGCGCGATGCCGATGCCGGTGTCCACCACGTCCAGCGCCACCCCGCCGTCGCCATCGCGCGACAGGCGTATGCGCACCTCGCCGCCCGGCGGGGTGAACTTGATCGCGTTGGTCAACAGGTTGAGCAGTAACTGCTTGAGTCGCACCGGATCGCCACGCACCATGCAATCCGGCTCGGCGATCTCCTGCCTGAGCCGTACGTCGCGCGAGCGGGCGAAGGCGCCGACCATGCGCAGCGCCTCTTGCACCATGCTCGGCAATGGCACCTGACGCCAGGCGATCGGCATCTCACCGGCTTCCAGGCGGCTGAATTCCAGGATGTCGTTGACCAGGGTCAGCATGTGCCGGCCTGCCTCGGAAATCGCCTGGGCATGGCCGGCCAGAGCCTCCCGCGGGCAGATGCCGGTGGCGATGAGGTCGGCATAGCCGATCACCGCGTTCAGCGGCGTTCGCAGCTCATGCGACAGGCTGGAGAAGAACTCGCTCTTTGCCCGGTAGGCAGCCAGGAGGCCACGATGCGCCTCGTGCAGCCGGTCGGCGACCAGTCGGTTGATGCGGGCGGTCTCCTGCGCCGCTCGGCCCCGCACTGCGCAACTCGATCGCCTGCATGGCGAAAGCGGCCAGGTCGGTCAGCGCGGCGATCTGGCGCGCGTCCGGCGGTGCACGCGGCATCCGGTCGAGCACGCACAACGTGCCGATCGGCAAGCCATTCGGCGCGGTGAGCCAGACGCTGGCGTAGAAGCCGATATGTGGCGCGCCGATGACGAACGGATTGTTGCGGAAGCGCGGATCGGCGTGGGCGTTCAACACCACCATGGCGGCGCCGTTGGTGAGGAGGGCGTGGCTGCAGAACGCATGCTCGCGGGGCATTTCCGCCGCGTCGAGCCCCATCCGTGCCTTGAACCAGACCCGCCTCTCATCCACCAGCGAGATGATGCCGATCGGCGCGGCCAGCAGCGCCGCGGCGGTGCGGATCAAATGGTCGAAGCAATCCTCGGGCGGGGTGTCGAGGATGCCGTACTCGCGCAACGTGGCGAGACGGAGTGCTTTGTTGGTAGCAAGCTGGGCGTCGGCCTGCATGCGATCCTGTCCCTGGTTGGCTGATGACCTCGCATAAGAAGCAGACCATGCGATAGGGATCGTTAATCTGTGGTTACAGAATATGCGGAACGGCCGGATCGCCGGGATAAACCAGGGGAAGAGTGCGAACTTGCATGGATACGACCGGCTGCGCCACCCTTCGTGGCCTTTCGAAGTCCCGGACCGGACCCGGCGAGTCCATACGATAGACGAACCATGACGAATGTGCGCGCGGCAAAGACTAGAAGACCCAGGCCGGCCGGCCCAATTCTCGGTTCAACCCCCGGGTCAAGCCCGGGGGCGGGGGCGGCCCCTGCGCCGCTGCTCGATCCGCTGGCGCCGCCGGACACGTTCGCGCCCCTCTCGACGGAACGGCTGATCTTGCGGCCCCTGATCCCGGAGGATGCCGAGGCGCTGCATCGGCTGGTTAACGACTGGGAGGTGACGCGGAACCTGACAGTTGTGCCATTCCCCTACCCGAGGGAGCTGGCGGATGAATGGATTCTGTCCACGCGCAGGGAACTGGCACGAGGCACCGCCTATCACCTGGCGATCACCGGGCGGGAAGGCGAACACGAGGTGCTGGTTGGCCTTGTCGGCCTGCATGTCGATGCCAAGGACCGATGCGGCCGCCTCGGCTACTGGGTCGGCCGCCGCTTCTGGGGCCATGGCGTGGCCACCGAGGCCGGCGGGCGGCTGGCGCGCTGGGCGCTTGCCAATCTCAACCTCGACCGGCTGGAAGCTCGCGTGGCCACCGACAATCCGGCCTCCGCCGCCGTGCTGCGCCGCATCGGCTTCCGCCAGACCGGCGAGGCCACCGATCACTTCGTGGCGCGCGGCGGGGAGTACCCGGTGTGGCGCTTCGCCGCGACGCGCGACGACATTTATGGCCATGCCGACGCGGCGCAGGAGGCAACCGAGCCCCGGGTCGAGCCCGGGGCCAAGCCTGGAACGAAACCGCTGCTGCTGGTCGCCGCCTGCGCGCTGATCGACGCCGATGGCCGCGTACTGCTGGCGCGCCGGCCGGAAGGCAAGAAGATGGCCGGGCTGTGGGAGTTCCCCGGTGGCAAGCTGCAAGCAGGCGAAACGCCGGAGGCCG
>JBGPND010000328.1:0-4134 GCA_041487355.1 Acetobacteraceae bacterium | reverse complement strand
CGCGAGCCGCGCGTACTTGGCGAGGAACCCGCTCGTGTAGCGCGGCTCCAATGGCTTCCATGTCGCGCGTCGGCGGGCGAGCTCGGCGTCGTCGACGATCAGGTCGATCGTGTGCGCGACGGCGTCGATGACGATCCGGTCGCCGTTCTTCAGCAGCGCGATCGGTCCGCCGACCGCCGCTTCCGGCCCGACATGGCCGACGCAGAAGCCTCGCGTTCCGCCCGAGAAACGACCATCGGTGATCAGCGCCACTTCCTTGCCCTGGTGCTCGCTCTGGCCGTAGATCGCCGCGGTGGTGGACAGCATCTCGCGCATCCCCGGACCGCCCTTCGGACCCTCATAGCGGACCACGATGACGTCGCCCGGCTTGTAGGCGCGCAGCCGGACCGCTTCGAACGCTTCCTCCTCGGAATCGAAGCACAGCGCGGTGCCCTCGAAGCGCAACTGATCCCGCTCCATGCCGGCGACCTTCACGATCGCCCCGTCGGGCGCCAGGTTGCCCTTCAGCCCCACCACCCCGCCGGTGCGCGAGATCGGCTTCGACACCGGGTAGACCACGTCCTGATCGGTCGGGAACACCACGTCCTTCAGGTTCTCCGCCATCGTCTTGCCGGTCACGGTGATGCAGTCGCCGTGCAGCAACCCGCCGTCGAGCAGCGCCTTCAGCACCACCGGGATGCCGCCGATCCGGTGCACGTCGAACGCCACGTATTTGCCGCCCGGCTTGAGGTCGGCGATGTACGGCGTGCGCCGCATGATCTCGACCACGTCGTCCATGGTGAAGCGGATGCCCGCCTCGTGCGCCATCGCCGGCAGATGCAGCGCGCCATTGGTCGAGCCGCCGGTGGCGCCGACCACCACGGCGGCGTTCTCCAGCGCCTTGCGGGTGACGATGTCGCGCGGGCGCAGGCGGCTTTCCACCAGCGCCATGACCGCGCGGCCGGATTCTACGGCGAACCGGTCACGCTCCTCATAGGGTGCCGGCGCGCCGGCCGAACCGGGCAGAGCGAGCCCGATCGCCTCGCTGACCATCGCCATCGTGTTGGCGGTGAACTGCCCGCCGCAGGCGCCGGCCGAAGGGCACGCCACGCATTCCAGCTCGTGCAGATCGGCGTCCGACATCTTGCCGGCCGAGTGCTGGCCGACCGCCTCGAACACGTCCACCACGGTCACGTCGCGGTTCTGGAACCGGCCGGGCAGGATCGAGCCGCCATACATGAACACGCTGGGGACATTCAGCCGCAGCATGGCCATCATCATGCCCGGCAGCGACTTGTCGCAGCCCGCCAACCCAACCAGCGCATCGTAGCAATGCCCGCGCATCGTCAGCTCGACGGAATCCGCGATCAGGTCGCGGGAGACCAGCGAGGACTTCATCCCCTGATGGCCCATGGCGATACCGTCGGTCACCGTGATGGTGGTGAACTCACGCGGCGTGCCGCCGGCCTCGTTGACCCCCTTCTTCACCGACTGCGCCTGGCGGGACAGGGCGATGTTGCATGGCGCCGCCTCGTTCCAGCAGGTCGCGACGCCGACGAAGGGCTGGTCGATCTCGTCCTCGGTCAGCCCCATGGCGTAATAGTAGCTGCGATGCGGTGCCCGGTCGGGTCCTACCGTCACGTGACGGGACGGCATGCGCGATTTGTCCCAGCGCCTGGTCAGCATCGTGGTGTCCTTTCGTGGTCAAGGGGAGCGTTTATAGCGCCGGTGGGGCGAAGGCCAAATCAGGGGTCGCCTCCCGGACGGGCCATTGCACCGAGGTGAGAGGCGATGGACGATCAGGGAAACGGCAAGGGGAGAGAGACCATGACCTTACGCGTGCCAATGGTATCGCTGGAGCGTGCCCGCGAGCTTGGTGATGCGATGGGGCTGCCCGCGCGGCGTACGCAGAGCGAGGCGTTCCGCGTGGTGGCCAACAACCCGGGTGTGGCGAGAGTGGCGTTCAGCCAGCTGCTGCAGCTGTTGGAGAACAACAAGTTCGACACGCGGCTGCGCGAGCTGATGATCATGCGGATCGGCTGGGTCACCGGCTCGGCTTACGAATGGACGCAGCACTGGCGGGTGGCGACCACGGCAGGAATTCCGCCCGAGGATATTCTGGCCATGCGCGACTGGCGGAACTCCGAGCGGTTGACATCGGCGGACAAGGCGATCCTGGCCGCCACCGACGAGTGTCTCGCCGGCAAATCCATTTCGGATGCCGCCTGGGCCGAGGTGGCGAAGCATGTCACCGACCCGGGACAGCAGGTGGAATTCATCATCGCCATGGGCAACTGGATGTCGTTTTCCATGTTGTTTCGAAACCTGCGCATTCCGCTGGCGGAGGGCCTCATGGTCTGGCCGCCCGACGGTCTGGCGTCCCCGGCGGCGGAAAGATAGGCATCGCCGGCAGTGGGGGAAAGAGAAATGGAAAACCAGATTTTCGATTATATTGTGGTGGGCGCGGGATCGGCCGGATCGGTCCTCGCCAACCGGCTGAGCGCCAATCCCGAGTACAAGGTGCTGGTGCTGGAAGCAGGGCGGGAAAGCCATCCCTGGTCACGCATCCCGGTCGGATTTGCCAAGCTGATCGAAAACCCCGCCGCCAACTGGCTGTATTCGTCGGAGCCCGACGAGGGCACCGGCCAGCGCCGCATTCCCATCCCGCGCGGCAAGCTGCTGGGCGGCTCGTCTTCGATCAACGGTATGGTCTTCGTGCGTGGCCAGTCGCAGGACTACGATACCTGGGCGCAGCTCGGCAATCGCGGCTGGAGCTACCGAGAAGTGCTGCCGATTTTCCGCGACATGGAAAGCTATCAGGGTGACGCGGACGACGAATTTCGCGGCCGCGGCGGGCCGCTGAAGGTCACCGAAAGCAATGAGACCGGAGCGATCTACGACGCACTGATCAAGGCGGCCGGCGAAGTCGGCATCGCATACACCAGGGACTATAACGGCGCGAAGCAGGACGGCATCGGCATGACCCAGGCGACGATCCGCAAGGGCCGCCGGATGAGCACCGCCTTCTGCTATCTCGACCCTGCGCGTGGGCGGCCAAACCTGACGATCCAGGCCAATGCGCTGACCGAGTGCCTGCTGATCGAAGGCAAGCGCTGCGTCGGCGTGCGATACAATCTAAACGGGCAGCAACACGAAGCCCGCGCGAACCGGGAGGTCGTCGTCAGCGGCGGTTCGATCAATTCGCCGCAGCTTCTGGAACTGTCCGGTATCGGCCAGCCGGAACTGCTCAAAGGCCTCGGCATCGAGGTTCGCCACGAACTCAAGGGCGTCGGCGAGAACCTGCGCGACCATTACTCGCCGCGCATGAAATGGACGGTGCCGCCCTCGCTCGGCATGACCTACAACGACAAGGGGCGCGGCCTCGGCCTCGTTTGGGAGGCGCTGAAATACGCGCTCACCAACAAGGGGCTGCTCGGCCTGCCAGCGGCGCCGATCCGCGCCTATATTCGCACCCGCGTCGGGCTGGATGCGCCGGACGCCGCGATCTCCTGGGTTCCCTTCCTGGCCGACACGAATTTCAAGCTGGCGAAAAATTCCGGCGTCACCGCGATCATGAACATTCTGCGCTCGGAAAGCACCGGCAGTATTCATGTGTCCTCGAAGGCGCCGAATAAGCCGCCGGCGATCCGCTTCAACTTCCTGACCGCCCAGCTCGACCGCGACGTAACGCTGGAGGCGATGCGCATCACAAGGCGCATCATGACCGCGCCCGCCATGCGGGGCATCGCCACCGACGAAATCGCACCCGGCGTGAATATACAGGCGGACGATGAATTGCTCGACTGGGTAAGAAAGAATGCGGAAACCACCTACCATCCGGTCGGCACCTGCAAGATGGGATCGGACCCGATGGCGGTGGTCGACGACCAGCTTCGCGTGCATGGCATGCAAGGGCTGCGTGTCGCCGATGCGTCGATCATGCCGACGCTCACCTCCGGCAACACCAATGCGCCGTCGATCATGATCGGCGAGAAGGCATCCCGGATGATGCTGGCGGCGGCGTGATGGCGGTCATATGAGTAGCGGCAATTCGCAATGATTGCCTCCTCGCTGTTTGGTGTGGGCAATAACGACTGAGGTCTGTCGGCCCATGGATGTTTCTCGGTTCGGCTGAGGGCCGTTTCTCCGTCCCGG
>JBGPND010000327.1:0-4184 GCA_041487355.1 Acetobacteraceae bacterium | reverse complement strand
TTAGTACATATGCTGCCCGCCGTTGATGGAGAGAGTCGAGCCGGTGATGAACTCGGCCTCGTCGGCAGTCAGGAACGCCACGCCGCGGGCGATGTCCACGGCACGACCCAGGCGGCCGACCGGGATGCGCGCGACGATCTTCTCCAGCACCTCCGCCGGCACGGCGCGCACCATGTCGGTATCGACGTAGCCCGGCGCGATGGCGTTCACCGTGATGCCGTGGCGGGCGCCCTCCTGCGCCAGCGCCTTGGTGAAGCCGTGGATGCCCGATTTGGCCGCGGCGTAATTCACCTGGCCATACTGGCCGGCCTGGCCATTGATGCTGCCGATATTGACGATGCGACCGAACTTTGCGTCGCGCATCCCGTCGAAAGTCAGCTTGCACAGATTGTAGCAGGAGCCGAGGTTGGTATCGATCACCGCGTCCCACATGTCGCGTGTCATGCGGGCGAGCGTGCCATCGCGCGTGATGCCGGCATTGTTCACCAGGACTTCGATCGGCCCCACCTCGGCGACGATCTGCTCCACCGCCTGCTGGCAGGCCTCGAAGCTGGAGACGTCGAAGCGGACGACCCGGATGCCGGTCTCCTCATGGAATGCGTCGGCCGCCTTCTCGTTGACGGCATAGTTGGCGACGACAACACGCCCCTGCTGCTTCAGCGCCGTGCTGATAGCGGCGCCGATACCTCGCGTCCCTCCTGTCACCAATGCGACCCGTGCCATCGGTTCCTCCTCGCGGACTGCCTGGACCACATGATCCTAGCACCGGTGGGAGAAACCGACAGCGGTCGCGCGATCAGGATTGCTTGCCGCACCAGGCCTCGATCCGATAGCCCTCAGGATCGACGGCGAATGCTGCGCTTGCCACCGCACCGCAGCTTCAGCGCGTGCGGCAATGCGCCAATCCGGAGTGCGGCTGGCTGTCGTCACGTCCCGCTGTCATTGCGAGCAGAGCGAAGCAATCTCGGGGGCGTTCTCCACGAGATTGCCGCGTCGCTTCGCTCCTCGCAATGACAGGGGTCAGACGTCGGATCTACCTCTCCACGCACATGGCCACACCCATGCCGCCGCCGATGCACAGCGTGGCCAGGCCCTTCTTCGCATCGCGCTTCTGCATTTCGTGCAGCAGCGTGATCAGCACGCGCGCGCCGGAGGCACCGATCGGGTGACCGATGGCGATCGCGCCGCCGTTCACGTTCACCTTGTCGGTGTCCCAGCCAAGGTCCTTGTTCACCGCCAAGGCCTGCGCGGCGAACGCCTCGTTTGCCTCGATCAGGTCCAGGTCGTCGACCTTCCAGCCGGCGCGGGCCAGCACCTTGCGCGTGGCCGGGATCGGGCCGGTCCCCATCACCGCCGGATCAACCCCAGCCGTGGCGAAGGCGGCGATCCGCGCCAGCGGCTTCAGCCCCCGCCTGGCTGCCTCGGATGCGCTCATCAGCACCAGCGCCGCAGCGCCGTCATTGATGCCGGATGCGTTGCCGGCGGTCACCGTGCCGTCCTTGCTGAACGCCGGACGCAGCCTGGCCATCGTCTCGATGCTGGAGTCGTGGCGGATATACTCGTCGTCGCTCACCACCACGTCGCCCTTGCGGGTCTTCACCGTCACCGGCACGATCTCGTCCTTGAAGCGGCCGGATTTTTGGGCCGCACTCGCCTTCTGCTGCGAGCCGACCGCGAACCTGTCCTGTTCCTCGCGGGTGATCTGATACTTGGTGGCGACGTTCTCGGCGGTGTTGCCCATGTGATAGCCGTGGAACGCGTCCCACAGCCCGTCCTTCAGCATCGTGTCGATGAACTCGAGCCCGCCCATCTTCTGCCCCGCGCGCAGATAGGCGGCGTGCTTGGACAGGCTCATGCTCTCCATGCCGCCCGCCGCGACGATGGCGCTCTCGCCGGTACGGATCTGCTGCGCCGCGAGCGCCACCGCGCGCAGTCCGGAACCGCAGACCTGGTTGATGCCGAACGCGGTCTTGGCGTCCGGCACCCCCGCGGCGCGCGCGGCCTGACGGGCGGGATTCTGGCCCTCACCGGCAGCCAGCACCTGGCCCAGGATCACCTCGTCGACGTCGCCGGCTGCGACACCGGCCCGCTCGAAGGCCGCCTGCAACGCGACCGCGCCCAGCGTGTGCGCAGGCAGCGTGCCCAAGGCGCCGCTGAAGCTGCCCACCGGCGTGCGGGCAGCGGAGACGATGACGATATCGTCCATTTCTGGCTCTCCCCTCGATGGGTCCATCCCCGACGCTGTGCCCGGGCCCGACCCGGGTATCGGTCACGGCACCCTACCGCTCATCTCGCAGGTGCGAAAGCGCGTGCCGCCTCTGGCCATGTAGGCGCGAACCAGCACAATATCAGCCCGACAAGAAGTACATGGGAGCCCGTCCATGACCGAGGCCGCGCTGAGTTACGTGCACGGCGCCAGCAACGTGGCACTGATCGGCGAGACGATCGGCCAGAACTTCGACCGCACGGTCGTGCAGTGGGGAGAACGGCCGGCGCTGATCGTGCGCCAGCAAGGCATAAGGTGGAGCTACCGCGAGCTGGGCGAGAAGGTCGATGCGTTCGCCGCCGGCCTGATCGCGCTGGGGCTGGAGCCGGGCGAGCGGATCGGCATCTGGTCGCCAAACAACGCCGAATGGGTGGTGACGCAGTTCGCCACCGCGAAGGCGGGGTTGATCCTGGTGAACATCAACCCGGCCTATCGGCTGGCCGAGCTGGAATACGTGTTGAACAAGGTGGGCTGCCGGGCACTGATCACGGCGACCGCGTTCAAAACGTCCGACTACGTCGGCATGATCAACACGCTTGCCCCCGAGCTGCGGAGCGCGCTGCCGGGGCGGCTGAAGGCGGCACGGCTGCCCGAGCTGGAGATGGTGATCCAGATCGGGCCCCAACCCGCGCCGGGGACGATTTCGTTCGACAGCGTCCATGGCACGGGAGCCAATTCGCATCGCGCGCGACTGGCGGAACTGGCGCCGCGCCTGCAATTCGACGATGCGATCAACATCCAGTTCACCTCGGGCACCACTGGCGCGCCGAAGGGGGCGACGCTGACGCATCACGGCATCCTCAACAACGGCTACTTCATCGGCGAGGCGATGAAGCTGACGCCGGAGGACAGGCTGTGCATCCCGGTGCCGCTGTATCACTGCTTCGGCATGGTGCTGGGCAATCTCGCCTGTACAACGCATGGCTCGGCCATGGTGTACCCTGGCGAGGGCTTCGACCCGCTGACGACATTGCAGACCGTGGCCGAGGAGCGCTGCACCGGATTGCACGGCGTGCCGACGATGTTCATCGCGCAACTGGAGCATCCGGACTTCGGAAAATTCGATCTGTCCAGCCTGCGCACCGGCATCATGGCCGGCGCGCCCTGTCCGATCGAGGTGATGCGCCGCTGCATTCGTGAGATGCATCTGAGCGAGATCACCATCGCCTACGGCATGACCGAGACCAGCCCGGTCAGCACGCAGACCACCACGGACGATCCGGTGGAACGACGGGTGAGCACCGTCGGGCGCGTGCAGCCGCACATCGAAGTGAAGATCATCGATGCCGAGGGCCGCATCGTGCCGCGCGGGGTATCAGGTGAGTTCTGCACCCGCGGCTATTCGGTGATGCTGGGCTACTGGAACGATGCCGAACGCACCGCGCAAGCGATCGACGCCGCGCGCTGGATGCACACCGGCGACCTCGCCACGATGGACGAGGAGGGCTACTGCAAGATCGTCGGCCGCATCAAGGACATGGTGATCCGCGGCGGCGAGAACGTCTATCCGCGCGAGATCGAGGAGTTCTTGTATCGCCACCCGAAGATCCAGGACGTGCAGGTGTTCGGCGTGCCGGACGAGCGCTACGGCGAGGAGCTGTGCGCCTGGGTCAAGCTGCGCGCCGGCGAGACGCTGACCGCGGAGGACGTGCGGGCGTTCTGCCGCGATCAGATCGCGCACTATAAGGTGCCGCGGCATATCCGCTTCGTCGACGAGTTCCCGATGACGGTGACCGGCAAGATGCAGAAATTCATCATGCGCGAACGCATGGCGGCCGAACTGGGCGTGAAGGAGGCGGCGACGGCGTAGCTCCGACACACCTGTCATTGCGAGGAGCGGCGCGACGCGGCCAACTCCAACCAAGTGCGCACATAGGCGGAGAATTGCGCGGCGCGGCGCTCCCCGCCAATTCAAATA
>JBGPND010000326.1:0-4287 GCA_041487355.1 Acetobacteraceae bacterium | reverse complement strand
GGCAATCGAGTGAATGATGGAAAGGCAGGCGATTACCTGAAGGTCCGCACACCGCGCCTCCTGATACTGTCTTCACCGCTCGTGTTTTCATTTGTCACCCCCGCGAAAGCGGGGGCCCAGCCGCTAGGCCCCCGCTTTCGCGGGGGTGACGAGTGACTTTCAGGCGTTCACTCGATTGCCCTGGGTCAGTGGTCAGTGGTCGGTTGCCGGTGGTAGGACAGCGGAATGCTGCATCGCCTGTATATGCGCACGCTCGCGCTGGCTGCCTCGCCGCGCGCGCCCTGGTGGCTTGCCGCCACAGCATTCGCGGAGAGCAGTTTCTTTCCCATCCCACCCGACGCGCTGCTGATCCCGATGGCCCTGGCCCGCCCCGACCGCGCCTGGCGCTTCGCGGCGATCTGCACGGTGGCGAGCGTGACGGGCGGAGCATTGGGCTACGCGATCGGTTACTTCGTGTTCGGCCAGTTGATGCATTTGCCGATCGCCCATGCGTTGTTCGGCGCCGACCCGCTGGGGGCTTTCCAGGCCTGGTATGCACGCTGGGGTCTCTGGGTGATCCTGATCAAGGGTCTGACGCCGATCCCCTACAAGATCGTCACCATCGCCTCGGGCGCCGCCAAATTCAGCTTCCCGGTGTTCATGGCCGCGAGCATCGCCACGCGCGGCGCGCGCTTCTTCCTGGTCGCCGCGTTGCTGCGCGCATTCGGCACGCCGGTGCGCGACTTCATCGAGCGCCGGCTGACCCTGGTGACCAGCCTGCTCGCCGCTGGTGTCGTCGGCGGTTTCCTGGTGCTGCGACTGCTGTAGCACGAAGCAGTCCGCACTACGGAGGTGTCCTGAACGGATCGACGATGTCCAGCGCCGCGGCATATCGCCCGATCAGTGTGAAATCACCGACGTTGCCGGTCACGACCGTCGCGGCATGACGTAACGCAATTGCCGCAATGGCCAGGTCGGCACCCGACCTGATCTGCCTGGTGCCGGGCGTCGTCACCAGGAAATTGCGCAGGGCCGGGATCGCCTGCAGGCGTCCGAGCACGCGGGCCGCATCGGCGTCCAATGGCAGGATCTGCGCGGTTGTCAGCAACAGGTCGAGCCATACTGAAATCTGCGCCGCCCGAATTGCGTCGTTCGGGGCGAGCAAGGCAACGCCCCGTTCGATCTCCATCACTGAAATCGCGGTGATGAACAGGTCCGCTGCATCCATCCCATCGAGCCAGCGAATAAGGGCGGGATGCGGCTGTGCCCGACGGAGGTTACTTAGAACGTCCGTGTCGAGAACGTGCATCCCGCGGCGGCGCTTTCACCTCGGTTTGTGTGCCGAAGGTTGCTCCGCCGGTGGTTCGGATCTCCCTGAGAATCTCGTCGAATTCATCGGCGTCGTCACCGGATGCATAGCCTTTCGTCAGCAGGGTTGTCTTGAGATCAGGTTTGGTCTGCTCGAAATACTCCCTCGATACGACGACCACCTCGCGGCCATCGCGCCTGCGAACGAATTGCGGGCGGCCGGCCACAGCCGCGTCGATGAGCTCGCTGAAATGGTGCCGAGCGGAAGCTGCCTGCCAGTCGTCCTGCATGGTCATAGTCCCTTGATGGCAACAGACATGCGGCGGCACATGTGATGTGTCAATTGAATTGACAGCTCACCGCCCGAGCACCCTGGCGACCTCGTCCAGCGCCGCGGGGTCCTCGATCGTCGGCGGCACCGGCGCGGGCTCGCCGTCGGCGATCTGGCGGATCGAGGCACGCAGGATCTTGCCCGAGCGGGTCTTCGGCAGCCGCGACACCACCCGCGCGTCCTTGAACGCCGCCACCGGACCGATCCGCTCGCGCACCAACGCGACCAGCTCCGCGGCGATCTCGCTTTCCGGGCGGTTCACGCCGGCCTTCAACACGACGAGGCCGATCGGCGTCTGCCCCTTCAGTTCATCCTTGGCACCGACCACGGCGCATTCCGCGACCGCCGCATGCGAGGCCAGCACCTCCTCCATCTGGCCGGTGGACAGCCGGTGGCCGGCGACGTTGATGATGTCGTCGGTGCGGCCCATCACCCACACGTCGCCCTGTTCGTCGATCGTGCCGGCGTCGCCGGTGCGGTACCAGCCGGGGAAATCCGCGAGATAGGCGGCGTGGTATCCTTCGTCGTTCTGCCACAGCGTCGGCGCGCAGCCGGGCGGCAAGGGAAGGTGGACACAGAGATTGCCGGTCTGTCCCGGCACCACCGGACGCCCCTCCTCGTCCAGCCCGTGCAGGTCGTAGCCCGGACACGGCCGGCCACCCGATCCGGGTTTGAAAGGAAACAGCCCGAATTGCCGGAACCCCCCGGTGATGGCCCAGCCGGTCTCGGTCTGCCACCAGTGGTCGACCACCGGCTTGCCCAGCAGCTCCGCCGCCCACACCGCGGTTGGCGGATCGCAGCGCTCGCCGGCGAGGAACAGCGCCTCCAGCTTCGACAGATCGTAGTTTCGCAGCAGCTTTCCCTCCGGGTCCTGCTGCTTGATCGCGCGCATCGCGGTGGGCGCGGTGAACAACACCTTCACCCCGTGCTGCGCGCAGACTCGCCAGAAGGCGCCGGCATCCGGCGTGCCCACCGGCTTGCCCTCGTACATGACGCTGGTGCAGCCGCGCAGCATGGGCGCGTAGACGATGTAGCTGTGGCCGACCACCCAGCCGACATCCGATGCCGCCCAGTAGACGTCGCCGCTATCGACGCCATACAGCATGCGCATCGAGTTCCACAGCGAGACCGCATGGCCGCCATTGTCGCGCACCACGCCCTTCGGCCGCCCTGTCGTGCCGGATGTATACAGAATGTACAACGGATCGGTGGCCGCGACGGGGACCGGATCATGCGGTGACGCCGCCGCCTCGGCTTCGGCGAGGTCGTGGTCGCGCCCCGGAATCAGCTCGGCGCGTTCGGCGTCGCGTTGCAGGATCAGGCACGCATCCGGCTTGTGCGGCGACAGTGCGATCGCCGCGTCGAGCAGCGGCTTGTATTTCACCACCCGCCCCGGCTCGAGGCCACACGAGGCGGAGACGATCACCTTCGGCTTGGCATCGGCGATGCGCGACGCGAGTTCGGCCGCGGCAAAGCCGCCGAACACCACGGAATGGATGGCGCCGAGCCGCGCGCAGGCCAGCATGACGATGGCCGCTTCCGGCACCATCGGCAGGTAGATCACCACCCGGTCGCCCCGCGCCACACCGAGTGCCGCCAGGGCACCCGCCAATTTGGCCGTCCGGGCCTGCATCTGCCGATAGGTGAAAGTCTCGATCCGCCCGGTCATCGGGCTGTCCCAGATCAGCGCCGTCTGCTCGCCGCGCCCCGCCAGCACATGGCGATCGACGCAGTTGAAGCAGGTGTTCAGCGTTCCGCCTGGGAACCACCGCCCATACGGCCCCAGCGAGGGGTCGAAGACGCGGTCCCATTTCCGCTCCCACGTGATGCCCTCGGCGATCCCGGCCCACCAGGCTTCCGGGTCCGCGCGCCAGGCGGCATAGGCTTCGGCATGTCCGGACGCGGGCGCGGCATCGTTCATCGCGGCCTCCCTGTGTGTTGGCGACAGCATGCCGCCGGGAGCGCCGGTCAAGCAATCGGTCTGACGTTGCGCTTCCCAGACGTTAATCAAAAGTAAACGGATGCCGCGCCATCAGAGCGGGTTCATCAGAGCTGGAGGCCCGTCATGTCGCATGCGCAGCAGAATGCATCGGTTCCCCTGGAAGTCGTGATCCACGACCTGCTGGCCGCCCTTGACCGGGCCGCGGCGGCTGCGCTGGCCGGCGGCATTATCGCTGCATCCGGTCAGAGCCACACGCCGGCGCAGGCGCTCGCGGTGCAGCAGGAGGTGCTGCGGACCATGTTCACGCCGAGGCGGTGAACGGCCCCGTAGCCGCGCCATCCCTGCGTGCGCCACCAAAGACGGCGCGTACCTGTCCGGTTCTCGCCGCAAGTGTCTTAACTGTTCACAATAGATAGGAAATATGGAAAAATATGCAGAGAACAAATATGCAGAGAACATAGAGGATTTTGCCATGACGACCGTGACCATTTCCCTGCCGGATTCCCTCAAGGCATTCATCGACACCCAGCTTGCCACCAAGGGTTACGGCAATGTGAGCGAGTATTTCCGCAGCTTGCTCAGGGAAGCGCAGGCCAAGGAGCAGGACGCCCGGCTTGAAGCGCTGCTGCTGGAGGGCCTGGCCTCCAAGCGTATCCCGCTCGGTACCGAATTTCGCAAAGGGCTTGAGGCCAAGGCCGAGCAGATACTCGACAAATACAAAGACCGC
>JBGPND010000325.1:0-4338 GCA_041487355.1 Acetobacteraceae bacterium | reverse complement strand
CGCGGCGGGCGCGCTGGACGTCGATACCGAAGGCCATGGCGGGCTGTTCCTGGTGCAGGATAAGGCACGGCCGATCCTGCGCGGCGAGGCACGTGTGATGCTGCGCCAGGAGGGCAAACGCCGCGCCGAGGCGTTGCGTCCGGACCGTCGTATTTCGCCAGCACCTGCGGCTGGACCCCAGACGCAGACCCTGTTCGAGGCCCTGCGCGCATGGCGAGCGGCGGAGGCCAAGGCGCAAGCCATCCCACCCTACGTCATTTTCCACGACACGGTGCTGCGCGACATCGCCGCCGTGCGTCCCGCAAGCATGGAGGAGCTCGGCCAGATCAAAGGCGTCGGCGCTTCCAAGCTGCAGCGCTATGGCGCCGCGGTGCTCGGCATTCTCGGGGGGCGAGCGTAACGGACGTAGGGCGGAAAAGCGCAGCGCATTCCGCCAACCGCCGCACCCGTGCAAGAGGCGGAATGCGCTGCGCTTTTCCGCCCTACGCTCGCTACGTCCGCCGCAGCATGAAGTCGTGGCCGATCAGCTTCATGCCGATGCCGACAAGCGCGAACGTGATGGCGAGCAGGATGCCGCCGAGCGCTGCCAGCACCTCGAAGTTGCCCGCCTCGCTCAAATCGTAAAGCAGCACCGCCATGGTCCGCGTATTGGGGCCGACCAGGAAGATCGCGGTGGAGAGCTCGCGCGTGGCGACGATGAACACGATGAGCCAGCCGGCGAGCAGGCTCTTGCGCAGCAGCGGCGCGGTGATGCGGGCGATGGTTTGCAGCCGGCCACAGCCGAGGATGCGCGCCGCCTCTTCCATCTCCGGATGCAGCGCGCCGATCGCGGCGGTGGAATTGGCGAAGGCGATCGGCAGGAAGCGCGCGGTGAAGGCCAGGATGATGATCGCCGCCGTGCCGTACAATGCGAGCGGCGGGGCGGCATAGCTGGCATAGAAGCCGATCGCCATGACGATGCCGGGAATGACGAACGGCGCCATCGCGAGGAAGCTCAGCGCGCCGCCGAAGCGCACTAGGCGGCGGTTCACCACATAGGCCGCCAGCAGGGCAATCAGCACCGCCAGCGTCGCGGAGACGGCGGAGAACCACACCGTGTTCCAGATGGTCGAAAGCGCCGTCTCATGCTGGAAGATCAGAAACCGGTAGTTCTGCAGCGTGAAGTTGCCCGCGCTCACCCCGCGGCCCCACGCCTTGGCGAAGGACGCCTCCAGCAGCACGAACATCGGCAGCACGACGGCGAGCAGGCCGACCAGCAGGCACCAGGCGAGCAGCGGCCAGCGCCACACGCCAAGCTGGATCGGCCGCCGCTCGCCGCCCTTGCCGGTCTGCGAGACATAGCCCTTGCGGCTGAACATCAGCCGCTGCGCGCCCACCATGGCGAGCGTGATCAGCAGCATCGGCATCGCGTAGGCAGCGGCGACCTCGACCCGGACGGGGTATTCGAAGAACTGCCAGAGCTGCGTGGTGGCGACGTTGATGCGCGCCGGAATGCCGATGATGGCGGGCGTGCCGAACAGCGCGACGGCCTCGAGGAACACCAGGATGCTGGCGCCGATGATCGACGGCACGACGAGCGGCAGCGTGATCTTGCGCAGGGCCTTCCATGTGCCGGCGCCGAGGATGTTGGCGGCGTCCTCCATCTCGGACGAGACCATGTCCAGCGCCGCCTTGACGAAAATGAAGATCAGCGGGAAGGACTGCATCGCCATCACCAGCGCCAGTCCGTTGAACGTGTAGACGTTCACCAGTGGCGTGCGCAGGCCGCTGATCCAATGCCAGAGCTGGTTGATGAAACCGGCGTTCGGTCCGGCGAGCAGGATCCAGCCGATGGCGCCGAGATAGGGCGGCAGGATGAAGGCGCCGAGTACCGTGATCCAAACGATGCTTTTGCCCGGCATGTCGGTGCGCGACATCGCCCACGCGGTCGGCACCGCGAACAGGATCGAATAGCCGGTCGTTGCGGCGGCGAGCAGCAGCGAATTGACCAGCGCCTCGACATAGCGTGCGCGGCCGTAGGCGGCGAGGTAGTTGGCGAAGGTGAATGCGCCCGCGCGCGTGGTGAAGCTGACCAGGATCAGCTTGATCATCGGCAGCGCCACGAGGAACAGCAGCGCGGCGATCAGCGCAAGCCATACGAATGTCGCGGGCTCGATGCGGCAAAACCCCCTCCCCAACCCTCCCCCGTTTACGCGGGAGAGGGAGTGCAACGCCCCCTCTCCCGCGTAAGCGGGGGAGGGTTGGGGAGGGGGTATTGCCGTCACGCAGACAGTCAGACCCCGAACGTATCGCGCCAGAGCTCCTTCACCTCCGGCACGCCCTGCTCGATCTCCTGCGGCGTCGCGCTGATCAGCTTGATCTGGTCGAGCGGCTTGGCGCCCTCCGGCGGCGGCACTTCAGGCCGCAACGGCATGACGAAATACTTGCGGATCGCGTCGGCATAAGCCGGGCCGCAGATGAACTCCATGAACAGCTTCGCCGCGTTCGGATGCGGCGCGTTCTTCGGCATCGCGCTCGGCGAATAGACGGCAAGCGTGCCTTCGGTCGGATAGACCAGGGCGAGCGGATTGCCGCGCGATATGCTCAGCAGCGGCAACGCGAACGAGACGCCCATCCCGATGGTGCGCTCGCCGGCATTCAACAGGGTCACCGGATCGTCCGAGGAGCGGCCGATCTGCGGCTTGTTCTTCTCCAGGGTCTTGAAATAGTCCCAGCCGTAGAGTTTCTTCAGCACCACGCCCATCACACCGATCGCGCCGCTGTAACCGGGATGGCCAACGGCGATCTGGCCGCGCCATTTCGAATCGAGCAGGTCCTTCCAACTCTTCGGCGCCGCGGCTTCGCTGACCCGCTGCGTGTTGTAGATGATCAGGTAGAGGCCGAGATACGAGATCTGCCAGAAATGATCCGGATCCGGATCGCGCACCGCGGCCAGCAACCCATCCGCGTTCCGCGGCCGGAACTGCAGCAGCTTTCCCTCGCGCTTGAGAAACAAATAGTGGCCGTAATCGGTCGAGCTGAACATGTCGCATTGCGCGACGCCGGCCTGCATGTCCTGCGACAGCCGCTGGTAGGCGACCTGCGACGTGCTGCGCACGACGTTCACCTTGACGCCAGGATAGCGCTGGGTGAAGGCGTGTCCCACCGCTTCGCCGGTCTCCGAATTGAGCTGGCCCGAATACCAGGTGAGCTCGCCCTCGCGCTTGGCCGCGTCATACAGCTCGCGCTCATGCGCCGGCAGCTCCTGCGCCGCCGCGCCGCGGCCGAGCGCAAGCGCCGAGCCCGCGGCAACAGTCGCGATGAAATGGCGTCTGGAAATTCGTTGCATGCTGTCGCTTCCTTCGTTCCGGCGCCGCTTGCCTGACTCCAATGCAATGGGCAAGGCTGTCTGGCCAGGGTTCTTCCATAGAGCCCGATGGGAGGCAACACCATGTCGAGCAGCACAGCAAAACCGGCTTGGCAAGCATCGGCCCTCACCGAGCAGGAACATCGCGTCCAGCTCCGCCGTGCGGTGATTGCCGCCACGGTCGGCACCACGATCGAGTGGTACGACTTCTTCCTCTACAGCACCGTCACCGGCCTCGTCTTCGCCAGGCTCTACTTCCCGCGCTCCGATCCGCTGGTCGGCACACTGGAGGCGTTCGCGATCTACGCGGTCGGTTTCGCTGCCCGACCGATCGGCGCCGCCATCTTCGGCCACTGGGGCGATCGCCTCGGACGCAAGTCGGCGCTGATCGCCACGCTGATGCTGATGGGCATTGCCACGTTCCTGGTCGGCCTGGTGCCGACCTATGACAGCATCGGCATCTGGGGCGCGGTTCTGCTGACCGTGCTGCGCTTCATCCAGGGCGTTGGCGTCGGCGGCGAGTGGGGCGGTTCGGTGCTGCTGTCGATGGAATGGGCGCGCACCAGCCACCACCGCGGATTCATCGCGTCCTGGCCGCAATTCGGCGTGCCATCCGGGCTGTTCCTCGCGAACCTCGCGGTGCTCGTGTTCAGCTCGCTGTCGGGTGATGCGTTCATCGCCTGGGGCTGGCGGGTGCCGTTCCTGATCAGCATCGTTCTCGTCGCCATCGGCCTCTGGATCCGTCTCGGCATATTGGAGACGCCGACATTCCGCCGCCTGGTGGAGGAGAATCGGATCGAGCGGGCCCCGATCGCGGAGGTGTTCCGCCTGCAGGCGAAGGAGGTGTTCCTCAGCGCCTTCGCGCGCATGGCGGAACAGGCGCCATTCTACATCTTCACCGCGTTCGTATTCGCCTATGGCGTGGGCACGCTGAAGATGTCACGCGATCTGCTGCTGATGGCGGTGCTGGCGGCGTCGCTGGTGTCGTTCGT
>JBGPND010000324.1:0-4517 GCA_041487355.1 Acetobacteraceae bacterium | reverse complement strand
TCGGGCTGCAGCACGGCGCCGCCGGTAATGTCCAGCGGGTTGTGCGGCGTGCCGAAGCTCGGCAGTGCGACACGCAGTTCGGCGATGGAGCCGTCCGACAGAGCGGGGATCGGCACGCCAAGCACCTGCGCGCGATCCGCGACGATTTCGCATGCGCCGCCGGAGATCGACACGAGCCCGAGCCCCTGCGGTTGCAGCACGCCGGTTCGCGTGATCACGTCGGCGGTAAACAGCAGGTCCTCGATCGACTCGACGCGCACGATGCCGAGCTGGCGGCACACGCCATCGAACACCCTGTCGTCGCCGACCAGCGCGCCGGTGTGCGCCTGCGCCGAACGCGCGGTGACCTCGGACAGGCCGATCTTCAGCACGACGATCGGTTTGCCCGCCGCGATCGCCCGCCGTGCCGCCGCCGCGAAACTGGGCGCGCTGCGGATCGTCTCGGCGAACAGCGCGATCGCGTGCACCTCCGGCTGATCGATCAGGTGGTCGATGAAATCGGCACAATCGAGGTCCGCCTCGTTGCCGGTGGACACCATGTGCGAAAGGCCGATCTCGTGCTGCTGCGCCAGGCTGGAGATGAAGCTGCCGTTGGCGCCGCTTTGCGTCACGACCGCAATGGACCCGGGCTTGCTCGGCGCACGAAACCCTCCCGTCCACAGCGGCACGTTGTCGATGAAGTTGACGAAACCCAGACAATTGGGGCCGAGCAGTGATACGCCATGCTGGCGCGCCAGCGTGGCAAGCCGCGCCTGGTGGTCGGCGCCGTCATGTCCGGTCTCGGCAAACCCCGAAGTCAGGATCACGGCATTATGGACATCGGCGGCGGCGAGGTCGGCCAGGGCCTCCTCGATCGCCTGCATCGGCACCATGAGCAGGCCGAGATCGATCGGCGCACCGACGGCCACGCAGGACGTCGCCGCGCTGCGGCCATGCACCGTGCCACCGCGGCGGCTGACCAGGTACACGTCGCCGGCGTATTTCCGGTTGATCAGGTTGTCGAACGTGTTCTGCGACCAGCGCGAACGGTCGGTGGCACCGATCAGCGCGATCGACCGTGGCCGCAGCATTGCCGTGAGATCGCGGCGCGCGGAGGTCATAGAGTTTCTCTCTCCACCGCTGTCATTGCGAGCGCAGCGAAGCAATCTCGGTCAAGGTGCGCAACTGGCCGGAGATTGCCGCGTCCTGCCGTGCCTTCGGCTCGCAGTCCTCGCAATGACACGTGGTCATGCCCGCAAGTCCTTCAACAGCGGCATTGCCTCGGCCGCGAACCGGGCGATCTGATCCTGGCGCTGCTCGTAGGGGCCGAGCAGATCGAGAATGACGTGACGCAGTCCGGCCGCGTGGAACTCGCGAATGCGCTCGACGACCTGGTCCGGGCGGCCGAGCGCGCAATAACGCTGTGCGGCCTTGCGGAAATCCATCGCGTAGCGGACGCTGAGTGTCTCGGTCGCGGCGTCGAGTGCTGCTTCGTAGCTGTCGTCGATGCGGGTGAACAGCAGATGGCCGGTGCCGAACTGTGTCACGTTGCGCCCCGCCTCGCGTGCGGCGGCATTGATCTTCTCCAGCGACGCCCGGTACATCTCGGGTGTGACGACGTACGAGAGCCAGCCATCGGCCAGGCGTCCGGTGCGGCGCAATGCGCCCTCCGAGCGACCGCCGCACCAAATCGGCGGGCCACCGCTTTGTCGCGGTGGTGGGCGCATCGGCACGTCGGTGAAGTTGCCGTAGAAACGTCCCGTGTGGCTGACCTTCGCGCCGGACCAGAACTTGCGCAGCAGCGTGATGCCGTCGGTGAGACGCGCGCCGCGTTCGCCGATCGGCACGCCGCACACTTCGTATTCCTTGGCAAACTCGCCGCCGACGCCGACGCCGAAGATCAGCCGGCCTTCAGTCAGATGATCGAGTGTCGCGACCTGCTTCGCCACCGGCGCCGGATGGCGCAATGGCAGCAGATACACCGAGGTGCCCAGTGTCAGCCGCCGGCTCACCACCGCCGCCTGCGCCAACTGCAGCAGCGGGTCGAGGATCGGTACCGCGAAGGAAATATGGTCGCCTACCCAGAGCGAGTCGTAGCCGCTGCGGTCCACCAGTTCGACCAGCTCGACCAGTTCATCGATCTTCGGCAACCAAGGCCCGGTGGCTGGTTCGGTGCGACGATGTATCGTCTGGATGCCGACGCGCAGGCGGCTGTCGAGCGGCAGAGAGTGCATGATGTCAGCGTGGTTCGTACCGTCGCCACGCACTCATCTGGATCGCCGAGGTGTGGCAGTGCACCACCACCGGCTTCGTCTTCACCGCGAAGGCGCGCGCAATCCCGTCTGCAACTTCCGACTCGTCGCGGATGGTGATGCCCTCGGCGCCGAACGAGCGGCCCCAGGCGGCGAAGTCCGGATTGGTCAGCTTCATCGATTCCTGGAACGGCCGGCCCGGATAGCGCACATGGTGATGCATGCCGATCGTGCCGTACATCCGGTTGTCGGAAATCACAATGATCGGCGCACCACCATACTGGCACGCGGTAGCGATCTCGTTGCCCGCCATCAGCGCGCCGCCATCGCCCATGAACGCCACCACCTGCTTGCCAGGCCGGCGCAGCGTCGCCGCAACCGCCATCGGCATGCCGGAACCCATCGCGCCAACCACCGAACTCAGGAAAATCTGGCCGGGCTTGAAGCCGATATAGCGGTGGATGAAGCTGCCGAAATTGCCGGCATCCGACGTCACCGTGGCATCCGGCGCCAGATGCTTGTCCACTTCGCAGACGATGGCAGCAAAGTTCACACCGTCCGGCGTGGGCTCCCACTCCTTCGCCAGCAACTTGCGATGGATCGCGTGCAGGCCGGCGACCCAGCCACGCCGTTTCTCTGCGCCCGCCGGTGCGCCGCGCTTCAGCAACGCCTTGACCACCTCATACGGATCGCACGCTATGCCGAGTTCGGGACGCCACACGCGACCGACCTCATTAGCGTCCGGCCACACATGCACCAGCGGCAGTTGCGGCTGCGGCGCGGCGGGGAAAGTGTACGATTGACTCACGCTGTCGGTCAGCCGCTCGCCGATCGCCACCATCAGGTCGGCGCGCTTCATCTCGGTGATCAGCGCGGGTGGGACGCGAATCCCCATATAGCCGCCGTAGTTCGGGTGCGTGGCGTCGAACAGTTGCGGCCGCCGATGCGTCGGGCAGATCGGCAGCATCCACTCCTCCGCCAGCCGCCGCAGATCGCCGAACACCGCTTCGTCATACAGCGCATCGGCCAGCAGTGCGCCGCCAACCAGGATCAGCGGCCGCTCCGACTTCGCCAGCATATCCGCCAGCCGATCCAGGTCCTCGGCACGCGGCCCGGACAACGCGCGCGGGCGCGGCTGATCGACGCCGGCATCGGTGGTCTCGTCGAAGATGTCCTCCGGCAGGATCACCGCCACCGGACCCGGCGTGCCGCTCTCGGCCAGATGGAAGGCACGCGCGATTGCCTCGGACGCCTGCCCCGGCTCGATCACCTCGATCACCGACTTGGTCACATCGGACAGCAGCCGCGAATAGTTCTGCTCCTGCAGCGCCATGCGGCCGAAATCCTTGCGCTCCACCTGGCCGACCAGCATCACCATGGGCGTCGCGTCGTGATAGGCGGAGTGCAGCGACACCATAGCGTTCGACAGGCCGGGACCGCGCGAGACGACGCAGCAGCCGGCGCGGCTGCGTAGGCGCCCGTCCGCCACTGCCATGAAACCGGCGCCGCCTTCATGCCGGCACACGATCAGGCGCAGCGAGTTCATGTCGGTGAGCGCGTTGATCAGCCCGACATAGCTCTCGCCGGGCACGCAGAAGATTTGATCGACGTCGTGCGCTTCCAGGCTCTCGGCAAGCAGGCGGGCAACGGAGCGGGTCATCTCGGAAAGTCTCCTCGGTTTCTTCTAACGGGCGGGGCAGCGCACCAGCGGGTAGGGGAACTCGGGGCAGCCCGGGAAGCTGATCTCGTTCTCGCCGCGCCGCTGCACGTGCAGCACGTCGGGGTTCTCGCAGCTGAAGCCGGTCTCGCCGCCACCGCCTTGCGACAGGCCGAACGGGCTGGACTGCGTCATTTGCAGCGACCGGGCGAAGCGGAACTCCACCCCGTTGCCGGTGCTGCGAGCCGTCTCGACCAGGCGCTGGGTGTAGAGCTGCTCGATGATGGTGGCGCGCATGACGATGTCGCGGGTGAACATCACCACCGGCTGAGCGAGGCATTCCTGGGCGGTGATCGTGCTGGGAGGTGGGAACAGCCCGCCGATCCAGGCGCCGAACAGCCAAGCGTGCGGCGGCAGCGAGCCTTGTGCACTGGCGGTCGGCGCGCCAGTCAGCGCGAGCAGGGTGGTCGCGGCCAGGAGCGCGGTCAGGCGGGCGGTACGGCGCATGCAGTATCCTCGGGCTTGCGTCTCGCGGGCACGATAGGGCGGGCGGGATTCAGTGACCAGGGGTCAGTGGTCAGGGCAATCGAGTGAATGATGGAAAGGCAGGCGATTACCTGAAGGTCCGC
>JBGPND010000323.1:0-4532 GCA_041487355.1 Acetobacteraceae bacterium | reverse complement strand
TGCCAGCACCACGGCTCGCGCGAGATGGTTGGGATAGTCGAGCAGAGGCGGCAGGTCGACCAGCGCCAATGGCGCCAGCAGGATCGCGCACAGGACAGGGAGCACCCATTTCATGCCGGGTCGAGAGCCCCGGGCCCTCGACCCGGGGGCTGCCGCCGCGCACACTCGGCCGGTGGGACGACAGGAGGGCAGCCATGGACCTGACGCGGTTCCGTGCGACGGTGGCCGAGGGCGCGCCGCCTGATGGCATGAGCCTCGCGTTGCAGACCTTGTGGTGGGACGCCAAGGGCGACTGGGATCGCGCCCATCAATGCGCGCAGCAGGATGCAGGCAAGACCGGCTCGATCGTGCACGCTTATCTGCACCGCAAGGAAGGCGACATGCGCAACGCCGGCGGCTGGTATAGCCGCGCCGGCCGCGAGCCCGCCACCGTGTCGCTGGAGGAAGAGTGGCAGTCGTTGGCCGGGGAGATGTTGACGTTGCAGGCGATCGAAGGCGCGCGTGCGGCGATGGACGGGTTCATGGCGGCGTTCAATGCCAAGGACGCCGAGGCGATCCGCACACGCTGGTTCCACTTTCCGCATGTTCGCTTCCACAGTGGAACCGTGACGGTGATGCAGCGGCCGGAGGACTACCACAATCTGGTGTGGAACCGCGATGGCCAGTCCGCCGGGTGGGAGCGTTCGGCGTGGGACTATGTCGAGGTGATCGACGCGGGGCCTGATAAGGTGCATTTCCGCGTGCAGTTCACGCGCTATCGCGATGATGGCACCCTGATTGGCAGCTACCGCTCGCTGTACATCGTGACGTTCAAGGACGGACGCTGGGCGATCCAGGGACGCTCGAGCTGGGCGGCCTGACAGGGAGGATGTGATGGACGCGGATGCCAAGAAGACGACGCTGCGGATGATTCCGTATGGGCTTTATGTGCTGACGGCCGATGACGGCAAGGGCACGGTGGGCGCGGCGACGGTGAACTGGGTGACGCAGACGGCGTTCGCGCCGCCGATGGTGGTGGTGGGGGTGAAGGCGGACAGCGGCGTGTATGCCGCGCTGAAGACCGCCGGCGTGTTCGCGCTGAACATGCTGGGCAAGGAGCACAAGAACCTGGCCTTCGCCTTCTTCAAGCCGGCGAAGCTGGAGAACGGCATGCTGTCGGGGCAGTCGTTCCTGCGTGGCAACACGGGCTCACCCATCCTCGATGCGGCGATCGGTGCGATCGAATGCCGCGTGAAGACGATCGTCGAGGAGGGCGATCACCACATCGTGGTGGGAGAGGTGATCGACGCGCATCTGCGTCATCCGCCGTCGGGGCGGCCGGATGCGGCGATCCTGGAGATGAAGGACCTCGGGGACAATGTGTTCTACGGGGGTTGAGCCCTTACCTGCAGTGATGGGTTTCGCAGCGCTCAACCCATCTTACGCGTAGGATGGGTTGAGCGCTGCGAAACCCATCGAATGGAGCGAGCCATGATCACGAAATTTGCCACCGTCTATGCCGGCCATGTCGACTTTCCGGATCGCGGGCAGGACGCGACACCGGCGAACGAGCGGCGCAATTCCAACGAGCATCTCGTCAG
The DNA here is from genome assembly GCA_041487355.1 of Acetobacteraceae bacterium. Lineage (GTDB taxonomy): Bacteria > Pseudomonadota > Alphaproteobacteria > Acetobacterales > Acetobacteraceae > JAMXLO01. Next base: position 2,952 of record JBGPND010000323.1, on the reverse strand, counting down.
CGTGTTTGCCAAGGCCGAAGCGATCGCCACGCTTATGGACGAGACGGGCTGGGACACGCTCTGGCTCGCCGAGCACCACTTCCAGCACGAAGGCTACGAGGTGCTGCCGAACCTGCTGATGGCGGCGGTGCATCTCTGCCATCTGACGAAGCGCATCAAGATCGGCTGCGGCTTCAACATCACGCCGATGTGGCATCCGCTGCGGCTGGCCGAGGACTTCGCGTGCGCCGACATCATGACCAAGGGTCGCACCATCTTTGGCGTCGGCCGCGGCTACCACACGCGCGAAGTGGAGACGTTCGGCTCGCCGTTGCTCGATCAAAACGCCAACCGGGAGCTGTTCGAGGAGCAGGTCGAGATCATCTTCAAGGCGTTCGACAACGAGCGCTTCTCGCACAAGGGCAAGCACTACACGCTGCCGCCCGAGGTGCCATATCGTGGCTACACCCTGAAGGATCTCACGCTGGTGCCGCGGCCGATCCATCGGCCGGTGGAGACGTGGCAACCGGTGGTCAGCGCATCGGCGCGCGGGCTGGACTTCATGGTGAAGCACGGAATCAAGGGCGCGGTCGGCGGCGGGGCGGCAACGATGCAGCAGGGGCCGATCACCGCCTTCCAGGAAGCAGCGCATCGCGCCGGCAAGGACTGGAAGCTCGGCGAGAATCTGATGATCGGCATCGTCATTCACCTTGCCGATTCACGGAAGCAGGCGCTGAAGGAGATCACGCCGCTCTACGAAGAGCATGCCAAGATGTTCGCCCCGCTCGGGTTCCTGCCCGGCGTGACGAAGGAGCAGATCGCGGCGATCGCACGGCGTGGCGCGTGGTACGACGCGGGCGTGCCGCGCGTGGAGCACTACATCGACATGGGTGGCTGGTTTGCCGGTACGCCGGAGGAGCTTGTCGCTTTTCTGAAGGAACTGGAGTCACGCTTCCCGGGGATGGAGCACGTCAGCCTGTCGACACCGATGGGTACGCCACAGGCGATCATGCTGGACCAGTACCGGCGAGTGGCGGAATCGGTGATGCCGCACTTCAAGCGCTGACGGTGCGCACCGTTCTCAACGTCCTCTGGAACGTGCCTGGCCTCGGCTTCGTCGCCGCGTTCCTCTGGGCGTTGGCCGGCTGCGTGATGGCGGTCACGATCATCGGGCTGCCTTGGGCGAGGGCATGCTTCACGCTGGCCAACTACACGCTGGCACCGTTCGGCCGCGAGCTGGTGTCACGCCGCGACGTAACGGGGCGCTATTCGCTCGGCACCGGCGGGCTGGGACTGTTCGCCAACATCATCTGGTTCGTGCTCGCCGGCTGGTGGCTGATCATCCTGCACGTCGCCGCGGCCTGCGCGTCGGCCATCACGATCATCGGCATTCCGTTCGCCTGGGCGCACCTGAAACTTGCCGCCGCCGCGATCGCGCCGGTCGGCAAGGTGGTCGTGCCGAGCGAGGTGGCAGCGGAGATCGATCGCGAGAAGGCGGCGAGCTGGTTGTACGGGGTGCGGCGGTAGGCCATCGTCTTGGCTCCTGAAGCCGTTAGGGGACTATACGGGAAACGAAGCGCTGAGAAGACAGTCTATGCGCGAGCGATCGAAGACCTGGTTGTAGCGTCATGATGTTTCGGGCAGCCCTGACGTCCGCAACACATCCAGCGGCACCAGCACGCCGTCGCGCTCGAAGTGCCAGAAGGTCCAGCCATTGCAGGACGGCGCATTCTGCAGCGTGGCGCCGACCTTGTGGATCGAGCCGCGCACCCCGGCCGCCACCACAGTGCCGTCAGCGGTAACCACGGCACTGACCCGGCGCATCCGGTCGTACAGCTTGGTCCCTGGAGAAATCAGGCCCCGCTCCACCAGGCTGCCGAACGGGACGCGGGGCATCTCGCGCTTCGACAGTGCCCCGGCGAGCCCTTCCTCCAGTGCCGGCAGCGTCCTGCGAACCCGGCCGATCGCCGCCTCGGCATAGGCCGGGTGGCGCTCGATGCCGATGAAATGCCGGTGCAGCCGCTTTGCCACCGCCGCCGTCGTGCCGGTGCCGAGGAACGGATCGAGCACGATGTCGCCTGGCGCGGTGCTGGCCAGCAGGACGCGGTGCAGCAGCGCCTCGGGCTTCTGCGTCGGGTGCAGCTTCAGCCCGTGCTGGTTGCGCAGCCGTTCGGCACCGGTGCAGAGCGGGATGAACCAGTCGCTGCGCATCTGGATATCGTCGTTCAGCGCCTTCATGGCCGCGTAGTTGAACCGGTGCCGCGAATCGCGCCCGCGCGCCGCCCAGATCAGCGTCTCATGGGCGTTGGTGAAGCGCCGGCCGCGGAAATTCGGCATCGGGTTGGCCTTGCGCCAGATCACGTCGTTCAGCACCCAGAACCCCAGGTCCTGCAGCGCGGCGCCGATGCGGAAGATGTTGTGGTAGGCGCCGATCACCCACAGCGTCCCATCCTTGCGCAGCAGCCGGCGGCATTCGGTGAGCCATTCGCGGGTGAACGCGTCATAGCTGGCGAAGTCGGCGAAGCGGTCCCACTCCTCGTCCACGCCATCGACCAGGCTGTCGTCCGGCCGGCGCAGCTCGCCGCGGAGCTGCAGGTTGTAGGGCGGGTCGGCGAACACGCAATGCACCGAGGCCGGCGGCAGCATGCGCATCAGTTGCATGCAGTCCCCCAGCAGGACCTGATCCAGCGGCAGTTCGCGGATGACTTCCACGTGTCTCCCAGGAGGGAAGGAAGGGCAGTTCGCCTATCGTGACGGTCGCGCGGAAGTCACGTCAATCGAGCAGGTTGAGGGTGAGCTGGCTGACCGTGCCGAAGCTCGGCCGGTGATGCGGTGTCGGCCCCAGCCGGCGCAGCGCCGCCACGTGGAACCCGGTCGCGTAGCCGACATTGGTGCCCCAGCCATAGTCCGGGAAGCGCACCGCCAGCCGGGTCATCGCACGGTCGCGCAACACCTTGGCGACGATGGAGGCGG
>JBGPND010000322.1:0-4535 GCA_041487355.1 Acetobacteraceae bacterium | reverse complement strand
GCCGGGACAAGCCCGGCCATGACGGGAAAAGCGAGCGCTGACCAAGGGTCATTGATTCGGGCGGTTGGTATAAGTCCGGTGCGAATGTCCGCCCGGACATACGCTCTGGGTCGACAGCGGTCATCCACCAAGCGGGTACCAAGCATCCGATCCCACCCACTACGATCCGTACACCACCCGCGGCAGCCACATGGTGAGCTCGGGCACATAGGTGATGATGCCGAGAACGATCAGCAGCAGGACCAGGAACGGCAGGATGCCGCGGATCACCTCGCCCATCGGGGCGTCCGAGATTGTGGACAGGACGAAGAGATTGAGCCCCACCGGCGGATGCACCAGTCCGACCTCCATGTTGTGGGTGAAGATGATGCCGAAATGCACTGGATCGACCCCGAGCGGGATCAATACGGGCGTCAGGATCGGCATCACCAGCAGCAGCGTGCTGACCACTTCCAGGAAGCAGCCGATGATCAGCAGCAGCACGTTCATCGCCAGCAGGAACTCCCACGTACTGAAGTCCTGTTGCACAGCGAACTCCACCACCCTGGCCGGGATCCCCGATCCGGTCATCCAATGACCGAACACCAGCGCGGTCGCGATGATCAACATGATCACCCCGGCGCTGGACAGCGCCTCGGCGATCACCTCCAGCGTCCGGGTCCAGGGAAACCCGCGATAGACGATGACGCTGACCAGCAGGGCGGTCACCGCGGCAAGTGCCGCTGACTCGGTGACGGTCATGAAACCGCCGTAGATACCAACCAACACGACAAACGGCACCGCCATCGCCGGCAGCGCACGTCCGGTAACGCGCAGCCGCGTCCGCATCGGCATGGGCGGCTCAGCCGGGAAGTTGTTGCGTCGCGCGTAATACAGCACCCAGAGGAAGAACGCTCCCGCCTGCAGCAGCCCCGGCAGGATGCCGGCGAGAAACAGGCGCGGCACCGACTGTTCAGTGACGATTCCGTAAAGAATCAGCGCGAGCGAAGGCGGGATGACCACGCCTATCGTCCCGGAGGCACCGAGCACGCCAAGCGAGAAGGAGCGCGGATAACCGCGTTCGAGCATCGCCGGCAACAGGATGGTGCCCATCGCGAGTGCGGTCGCCACCGAGGATCCGGAGATCGCCGCGAACAGGGCGCAGGAGACCACGGCCACCAATCCGAGCGATCCCTTGATCCCGCCGAGCCAGGCGGTAGCGAGATCGACAAGCGCCTGCGCCACGCCGCCGCGTCGCATGAACGCCGCAGCCATGACGAACAACGGCAGCGCCATCAGCGTGGTCGAGTTGAGCTGATCGATCATGTTCTGCGCCAGGCCGATCATTGGCTGGCCAGACACGAAATAGAGGATCGCCGCGCAGGCGCCGAGCACCAGGAAAATCGGCATGCCCGCGGCGAGCAGGCCAAAGAACATCAGCAGGAAGCCGGCGGTCCACATAGCCTGGCGCTTACTTGGTGACCGGCAGGACGAGCCCCGTCGGCATCTCGTGCGCGATGGCGTGGCCCGCGGTCATCGTCGCCGGGTCGAACAGGAAAGCGTAGCGGATCAGACGAGTGATATAGCGTAGCAGCATCAGCCCGCCGCCCGCCGGCAATGCGGTGTAGTAGATCCATATCGGGAACCGCAGGTCCGACGAACTACGCTGGTCGAGCAGAACCGCGGTGCTCACCACGTCCCAGCCGTACCAGACCATGCCGAAGGTGAAGGCGATCGCGATCAGGCAATTGAACATTTCGACCCAACGCTGCGCGTGCGCCGGCAGCAGGCGCAGCACGAGGTCTGGGCGCACATGCCCATCCTTGCGAGCAAGCTTACTGGCGACGATCATCACCGCCCAGACCGCGATATAGACGATAACCTCCTCGGCCCAGGTGATGGCGTGTTCCGGGTCGATATAGCGCCCGAATACCTGTACCGCGGCGATCACCAGCGCGCCCGCGCCGAGCAGGCCGACCACGGTCCGCTCGACCCGGTCCCAGGCGGCGAGGACGCGCGCGAGGCGGCCTCGCGCGCCTGCCGGTTCACGCGCCGACATCCGCCATGACCAGCTCCACCAGCTTGGGCGAGATGTGTGCTTCCGCCACTCCCTTGTCCTGTTCCTTGAGCATCTCGGCGTGAACCGCGTCGAGCTCGGCCTGCGGCACGTCAACGAAGGTGACGCCCTGCTTGGTCAGCGCTTCGCGGCCATTTTCCTGCGACTTCGCCGTGTTGGCGCGATACGTTGCGATATCGTCGGCCCACAGCTTCATCACCGCCTGCTGCAGCTTCGGGCTCAGCTTGGCCCAGAAGCCTTGGCTGACCATCGGCACGTAGAGCCCCATGCCCTGGTGGTCCTGCAGCGAATGGCGCATCCCGGAATCGAACAGCTTGGCGCTGTTGACGCTCTCGTTGCTGCTGATCAGCCCGTCGAAGGTGCCCTGCGACATCGCCAGCGGCACGTCCGGCCAGGCGGTGACGTTGGGAAGGCCGCCGAAGTGACGGATGCGCCAGGAGTTCAGCACACCGCCGGGGCTGCGTAGCTTCATGCCCTTGAGGTCGGCGAGCGAGTTGAGCGGCTTGCGTGTCGAGTACCAGTTGTTGAAGCCAAGGTCGAACCACGGCCCAAGCACCTCGACGTGAAGCTTGCTGGTGATCTCGGCGTTGACGAACTTGCCGCCCGCGCCATCGGCCGCCTTGTGCACGAGTTCGGTCGGCCGGCCATAGAACGCCGGTAGCTGCGAGAAATCCGCGTCGGCGACGAAGCCGGTGATGGTCCAGGTGCCTGGGCAGGCCATCTCAACCTGACCTTGCACCAGCGCCTTGACGACTTGCAGGTCTGGAAACAGCGAGCCGCTCTCGAACAGCTTGGTCTTCACCTGCCCGTCCGACGCAGCCTCGATTTTGGCGAGGAAGTCGCGGAAGGCGACGTTGCGCGGGTGCGATGGGGCCGTGTCCAGCGAACAGCGGAGCTCCAGCGGGGCGTCGCCCCTGGCATGGCGCAGGATGACAAAGCTGCCCACCGCGGCGACAGCCGCGCGTCCCAAAGCGCGGCGAGTCAGAACTTGTTGCATAGGTGTCTCGCCCAAACTTCGACGGGCCGCGGTAACGGCGGCCGCCCGCGGCGTCAAGGGAGCGCCGGCCGCCACGCGTCGGCAAAGCCCCGCACACGCGGCAGCAGGATCATGTCCCACGGGCTCGGCATTGGGCCGACCGGCACGTGCACCAGGGCCGGCACGTCCAGCGCGAAGGCTTGGCGGAGCGTGGTTTCCAGCGCCTCGGGCGTGGTTGCGCGGAACGCGGCCATGCCGAAGCTTTCGGCAAATTTGACAAAGTCCGGATTTGTCAGGTCGCAGGCGATCAGCCGATTGCCGTATTGCTGCTCCTGGATGCGGCGCACATTGCCGAAAGCGCCATCGTCGAACACCACGACCACCAGCGGCAACTTGTGCCGCATGGCGGTGGCAAGCTCGGCGGCCTGGAACATGAAACCGCCGTCGCCGGTGGCCAGCACGACCTTGCGTCCCGGTGCAGCAGCCTGGGCACCGAGCGCGGTGCCATAACCCCAGCCCAGAGTGTCCTGGTATCCCGGTGAGAGGAACGTCCGCGGCGCGTGCACCGGAAACGCAAGACGGCTGGCGAAGCCGACCTGGGTCACCTCCTCCACATAGATGCCGTCCTCCGCCAATGCGGCGCGGATGGCACGCAGGAAGCTCATCGGCGGTTCCTGCCGCGCAAGCCGTTCGGCGAAGGCAGCGCGCACGGTGGTGAGCTCCGCATCGCGCTGGCGCGCGCGATTGTGCGCCGGCAGTTCAGCGAGCAGGGCGCGCAACACGGTCGCGGCGTCGCTGACCAGGGCGCAGGCAGGACGGCGGAAGCGGTTGATCTCCTCGGGATCGATGTCCAGCCGCACGATCGGTAGGTTCTCGTCGACGCCCCAGACGCTCTGCTGCCAGTAGAGCCGCGTGCCGATCGCCAGCACCGCATCCGCGTTCTTCCACAGCGCATGGCCTTCGGTGAACGATACGGCGAGAGGATGGCTGGTTGGAATGGTGCCCCTGCCGCGGCGGAACGAGGACACCGGCGCCTGCAATGCCTCCGCCACCGCCTGTACCTCTGGTCTCGCTCCCAGCGCACCGCCACCGACGACGATCAGCGGACGCTCCGCCTGGCCCAGGAGTTTAGCCGCGCGGGTCACGGCCTCCGCATCGACCGGCGGCACCGTCGGCACAGTGATCTCGGGGAACTCCACCGCGCCGACCACGCCCCAGGTGTCGATCGCGCATTCCAGCGCCACCGGACGCTGCCTTCCGCTGCAGGCGATCCGAATCGCCTCCGCCACCAGTGCCGGCGCTTCGTGCGGGGCGCGGATGCGGGCCGCGTGCTTCGTGATGTGGCGCAGCAGGCCGAGCTGGTCGTGGATCTCGTGCAGGTGCCCATGGCCCTGATCGATCGCGAAGGACGGTATCTGCCCGGCCAGGGCGATCACTGGCGCGCCCATGCCATAGGCGGTGAGCAACGCAGCCGAAGCGTTCAGCAATCCCGGCCCCGGCACG
>JBGPND010000321.1:0-4577 GCA_041487355.1 Acetobacteraceae bacterium | reverse complement strand
CAGTGGGTCGACACGGGCGTGAGTCCGGTCACCGTCGGCGAGATCGAGAACAAGGTGCTGTCCCGCGCCCGCGAGTTGCGCGAGCAGTCCCAGGCCAGCAGTTAGAGCAGAGGTTCGCGGGCCGGCACACGCTTAGGACAGGGTGAGCCACTGCTCTCTCGGCGTCATGGCCGGGCGTGTCCCGGCCATCCCTCGCGGCACCAATGCTGGCACGGATGGCCGGGACATGCCCGGCCATGACGGATGAATTACTGGCGGCTCAATCCCACCCGTCTGTGGAGAAGCCGAGAACAGCCGGCTTAGATCGTCTTCACGGCGCCTGAACCCGGTTCGCCGTGCCCGAAGTGGCAGGATCGTCGGGCGCTGCAACCTCTTGCGCGGTGGCCGGTTGCGACGGATACAGACGCCTGCTGCAACCGACAGATTGCCGATGGCCGAGAGCTTGACAGACACCGCCCCCATCGCGGCCGATGTGCCGCGCTACGACGTCCGTGCAGCGGAACCGCGCTGGCAGCGCGCCTGGGCGGAGCGCGGCTGCTTCCGCGTCGAGGACGTGCCGGCAGACGGGCGGCCCAAATACTACGTGCTGGAGATGTTCCCGTATCCCAGCGGGAAGATCCACATGGGGCACGTGCGCAACTACACGCTGGGCGACGTGGTGGCGCGCTATAAGCGGGCACGCGGGTTCTCCGTCATGCATCCGATGGGCTGGGACGCGTTCGGCCTGCCGGCCGAGAATGCGGCGCGCGAGCGCGGCATCCATCCGGCGAAGTGGACCTGGGAGAACATCGCCACCATGCGCGCCGAACTGCAGCGCATGGGACTATCGCTCGACTGGCAGCGCGAGTTTGCCACCTGCGATCCGGCCTATTACGGCCACCAGCAGAAGCTGTTCCTGGATTTCCTGCGTGCCGGCCTGGTCGAGCGCAAGGAGAGCTGGGTCAACTGGGACCCGGTCGATGGCACCGTGCTGGCGAACGAGCAGGTGATCGACGGAAGGGGCTGGCGCTCCGGCGCGCTGGTGGAGAAGAAGCAGCTCAGCCAGTGGTTCCTGAAAATCACCGACTATGCCGAGGAGCTGCTGGCGGCGCTCGATACGCTCGACCGCTGGCCCGAGCGCGTGCGGCTGATGCAGGCCAAGTGGATCGGCCGCAGCGAGGGCGCCCGGCTGGCTTTTGCCCTGGCGCAGCCGGAGAACGGCATCGCCGAGGTGGCGGTCTATACGACACGGCCGGACACGCTGTTCGGCATGTCGTTTCTGGCGCTGGCGCCGGAGCATCCGCTTTCGGCGGCGGTGGCGGCGCGCGATCCAAAGGCGGGAGAGTTCATTGCCGAATGCCGGCGTCTCGGCACCAGCGAGGCGGTGATCGAGACGGCGGAGAAGCAGGGTTACGACACCGGGCTCCGCGTCAGGCATCCATTCCTGAAGGACACGGCCGGACAGGCCGTGTCCTTCCCGGTGTGGATCGCCAATTTCGTGCTGATGGAATACGGCACCGGCGCGATCTTCGGCTGCCCGGCGCATGACCAGCGCGACCTCGACTTCGCGCGCAAATACCGTCTGGGTGTGGTGCCGGTGGTGCTGCCGCCCGGCGAGAACCCGGCGACGTTCAGCATCGGCAGCGAGGCCTATGTCGGGCCCGGCACCATCTTCAATTCGGGCTTCATGGACGGGCTCGACGTGGAGGCGGCGAAGCGGGCGGTGATCGCCGAACTGGAACGTCTGGGCGTGGGTCATGGCGAGGTGAACTGGCGGTTGCGCGACTGGGGCGTGAGCCGGCAGCGCTACTGGGGCTGCCCGATCCCGGTGATCCATTGCGACGCCTGCGGCGTGGTGCCGGTGCCGGACGAGCAGTTGCCGGTGAAACTGCCCGATGACGTGACGTTCGACCGCCCGGGCAACCCGCTGGATCACCACCCGACCTGGAAGCACGTCGCCTGCCCGCGATGCGACAAGCCGGCACGGCGCGAGACCGACACATTCGACACCTTCGTCGACAGCTCCTGGTATTTTGCCCGCTTCTGCAGCCCGCTTGCGGACGAGCCGGTGGCGCGGGATGCGGTGGATCACTGGATGCCGGTCGATCAGTATATCGGCGGCATCGAGCATGCGATCCTGCATCTGCTGTATTCGCGCTTCTTCACCCGCGCGATGAAGCGCACAGGGCATCTGGACGTGGACGAACCCTTCGCCGGGCTGTTCACCCAGGGGATGGTCACGCACGAGAGCTATCGCACCGCGCCAGGGCCGAACGCCATGTGGCTCTATCCGGACGAGGTGGTGAAGCAGCCCGACGGCACCGCGACGCATCGCACGACAGGCGAGCCGGTCGTCGTCGGCCGTGTGGAGGCGATGAGCAAGTCCAAGCGCAACACGGTGGACCCGAAGGCGATCATCGCCCGCTACGGCGCCGACACCGCGCGCTGGTTCATCCTGTCGGACAATCCGCCCGAGCGTGACATGGAGTGGACCGAGGCCGGTGTGGCCGGCGCGTTCCGCTTCACCCAGAGGGTGTTCCGCCTGGTGGAAGGCCTGGGCGAGCCTGCCCCCGCCCCCGCCCCCGGACTTGATCCGGGGGTTGATCCGGGGGTAGGGCGGGCCAAGCCCGCCGACTTCTCCGAGACCGCGCGGGTGTTGCGGCGGGTGACGCATCGTACCATTGCGTCCGTGACCGAGGCACTGGAGAGCTTCGCCTTCAACGTCGCCGTGGCGCGGCTTTACGAGTTCGCCAATGCGATCGCCGAGGCGGACCCCGTTGGACCGCTTCGCGGTCCAACCAAGTCCGGGGGCGGGGGGGCAGACGATGCCGGCGGCCTTGCCTGGGCGCGCCGCGAGGCAGTGGAGATTCTGGCGCGGCTGATCTCGCCCATGATGCCGCATCTGGCCGAGGAGGTGCACGCGCGGCTGCATCCAGGCGGGGAAAGGCTGGTCGCCGAGCTGCCGTGGCCGGCTGCCGATCCCGATCTGCTGGTGGCGGAGACGTTGACGATCGCGGTGCAGGTGATGGGCAAACTGCGCGGCACGATTTCGGTGCCTCCAGGCGTCACGGCTGGAACAGCGATTCAGATAGCGCGGACGGAGCCGAATGTGGCACGTGCGTTGGAAGGCAAGCGGATCGTCAAGGAGATCTACGTGCCGAACCGCATCGTCAATTTCGTGGTGGCTGGATGACGCCTCGCCTGCAGCGACGGCATCTGCTGGCGCTGACCACGGGCGCTGCGCTGTCCGGCTGCGGGTTCCAGCCGGTCTACATGCCGACGGCTTCGGGCGCCGGCGGTGTGGCGCAACGTGAGCTGGCGGCGATCCAGGTCGCGCTGATCCCGGATCGGCCGGGCCAGTTGCTGCGTCAGGCCTTGCAGGACCGCCTGGAAATCGGCGCAAGCGGCATGGCTCGGCGCTACGACCTGACTGTGGGATACTGGATCGCCGGCGAGGGCATCGCCGTGCAGTCGGACAACACCGCGACCCGCCTCCGCGCCACGGGCAATGCCAACTGGACCCTGGTGGCGCAGGACGCTGGCCGAACCAGGCTGACCAGCGGCTTTGCCAAGGCGATCGATGCGCTGAACATCATCGACGAGCAGTACTTCGCCGCGGACCTGGGAAACGAGGCCTTGCAGAGGCGGCTGGCCGATGCGCTGGCGGACCAGATCACCATGCAGCTCGCGATCTACTTCCACAAGCGCGCGGCGGCGAGCGGCTGAGACGAGGTGAAGCTGTCGCCACAGCGGGTGGGGGCGTTCCTGCGCGACCCTGGTGCATGCCGGGTCGTTCTGCTGTATGGCGAGGACGTCGGGATGATGCGTGACCGCGCATCGGCTCTGGTGCGCGCGGTGGCGGGATCCCTCGACGATCCATTTCTGGTGGCGGAGCTGAACCGAGAGGAGGTGGGGCGCCTCGCGGACGAGGCGGCGTCCCTGCCCATGACCGGGGGGCGCCGGGTGGTGCGGCTGCGCGATGCGAGCGACGCGGCGACCGCTGCGGTGACGGCGATACTGAAGGGTGCCGCGCCTGCCCTGGTCGTGCTGGAAGCGCCTGGATTGCCGGCGCGATCGCGGCTGCGCGCCTTGGTGGAGGCGGCGCCCGACGCGGCGGCAATCGGCTGCTATCCCGAAGAAGGACGCGCGCTCGAGGAGACGATCCGGAGCGTGATGACCGAGATGGGCGTGGTCATCGCCGGTGAGGCGCTGGGCTGGCTGTCGGCTCAGTTGGGGGCTGATCGCGCGTCGACCCGGCAGGAGCTGGAGAAGCTCGCTTTGTATGTCGGCCCCGGCGGGCGGGTGGACCTCGAGGCGGCGCTGGCGTGCGTGGGCGATCTTGCCGGGCTGTCGCTGGACGATGCGCTGTTCGCCGCAACCGAGGGAGACGTGGCGATGGCGGACCGGGCACTGGAACTGGCGATTGCCGAGGGAGCGGCGCCGGTCGGCGTGCTGCGTGCGGCGTTGATGCATCTCCAGCGCCTGCACCGGGCGCGGCTGGCGGTCGACGAAGGCTTGCCTGCAGCCGAGGCGACGAAATCGCTTCGGCCTCCGGTGTTTTACCGCCGGGTGGGGGCTTTCACCAAGGCACTGGGTCT
>JBGPND010000320.1:0-4603 GCA_041487355.1 Acetobacteraceae bacterium | reverse complement strand
CTGGTGCCGCATTCCGATGGCAGCATCTGGTTCACCGATCCGCCGTACGGCGACACGCTGTCGGAAGGCCATCCGGACGAAGCCGGCGGCCCGACCAACCCGCAAGGTCTGCTCAACCCGCGCATCGGCGCGGAGAATGCCGGAGCGCTCGGCGGCGCCAAGCGGGAATTGCCGAATGCCGTCTATCGCTGGGACCCGAGCGGCCGGCTGGACGCCGTGATCACCGAGGACCAGCTCAAGGATCCCAACGGGCTCTGCTTCTCACCCGACTACAAGACGCTGTACGTGATCAGCACCGGCAAGGGACCGGGCGACAGCCATTCCGGCGGCACGCGCACCATCCATGCGTTCGACGTGCAAGGCACCAAAGTCGTCAACGGGCGCGAGTTCCTCGACATGACCGTCGACGGTGTGCATTGCGGCCCCGACGGCATGCGTGCCGACGTGTTCGGCAACCTATGGTGCAGCTCGAACGGCCCGCTCGGCTATGCCGGCGTGCTGGTGTACAATTCGCAGGGCAAGCTGATCGGCCGCATCCGTTTGCCGGAGGTGTGCGCGAACCTCGCGTTCGGCGGTCCGAAGCGCAACCACCTGCTGATGACCGCAAGCCAGTCGATCTATATACTGCAGGTGCAGACCCAGGGCGCCGCGCCGGGGTGACAACAACTGGCCCAGACGCTGTCATTGCGAGGAGCGAAGCGACGCGGCAATCTCGATCGGAGTGCGCAACTGGCCCGAGATTGCTTCGCCTTCGGCTCGCAATGACAGTCTGAGGTTACGGCAGCCTGAGCGCCATCTCGCCCTTGAAGGCGTGGATCAGCCGCCGTCGCTGGAAGCGCCAGCCGTCCGGTTGCTTGATCAGCACGTCGTCATAGGTGCCGCAGACCGAGGGGACGGGGCCGTTCGTGCCCTCGACCATCACCAGATAGTTCGAGCGGGCGATGGCGCGCGCGCCATCGCAATCGATGATGCTGTTCATCACGTAGTGCACGCGACGCGGTTGCGGCGGCACCGACTGCTGTAGCCACGCGGCGATGTCGGCCGGGCCCTTCGCGGTGCGATAGGGCGCGATCCATTCGCCATCCTCGGCGAACAACGCCGCCAGCTCGGTGAAACGGCTCTCGTCCATGCAGAAGCAATACCGGTGCAGCAGCTCGCGGATCGCGTCCTTGTCCTCGAGCAATGTCGTCATGGCGCGGTTCGTCCGGCGCGGGCCTGCAGCATCAGCCGCTTCATGCGCGACACCACCGCGGGCAAACCGTCGATGATCGCCTGGCCAATTAGAAAGTGGCCGATATTGAGTTCGACCACTTCAGGCAGCGCGGCGACGGGGCCGACATTGTCGAATGTCAGGCCGTGGCCGGCGTGGCATTCCAGGCCGAGCGATGTGGTCAGCGCGGCCGCGTCACGCAGGCGATCGAGTTCGCCCGGTTTTCCCTCCGCGTAGCTGCCGGTGTGCAGCTCCACCACCGCGGCGCCGACATCGGCCGCGGCGTGGAGTTGCGCCGGGTCCGGATCGATGAACAGCGAAACGCGAATGCCGGCAGCGGTCAGTATCGCCACGACTGGACGCAGCGCGTCGATGTTGCCGGCGACGTCCAGGCCGCCTTCGGTGGTGACCTCCTGACGGTGTTCCGGCACCAGGCAGCTCGCATGCGGCCGGACCTGGCAGGCGATCGCCGTCATCTCGGGGGTGGCGGCCATTTCCAGGTTGAGCGGCTTGCTGATCGCAGCCCGGATGCGACGCACATCATCGTCGCGGATGTGCCGCCGATCCTCGCGCAGATGGATCGTGATGCCGTCGGCGCCGGCGGCAATCGCGGCCTGGGCGGCATCGAGCGGATCGGGATGCGCGCCGCCGCGCGCGTTGCGCACGGTGGCGACGTGGTCGACGTTCACGCCGAGGCGGAGCGGTGTCATGCGGTGTTCCTCATGGAAGTCGCGCGGCGTTCGGCGAGTGACGCGGCGAGATTGATGGCGGCGATCAGGCTGGACGGATCGGCGATGCCCTTGCCGGCGATGTCGTATGCCGTGCCGTGATCGGGCGAGGTGCGCACGATCGGCAGGCCGAGCGTGACGTTCACGCCATGGTCCATGTCGAGGGTCTTCAGCGGGATCAGCGCCTGGTCGTGGTACATGCAGATCGCCGCATCGTAGCGTGCGCGCGCGCTCGCGGTGAACATCGTGTCGGGCGGCCATGGGCCGGTGACATCGATGCCGGCCTCGCGCAGCACGGCGATGGCCGGGCCGATGATCGTGGTCTCTTCGTCGCCGAGTGCGCCCTGCTCTCCGGCGTGCGGGTTGAGCCCGGCGATGGCGAGGCGCGGCCGCGCGATGCCGAACTCGCGCTGCAGTGCCGCGGCAGTCGTGCGCGCTGCGGCGACGATAGCATCGGTGGTCAGCATGGCGATCGAGTTGCGCAGCGAGGCGTGCACCGTCACTGGCACGACGCGCAATGCGGGACTCGCCAGCATCATGATCTGCTTGCCGTGCGCGCCGGTCAGCGCGGCGAGGAATTCGGTATGGCCGGGATAGGCGAAGCCCGCGTCATACAGCGCGGCCTTGTTGATGGGATTGGTCACCATTCCGCCAACGGCACCGCGTAGCGCGAGCGAGGCTGCGCGCTCGATCGAACCGATCACCGCTTGCGCGTTCGCCTTGTCGGGCTGTCCCGGCCGTGGCGTGGTGGCCAGCTTGATCGGCAGGACGGGCAGCGCCGTGGCGAACACGGCGCCCGCCTCGTCCGGCGATGCAACGATCGAGATCGGCACATCGAGCGACAGCGTACGCGCCAGCGCGGCGAGCCTGTCCGGATCGTCGAGTGCCACGAAGCGCTGGCCGCTATTTCGCAACGACAGCCAGGCACGCAGCGTCAGCTCCCCGCCGATGCCGGCGGGATCGCCCATGGTGAGAGCGAGCGGCCTCACACCCCCTCCCCAACCCTCCCCCGCTGCGCGGGAGAGGGGGTGCTGGCGTTGAAACTCCCTCTCCCGCGCAGCGGGGGAGGGTTGGGGAGGGGGCGCCGATGCGGACATGCCGCTAGATATGCAACGCCCGGCCGGCGACCGCCAGGGCCGCCTCCTTCACCGCCTCGTTCAGGCTCGGGTGGGCGTGGCAGGTGCGCGCGACATCCTCGGCGGAGGCACCGAACTCCATCGCAGTGGTGAGTTCGGCAATCAAGGTGCCGGCATCGGGGCCGATGATGTGCGCGCCGAGAATGCGGTCGGTCGTCTTGTCGGCGAGGATCTTCACGAACCCGTCCATCTCGCCCATGGCACGCGCGCGGCCGTTCGCGGTAAACGGAAACTTGCCGATGTCGTAGGCCACACCTGCGGCTTTCAGCTCCTCCTCGGTCTGGCCGACGGCGGCGACTTCCGGCCAGGTGTAGACCACGCCAGGAATCACCGTGTAGTTCACGTGCCCTGCCTGGCCGGCGAGACGTTCGGCGAGGACCTCGCCCTCATCCATTGCCTTGTGCGCCAGCATCGGCCCGGCGATGGCGTCGCCGATGGCGTAGATGCCGGGGACGTTGGTAGCATAGCGGGCATCGGTCTTCACCCGGCCGCGCTCGTCCAGCTCCACACCGGCTTCGGCCAGCCCGACGCCGTCGGTGTAAGGGCGGCGGCCGATCGACAGCAGCACGATGTCGGCCTTGATCTCTTCGCTGTTGCCGCCTTTGGCGGGTTCTACCGTCAGCGAAACGCCGTCATTGCCCTTGCGCGCGCCGGTCACCTTCGTGCCGAGACGGAACTTGATGCCCTGCCGGGTCAGGATGCGCTCGAACGCCTTGGCAATCTCGCCGTCCATCGTGGGGACGATGCGGTCGAGGAACTCCACCACCGTCACCTGCGCGCCGAGCCGCCGCCAGACGCTGCCAAGTTCCAGGCCGATATAGCCGCCGCCGATCACCACCAGATGCCCGGGCACCTTGTCGAGTTCCAGCCCGCCGGTGGAGGTGACGATCTGCTTCTCGTCCACGTCCACGCCGGCAAGTGGAACGCTTTCGCTGCCGGTGGCGATGACGATGTGCTTCGCGTCGTAGATGGTGCCATCGACGTCCACCTTGCGGGAACCGGCGATGCGGCCGGTGCCCTTCAGCCACGTCACCTTGTTCTTGCGGAACAGGAACTCGACACCCTTCACATTTGCGGAGACCACCTCGCCCTTGCGTGCCTGCATGCGCGCAAGGTCGAGCCTCACGGCGTCGACCAGCACGCCGTGGTCCTTCAATGCGTGGGCCGCGTGATGGAATTCCTCGGATGATTGCAGGAGCGCCTTGGAGGGGATGCAACCGACGTTCAGGCAGGTGCCGCCC
Organism: Acetobacteraceae bacterium; assembly: GCA_041487355.1. GTDB lineage: Bacteria > Pseudomonadota > Alphaproteobacteria > Acetobacterales > Acetobacteraceae > JAMXLO01. The sequence goes on along the minus strand of JBGPND010000320.1, from coordinate 288 downwards.
AGCGTCGCACGTTTCTCCACGCAGGCGACCTTCATGCCGAGCTGTGCCGCACGGATAGCGCAGACGTACCCGCCGGGGCCGGCGCCAATGACGATGACGTCGAAGGAGTCACTCATGACGGTGGCACCTCGCTTCGTTTACCGCCATGGCCCGGCGGAATGCGCTGCGCTTTTCCGGCCTACCCGGCAACGGAGGGCGGAAAAGCGCAGCGCAATCCGGCGGGCCATGGCGGGAAACGACGCGAGGTGCCACCGTGAAGGGTGGCTGCTTCGACGTCATAGTCCTTGG
>JBGPND010000319.1:0-4606 GCA_041487355.1 Acetobacteraceae bacterium | reverse complement strand
GCCGTCGTCTGGGACACTTACGACGCTATTGTCGAGGCATGCCGTAAAGCCTGGCGGTTTCTGACCGACGATCCAGATCGCATTCGGTCAATCGGAACCCGCGAATGGGCATCGGTCAGTGGTTAGGACGGTTGGTATTACAAGAAAGAGAAAGGCGACTGGAACCTATACCAACATGATTTCCTGACCCTGATGGTCAAGCGACAGATTGAAAAGCATCTCAAGCCGGAGATGCTTGAAGGCGCTTGCCTCTTATGCTCGGAGGCCACGCCGCATCACTGCCATCGCAGACTTGTTTGCGAATACCTTAGCGATCGATGGCCTGGATCGCTCACAGTTCAGCACTTATGACGGTCGCCCCGAATTCTCGTGGGTGAATGGCCAGTGAAGTTCGCTTGACGGCAAGCGTCAATCAGGTGGTCACCACTTGCATTTCGGGTGCGCGCTCATTTAGCGGCGCCGCTTGCGCGAGGGCGCAACAAACTCCCGCTCCACCGCCAGCGCGGCTTGGTACAGCGGATCGTCGCTGCCCTGTCGCGGCAGTCCCGTATGCCGGGTCAATTCCTGCACCTCACCCCACCCGGTACGCCGCCACTGCCTTCTCGTCGAATTTCAGCCCCAGCCCCGGTTTGTTCGGCAGCACCAACTGGCCCTTCTCGATCGCCGGCGTCTCCTGGTAGAGCTTCAGCATCCACGGCATGTATTCCACCGTCAGCCCGTTCGGCACCGCGGCGATCAGATGCAGATGCATCTCCGGGATCACGTGGCTGACCACCGGCAGGTTGAACGCCTCGGCCATGCCGGCGACCTTCAGCCACTGCGTCACGCCGCCGACGCGGCACAGGTCGATCATCACGTAATCGACCGAGCGCGCCTCGATCATGTGGCGAAACGGGGTGATCCCCCAGACATACTCGCCGCCGGCGATCGGCGTGGACAGCGCCTCGTTGATCCGCGCCAAACCGGAAAAATCGTCGCAGGTGGTGACGTCCTCCAGCCAGAACAGGCCGACATCGGCGACGCGATGGCCGATGTCGATCGCCTGCTCCACCCGCCAGCGCTGGTTGATGTCGCACATCAGCTTGATGTCGGGGCCGATCGCGTCGCGCACCACGCGCACGCGGCGCACCTCCTCGGCCGGCGATGGATTGCCGGGCAGCGCCATCTGCGTCTTCATCTCGATGAAGCCCTTGTCGACCAGCCGGCGCGCGGCGGTGGCCGCCTTGTCGTCCGTCAAGCCGCGGCGCAGCGAGCCCGACGCATAGGTGTTGACCCGGTCGCGCGTGCCGCCGAGCAGCTTCCACAGCGGCTGCTCCAGCGCCTTGCCCTTGATGTCCCACAGCGCGATGTCGATCGCCGACAGCGCGAGCATGAAGATGCCGGCGGGACCGCAGGCATCCCCCGCGGCGAGGCGCAGCTTGCGCACGATCGCCTCGATCCGCAGCGGGTCCTCGCCGACGATCAGCGCACCGAGTTCATCCACCGCGCTGCGCAGCGTGCCGGTCATCGCGCCGCCGTAGAAAGTGAGGCCGATGCCTTCGATCCCGGCATCGGTCTGGATGCGCAGGATGACGATGGGACGCAGCCTGCCGGCTTCCTCCGGCATGTCGGCCAGCGGATCGTCTTCCGGGATGCGCAGGATCGATGTCTCGGTCCGGGTGATCTTCATGGCGTTTCCTCCGTTGTTGCGGCGGAGCATAGCGGGCCGCTGGCAGGGTGGTAAGCGCGCCCCGGAAGTTCAGGCGACGCGCAGCCCCAGATGCTCACGCATCGGCTCAAAGTCCCTGTCATCGTGCAACAGGGAGTGACCATGCTCGATGCAGTAGGTGCCTATGATGAGATCGGGCGTCTTGCGGATCGTAATTCCACGGCTGCGCAGCAGGCGATAATTCTCTGCCGCCTTGATGGCGAGCGCCACGCTCAGCATCGGCATTATTTCGAACTGGTGGAGGTCGTTCGCCATGCGGCGAGCATCGGCGGCGTCTCTCGCTCCCTGCAGGACTTCCAACAGGATCAGATCACCCACCAGCAGCCCGACATCGAGGTCGAGCGACCAGAGCTTCCGAGCCGGCTCCGTGTCCGCGCCCCGGAAATGTGCAATCCAGACCGAGCTGTCGACGACGATCACCCTTTGCGACCGGCAGTCTGGTCAGCGGGTCCAATCCTTGCGCATCGCATCGAGATCACCTTCCCAGCCGATGCCCTTCAGATCCTCCAGTGCCTTCTTTTGCCGATGCAGCCGGACTACCCGGCGCAATGCCTCCTCGACGGTCGCACGCTTCGTCGCCATGCCGGTGGCGGCCATCGCCTCCTTCAGCAATTCGTCGTCGATCTCGATGTTCGTCCGCATGGCCCGCTCTGTGTGTATGCACCGCGCCATCTATACACATTCGCCACGTCAGGCAAGTCCTCCCTGCCGGCCGCCAGCGAATTCGCGCATACTGGCGCCAGTCCAGGAGAACCCTCAGCGATGCCCTTCAAAGTCCAGGTCGGACCGCCGCAGATCGCCATCCACCAGGCACAGACCGTTCTGGTCACCGATCCCGACGGGCAGGTGCAATGGCCCTCGGACAAGGGGCTGTATTCCTTCGACACAAGGTTGATCAGCGCGTGGGCGATCTATGCCAACGGCGAGCCCTGGGATCTGCTGAACGGCGGCGCCATCACCTACTATGCCGCGCGGATCTTCCTGCTCAACCGCGCCTTTGTCACCGAGGACGGCGCGGTTCCTGCCCACAGTCTCGGTTTCATGCTCAGCCGGTCCATCGGCGGCGGCATGCACGAAGATCTGGACATCACCAACTACGGCGGCAAGCCTGTACGGTTCAACCTGGAGATTGCCATCCGTTCCGACTTCGCCGATATCTTCGAGGTCAAGTCGGGCAAGATCGTCCGTCGGGGTCGCATCGCCACGGAGTGGCTGGACGACAAGCAGGAACTCAGCACTCAGTACTCCCATCACGATTTCTATCGGGCGGTCACGATCACCACGAACATCGAGGCGCCACGCGCTGTCTACGCCAATGGTCGTCTTAGCTTCGAAGTAACGATTGAACCGCGGCAAACCTGGCATTGCTGCCTGCTCTATGAACTGACGGATGGGCAGCGCCACTTCGCTGCACCGCAGGAATGTGTCGCCCACGCCAGCGAGTCGGTGCCGGCCGAATCGCTGGCGATCTGGCAGCGCACCGTCCTGAAGATCCGTACCAGCAACGAGGAATTCTATCGCTACTATCATCAGGCGATCGAGGACATGGCGGCGTTGCGCCTGCCGATCGTGGGCACCGACCACATGGTGTTCGTCCCCGCCGCGGGCCTGCCCTGGTTCCTTGCCCCGTTCGGCCGCGACAGCCTGATCGTCTCGTTGCAGAACCTTCTGGTCTATCCTGACTTTGCGCGCGGCGCGCTGGAAGTGCTCGGTTCGCTGCAGGCGAAGGAACGCGACGACTACCGCGACGCCGAGCCGGGCAAGATCCCGCACGAGATGCGCTACGGCGAACTGGCGCATTTCAAGCTGATCCCGCACACGCCGTACTACGGCACCGCGGACGCCACGCCGCTGTATCTGATCACGCTGCACGCCGCCTGGCGTGCTACCGGCGATCGCGCGTTGCTGGAGCAACATCTGGCGACGGCGGAAGCCTGTCTCGACTGGATCGACAACTGGGGCGACCGCGACGGCGACGGGTTCCAGGAGTACCAGACCCGCTCACCCGCCGGCTACGAGAACATGGCCTGGAAGGACTCGGTCGACGGCGTGCTGTATCCCGACGGCACGCCGGTCAAAGGCCCCAAGGCACTGTGCGAGTTGCAAGGCTATGTCTACGACGCCTGGCTGCGCATGGCGGAGGTCTACGACACACTCGGCGACCCCGACCGCGCCGGGGCGCTGCGCGAGAAGGCGGCCGTGCTGTTCCGCCGCTTCAACGATGCATTCTGGGACGAGGCAACCGGCTTCTACGCCTATGCATTGGACGGCGACAAGCGGAAGGTGCTGACTGTCGCTTCCAATCCCGGCCATTGCCTGTGGTCGGGTATCGTCCCGCCGGACCGTGCCGCACGCGTGGTGGCGCGGTTGCTGGCGCCCGACATGAGCTCCGGCTGGGGGATCCGCACGTTGTCCGCGCTGCATCCGGCATACAACCCGCACTCCTACCACAACGGATCGGTCTGGCCGCACGACAATTCGATCATCGCGGCTGGTTTCAAGCGCTATGGTTTCGTCGCGGAGGCGGCGCTGATCGCCCACGACATCAGCTATGCCGCCAGCCACTTCCTGCTCAACCAGGTACCGGAGCTCTATGCCGGCATCCAGCGCGACGGTACCAGCTTCCCGGTGCAGTTCCTCGGCGCCAACGTGCCGCAGGCCTGGGCCGCCGGTTCCGTCTTTGCGTTGTTGCAGGCGATGCTGGGCATCTTGCCGGACGCCCCGCGCGGGATCCTGTATGTCGATCCGCATCTGCCGGACTGGTTGCCGGACGTCACCCTGATCGATCTGCGCATGGGCCAGCGCGAGCTCGACATCCGCTTCTGGCGCGACGGCGAGACCACGCGGTTCGAGGTGCTGCGCGGCGATCCGCGCGAGGTGGAGGCACGCAGCGTCATG
>JBGPND010000318.1:0-4628 GCA_041487355.1 Acetobacteraceae bacterium | reverse complement strand
GTGCCCGAGGAGGGCCGCGTGCGCCGGTTCCGCGAGGAGGTCGAGGTGATCAGGGCGCTATGGACGCAGCAGACGGTGAATTACCGCGGCCGCTTCTACCAGTTGGAGGACGGCACGATGTCGCCGAAGCCGGTGCAGCAGCCGCATGTGCCGATCTGGATGGGTGTCGGCCACCCGAATGCGATTCGCCGCGCCGCGTCGATCGCCGATGGGTGGATGGGATCGGGCGGGTCGAGCATCGCCGAATTCGGGCGGTCGGTGCCGCTGTTGCGTGACGCGCTGGTGAAGGCCGGGCGAGATCCGGACAGTTTTCCGATCTCGAAGCGGATCTTCATGGCGGTGGATGAGCGCCCGGAGGTGGCGCGCGCCGAGCTGCACCGCTGGTTCACCGAGGTGTACCACAATCCGTCGGGAACCGACGCGTCGGGCATTCACGGCACACCCGAACAGGTGCGCGAGCGGCTGGAGGAGGTCATCGCGATGGGCGCCAACCATCTGCTGCTCAACCCGGTCTCGCGGCACGTGGAGCAGTTGGAGGCGTTGGCCGAGATCGTTGGGCTGACGTAGGGCGGAAAAGCGCAGCGCATTCCGCCGCCAAATGGCTTCGGCGGAATGCGCTGCGCTTTTCCGCCCTACAATTTGAAATCGTCGGGCTGGCATAGGGGGACTTGCGATGGACGCGATCGTTGGCAGCGGGAAGTTCACCTACAAAGTACATGAGGATTGGGCGCGGCCACCCGCGGGCGTGGACATGAAGCCGGCGGCGGTGGCCGTTGGTCCGCAGGACCGGGTGTACTGCTTCAATCGGGTCGCCGAGCATCCGGTCGTCGTGTTCGATCGCGACGGCAACTTCCTTTCGTCCTGGGGAGCGGGGATGTTCAGGTTTCCGCACGCGATCCGTTTCGATGCGCGGGGTTTCGCCTGGCTTACCGACGAGCATCACCAGCAGTTCATGAAATTCACCGCCGACGGACAGTTGCTGCAGACCATCGGCGTCAAGGGGCAGCGTTCCGATACGGGCGTGCCGGACGACGACTTCAGTTCCGCGGCATGGAAGAAGGTCACGCACGGCGGCGGCCCGTTCAACCTGCCGACCGACATCGCCTTTGCGCCCGATGGTACCATGTTCATGAGCGACGGCTACGGCAATGCCCGTGTGCACAAGTTCTCGGCGGACGCGAAGCATCTGTTCTCGTGGGGTGAGCCGGGCAATGCGCCTGGGCAGTTCAACCTGCCGCACGGTGTGTGGGTCGATCGACGGGGGCGACTGCTGGTGGCCGATCGGGAGAACGATCGCGTGCAGATCTTCGACCAGGACGGGAAGCTGCTTGGCATCTGGCCGACGGAGCTGATCGGTCCGGCGTTCTTCTATGTCGATGCGGACGACATCGTTTACATCGCCGAGCACAACGGCGGCATGGTCAGCATCCTGACGCTCGATGGCGAGCGACTGGCGCGTTGGGGTGGTCCTGTTCATCGGTCCTGCCACGGAATCTGGGGTGACTCGCATGGCGATATCTACGTCGTGCAGCCGGGCGAATGGGGACGCGTGCGGCGTGTGGTGAAATTCGAGCGGCAGTAGGGGCTTGCCGGGAGACAAACGCTCGATTGGCGGGGTCCGCCGGTTACGGGCGTGGCGGAATGCACTGCGCTTTTCCGCCCTACGGTTCGGACCACGGCTGGCGAGAGTAGGGCGGAAAAGCGCAGCGCATTCCGCCTGGAAGCTGCAGCGATCATTCCGCCGCAGGTCCTAATGGCTCTGCTCGCCTCGCTTCGATCAGGAAGGAATGGTCAGCGAGATCAGCTTGTCAGCGGTTCGGTCGACGCGATCAAGGTGCCGGCACGTATCGATCAGCTCGGCGAATTGCGCCTCGGGGATGGCGAGGCTGGGGGCGACGGGCTGGATGCGCCTGGCTTCCTCCTCAAAGTCCCAGATGAACTCGCGGCCAGTGCCTTCTCTGGCGAAACTCCGTCCGTCCTTGGTGAAGATGGTAACCCTCGGGCCGAACAGGGTTCGGCGTACCATCGGGATCAGCGTCACCCGATGCATGAGGTCGAGTACTTCCGGAGGGTCCGTCTCGCCCGGGCCGGGCTGTCCGCCGCGCAGCAGTGGATAACCTCGCTGGACAGCGCCATACGCCGAAAAATACTGGGTGCTGCCGACCCTCGGCTGGCCATCGCTGCCGGGGGTGGGGAAGGCCGGGCTCGGGTACTCGGTCTCGAGCCAGTTGACCACCGCCTCGATGCGGTCGATGTCCTGGTAGGTGAGGTTGTGTTCCTCGCACAGCCTTGCCGTCACATCGACATGGGCGATGTTGAAGCCCGCGGTCGAATAGATGCGGTAGAGCGTTTCGAGGAAGATCCAGTCCCGGCCGAGGCCTTCGGTGATCCTGCTCAGGTTGGTGCGGGTATGGCCGGTAAAGCTGTAGCGCAAATGGCCGAGGTTGTTGCCGGCGTAGGCGTGGTAGAAGCCGGCGTCGCCTTCCAGCGTCGTTTCGCCGCCAGGCGTGCCGTGCTTCGCCATCGCCACGGCGAGCAAGGCGTTACGGACGGCGCCGCCCTCGCGCAAGGAACGACCGCCGCTGCGCGCGCCTTCCAGATTGCCGGCCGCCAGGTTGACGCACTGGGCGATGGCGCTGTTGCCCTGGTCTTCGTTGAAGCCCTGGATTTTCGCCGCTGCGACCGCCGCGCCAAAGATGCCGAACACCGGTCCAGCGTGGAAGCCGCGCGACATCACCGTCGGGATGAATTCGGCGGCCATGCGCTCCATGACCTCGTAGGCGGCGGCCACGCCGGTGAGAAACACCGCGCCGGAGCACTGTGTTGTTTCCGCCGCCACGAGGGCAGCCGGCAGTATCGCCGTGCCCGGGTGGGTGAGCATGCGGAACGTGTCCCACTTGCCGCCCGCGAGGATCATTTCCGCGTTGACGAAGGCAGCCCCGCTCTTGGTGAGTTTGCTCCCGTTGCAGAGCACGGTTGCGAGCCCGCCGCCGCCGGCCTCTTCCTCCTGCATCAGTGCCAGAGCCTGCCTGCTCGCCGCCATGTCGTGGGCAACCAGCGCCGAGGTCAGCGCCTGTAACGTGACGCCCTTGGCCCGGTCCACGACCTCCGGCGGCAGGTCATCGTATTTGAGATTGGCAACAAACGCCGCAAACGCCCGGCTCAATGACATGGTCACTTCCTTTCGCGAGAGAATGCGGATCTCTCTTCTACCATTTCTCGAAAACGATGACCTGCCCGCTCTGCGCCTGCCTCCGCTGTCATTGCGAGGAGCGAAGCGACGAAGCAATCCCCATGGTGGTACGCACCGTCATGGAGATCGCTTCGCCTTTGGCTCGCGGCGACAGCCAATGTTGCCCGTGCGCGACCCTTGTCTGAACCCGGTTGCAGTGCGGTCTCAGACAGACTAGACTAAACAAACTTAGTCTAATCGGAGTGAACCATGCGCACCGTGAACATCCACGAAGCCAAGACGCATCTCTCCAGGCTCGTCGAACAAGCGGCCAAGGGCGAGCCGTTTGTGATCGCCAAGGCCGGCAAGCCGCTGGTCAAGGTCACCGCGCTGGACGCACCCTCGGCTGGGCAGATCAGGCGGCTGGGTTTCATGGCGGGACAGATCGCGGTGCCCGATGATTTCGACCGGATGGGCAGTGCCGAGATCGCGCGGCTGTTCGGCGATGAAACCGCGTGAAACTGCTGCTGGACACGCATCTGCTGCTGTGGGCGGCCGGGCGGCCCGATCGACTGCCAGAAGCGGCCCGTGTGTTGCTCGACGACCCGGACAACGAGCTGATGTTCAGTGCGGCGAGCCTGTGGGAGGTCACGATCAAGCGCGGGCTCGGTCGGGATGATTTCCAGGTCGATCCCAGGTTGCTTCGACGTGGGCTGCTCGACAATGGCTACAGCGAATTGGCGATAACCAGCGAACATGCCGTCGCCATCGACCTTCTGCCACCGATCCACAAGGATCCGTTCGATCGCATCCTGGTCGCGCAATCGACGGTCGAGGGGATCACGCTGCTGACCGCAGACCCGCTGGTGTCGCGGTACCCTGGTCCGGTGCGGCAGGTATGAGTCAGCCAGCGCAGGCAGAGTAGGGCGGAAAAGCGAAGCGCATTCCGCCGCGACTACTCCGCCGCCCGCACCTCCCGCCGCTCCAACGCAGCCCGGTCGAGCTTGTAGATCTCCCCACCCTTCAGGATCCCCACCAGCCGGTCCTTGTGCTGCAACAGATTCACATTCGCCACCGGATCGCCATCCACCAGCAGCAGATCGGCCAGGAACCCCTCACGCACCTGGCCCGCCTCGTCGCCCATCCCCATCAGCTCGGCGCCGTACCGGGTTGCGCAGACCAGCGCCTCGCTCGGGCTGTAGCCCAGGTGCTGCACGAAATGTTCGATGTCGCGCGCGTTCTCGCCCTGCGGCGTGCGCGCGAATCCGTAGTCGCCGCCGATCACAACCCGGATGCCGCGCTTCTTCATCTCCGGATACGCCCGCGCCGCCGCTGCCAGCCCCAGCTCGATCCCATGCCGCACACCGGCATGCAGCGTCCCCTCCGGCGCCTCATACACTGCAGCATGCAGCAGACCGATCGCCGGACCGACGAACACCCGGTCCTTCACCGCCTC
>JBGPND010000317.1:0-4631 GCA_041487355.1 Acetobacteraceae bacterium | reverse complement strand
GCTCACACCCAGACTCGCCCGGCGTGCAGCCGCACCTGAAAGGAAGGCTCTCGCGATGCAGAACTGAGCGCGAGCCGCCGCCTTACCCGAAAATCCACCCACCCCTCGCCGCGCCCGCCGGTTTGTTCGGGAATCCTGGCCTGGCCGCTTGCTTGGCGGCCGGATGACGCTGTGGCAACCTAGCCGGCTCTCAAACAGTAGCCGGAGGAAGCCATGGCCCTGCGCAAGTTCATCATCGAACGCGACATTCCCGCCGTCGGATCGTTTGAGCGCGAGCAACTGCGTGGCGCGGCGGCAAAATCCAACGAGGTGCTGCGGCAGCTCGGCCCCGACATCCAGTGGCTGGAGAGCTACGTCGCCGCCGACAAGACCTTCTGCGTCTATCTCGCCAAGGACGAGGCCATCATCCGCAAGCACGCGGAGATCAGCGGCTTCCCCGCGACGAAGATCACCGAGGTGCGCAAGATGATCGACCCCACCACTGAACAGCCGGGATAGAAGCGCGAGCGAGGCTCGTCGGGTGTGATGGGTTTCGCTGCGCTTAACCCATCCTACGCCTTGTCCGTAGTCCGTAGGATGGGTTGGAGCGCAGCGAAACCCATCATCCCAGCAGGATATTGCGAAGGACCATTCGATGCGCATCGCGCTGATCCATGCCCTGAAGCATTCCATTTCGCCGATCGAGCAGTCGTTCGCGCGGCTGTGGCCGGAGGCGGAACTCGCCAATCTGCTGGACGACACCCTGTCCGCCGATCTGGCGCGCGATGGCGCACTGACCCCGGCGATGACCGAGCGGTTCCTGACACTCGCGCGCTATGCCGCCTCATGCGGCGCGGACGGCATCCTGTTCACCTGCTCGGCCTTCGGCCCCTGCATCGACGCCTGCGCGCGGGAGCTCGCGCCGATGCCGGTGCTGAAGCCGAACGAGGCGATGATCGAGGAGGCGGTGGCGCTCGCCGGGCCGTCAGGCCGGATCGGGCTGCTTGCGACCTTCGCACCCACGCTCGCGACGATGCCGGCGGAGTTCGCCGCCGTGGCACCTGGTGTGACGCTGGTGCCCGCACTGGCGGCGGAGGCGCTGGCGGCGCTGAACCGCGGCGATTCGGCGGCGCACGACCGGCTGGCGGCCGAGGCGGCGCGTTCGCTGGAAGGCTGCGACGTGGTCGCGCTGGCGCAGTTCAGCCTGTCTTCCGCCGAGCCTCTGGTGGCGGCGGCGACGGGCCGCACCGTGCTGACCACGCCCGACAGCGCCGTCCGGAAATTGCGGCGCCTGCTGCTGCTGCCGGCATAGCCGGATGCGCGTCTGGTATTAGAGCTTCGTCGATCCTGCGGAGCAGGCGCCCTATGTCGACCGGCTGCGCGAGCGGCTGCGGATGCTGGCATCGCCCGGCATCACGGTGGACGTGCACGGCATCTCGCCGGCCGGATGATTTCTCGTTGCCAACGCAACGTTGCCGGAACACCATTGCGCTGTAGAATAGAGCCCCCTCTGGAGCAGTGGCATGGACCTGACAACCCTGGCTGCCGCGTTGTTTCTCGCGATCGGCCTGATCGGCGCGGACACGGTCCTCCACTCTGGCAGCATCGTGGTCGAAGTCACCGCGGCGCCGAAGATGGAGGGCGAGATCATCGACCAGGCCACGCTGGAGTCGGAATTCGACGACCAGCTCTACGAGATCGCCAAGGTGGAATCGGTGGTGTCGCCGCCGGAGATCCGCACCAGCCGCGACCAGGGTCTTGGCATGGCACTGGCGCAGTCGGTGAAGGCCGAGGACCTAGCCTACGCGCTGCAGACCTCGGTCGGTTATGCTCCCGATCGGCTGCGTCTTGCACTGTTCCTGGAGCACGGCGAACTGCGTGGCAGGGTCAGCGGTGTGACGCGCCATATCGGTACGTTCACTCAGGCTCTGGCGCCCCACAAGGACGAGGCTGTGCTCGCCTTCGTGCGGCGCTGCGCGCTGTGGAGCGCGTCGCGTGTCGCGCCTTACTCCACTGCGCTCTACCTGATGCAGAAGCACTCGTCCGACAAGGAATTCACGGACGTCGTTGCGCTGATCGAGCATGCCAAGGCGGAGCTGCCGCCGACCCCGGTCAGCTTCGACCGGTCGGCACTCGACAATCTGCTGGGCATCGTCCTGCTGTTCAGGAACGACGCGGCTGCCGCGCAGGAGGTGTTCGACAGGGCCGTGGAGGCGTATCCCGAAAACCCGGTGGCCGAGATCAACGCGGCGTTCGCCGATCTGCAGCTCAACAAGTATGAGCAGGGCGCCGACCGCATGCGGCACATGACGCGCGACTTGCCGCCGAAGAACAAGGTGCTGCTGGCAAGTGCCTACATGACCTGGGCGGCGGCGGAGATGGGATTGCACAATCTCGCCGAGGCCGACCGTCTGCTGGCCATTTCGACCGAGATCAATCCCGACAGCTCATCCGCATTCGGCCTGTGGGCGGAGCTGAAGGACCTGCGGGGCGACCATGCCGCAGCCGAACGCGACCGGCACCAGGCGATGATCAACACGACGGTGTTCGAGAATTACGGCGAGGTGGCGACGCTGTATTTCCACCTGTCGTGGCGCGACGATGAGCCGGTCGTTCTCAACAAGTTCAACAATCCGTCCATCGTCAGCTTTCATTGATTCGACCCAGACTGTCATTGCGAGGAGTGAAGCGACGCGGCAATCTCGTGGAGAACGCCCGCGAGATTGCTTCGCTCCGCTCGCAATGACAGCGCATCATGATGCGCAGGCCGACGGCCTGACGCGGAACAGCGCGGCGACGTCCGACTGCGCGAGCAGCAGCAGCCGGTCCGCGGCGAAGTGCGGCAGGTCGGGTTCGCCGCCCGCTTCGAGCAACAGCAGATAATCGTAGCCGCAGAGATCGACCTTGCCTGGCACGGCGAGCGCGCCATGGTCGGCGATCGAGCGGGCGCGATCGGCCAGTTCGCGATACGGTTGGAGGGTCTCCACCGGCTGCTGCGACGGATTGTCGAACAGGAACGGCCAGAACGCCCGGCGCTCGATCAGCAGCAGGGCGGGAAGGTGGTAGTCGACCCGGATGCCATTGGACAGCCACCGGCTGGGCGGACCGTTTCGCCAATAGCCGGGCGCCTCCTCCGGGGACACCGAGGCGATGAAGACGCGTGCGCCGGGCTCCACCGTGGCGATGACCGAGCGCATGTCCGCGACGTCGTGCCGGTGTCCGTGCCAGGCAAAGGCGACCGTCGCCATGCGGATGCCGAACAGCAGGGTGAAGACAGTGACAGCGGCGAGCCGTGCGCCACGTGGCAGGGCAGTGGGCAGCACCGCACCGAACAGCAGGAAGCCCAGCATGATCGCGAAGCGTGTGTCGAGAAAATATGTGCCCTTGAAGGCCCAGGGGGCCGCCAGATAGAGGCCGGCAACCAGCAACAGAGCCAGGCCGGCGTTCAGCGTGATGCGGCAGCGTCCCGTGGCGATGCAGGCGAGAAGGAAGCCGCCGACCATGCAGCCTGTGGCGATGTCGAGCGGCAGGAGATAGTTCGCAAACGGCAACACCAGTTGCCACGCCTTGTTGGCGAGCGACGAAAATTCGGTTTCGGCGGGAAGCGGCGCGAGCAGCGAGATCAGGTAGAGGCCAAGCGGCGCGGCAATCAGCGGCACCAGCGCGGCCAGCCGCGCCAGCATTGCCGCCCTCTGTGTGCGGTGGGACCAGAGCCGTTCCAGCTCGTACCCTGCGATCAGCGCATAGAAGAACACCAGCCCCATCAGGTGGCAGAAGAACAGCGCGACCGTGCCGATGCCTGCCAGTGCCACGGTGCGGCGCGGATAGCGCTCGCGCCACGCGATCCAGCCGGCGGCGATCAGCAGCGCGATGCCGATGGCGGCGATGAAGTTCACGAAGCCGAGCAGCAACGTTCCGTTGTAGGCGACCAGCGCGGAGGCGAGCGGCCATGCGGAACGCGTGCCGAATGTGGCGCGGCTGTAGGCGATCGTGCCGATGACCGGCAGCAGGATGACGCAGCCCAGGACGATGCGTCCGGCCAGATGGATCGGCAGGATGTGCAAGAGCGGCGGCAGCATGAGGTCGGTGCCGAGATTGGGAATGATCGCCCAATGCGATGCATACATGCGCGACAGGACTGGATCGCTGCCGCCGAATGCCAGCACCACGGCTCGCGCGAGATGGTTGGGATAGTCGAGCAGAGGCGGCAGGTCGACCAGCGCCAATGGCGCCAGCAGGATCGCGCACAGGACAGGGAGCACCCATTTCATGCCGGGTTGAGAGCCCCGGGCTCTCGACCCGGGGGCGGGCGCCGCGCACACTCGGCCGGTGGGACGACAGGAGGGCAGCCATGGACCTGACGCGGTTCCGTGCGACGGTGGCCGAGGGTGCGCCGCCTGATGGCATGAGCCTCGCGTTGCAGACCTTGTGGTGGGACGCCAAGGGCGACTGGGATCGTGCCCATCAATGCGCGCAGCAGGATGCAGGCAAGACCGGCTCGATCGTGCACGCCTATCTGCACCGCAAGGAAGGCGACATGCGCAACGCCGGCGGCTGGTATAGCCGCGCCGGCCGCGAGCCCGCCACCGTGTCGCTGGAGGAAGAGTGGCAGTCGTTGGCCGGGGAGATGTTGACGTTGCAGGCGATCGAAG
>JBGPND010000316.1:0-4654 GCA_041487355.1 Acetobacteraceae bacterium | reverse complement strand
CGCCCGCGCCATCGCGGCCCGCCCCGACATCATGTTCTTCGACGAACCGACCACCGGCCTCGACCCGATCATGGGCGCCGTGATCGACGGGCTCGTGGTGGACTGCGTCAAGCAGCTCGGCAGCACCGCGGTGGCGATCACTCACGACATGGCGAGCGCGCGCCGCATCGGCGACGCGGCGGCGATGATCCATCGCGGCCGGATTATCTGGAGCGGCCCGGCGTCCAGTCTGCTGGACAGCGGCAACTCTGTGGTCGACCAGTTTACCCATGGCCGCCGCGAGGGCCCGATCCAGATGGAACTCCGGCGGTAAGGGGTTCGGCGATCGAGAAGACTGACAAGCGCCCGCCGAAAGCGTAACCTGCCGCAACGAGACGCTCGGGGAAGGGGGCGACCGAGGACAGAGGGATGATGCGACCTGGTTTCCTTCACGCGCTGGCGATTGTCGCCGCGGCCGGCCTTGCAGCGCCGGCCCGGGCGGACGACCCGGCCGTCGTCAACGCGAAGCAGGCGGCGGGCCTGTTCATGCAGAGCTGCGTACAGTTCGCCGGAGACAGGGCCGGGCTGCGCGCCTGGGCGAAGAAGACCGGCCTCAAGGAACTGCCGGCCGATGTGCAGGAGCACTTTCTCTATGGCCTCCCCGGGATCGTATTCGATGCCTCCAACAAGGACGGAAAATTCGTCCTGGTATCCGAGGATCTCGGCTCGTGCTCGGTGCTCGCCGAGATCGCCAGCGGGCCGGCCGTGCTGAGCGACCTCGAACAGGACATGCAGGACGCGCAGATCGCCTTCAAGGTGACCGGCGAGAAGGCCGACGCTGAAGAGAATGCACTGAAGCACCGCGAATATGTCGCGTCGCAGGGGCAGCGCGAATGGCTGCTGCTGGTCAGCATCGTGAAGGACCCTGCCGGCGGGCAGGCCATGCTGACCGCCAACCGCTACTGAGACCGAAGGCGCCGCCGCCCCTTGGCAAAGCCGACCTCGCATTTCGTCTGCCAGAACTGCGGCGCGCTCAGCCCGAAATGGGCCGGGCGCTGCGAGAGCTGCGGCGAATGGAACAGCATCGTCGAGGAGGCCATTGCCCGCCCCGGGCCAGCCGGAAAATCGGCCGCCGGCAAGCGCGTGGAATTCGTCGGCCTGGCCGGCAGCGCGGAGCCGCCGCCCCGCTGCCCCACCGGCATCGCCGAGCTGGACCGCGTGCTGGGCGGCGGTCTCGTGCCTGCCTCGGCTGTCCTGGTCGGCGGCGATCCGGGGATCGGCAAGTCCACCTTGCTGCTGCAGGCGGCCGCCAGCATGGCGCGCGCGGGGCGGCGCGTATTCTATGTCTCCGGCGAGGAATCGATCGAGCAGATGCGGCTGCGCGCCCGCCGCCTCGGCGTCCATGACGCGCCGCTGGAGCTCGCCGCCGCCATCAACCTGCGCGACATCGTTGCCAGCCTGCAGTCGGCCGGCGACGCCGCGCTGGTGGTGATCGATTCGATCCAGACCATGTGGCTCGATACGATCGACAGTGCCCCGGGTACCGTGGCGCAGGTCCGTGCGTCCAGCTTCGAACTGATCCAGCTCGCCAAGGGAGGAAAATTCGCGCTCGTGCTGGTCGGCCATGTGACCAAGGACGGCGCCATCGCCGGGCCGCGCGTGCTGGAGCACATGGTGGATGCGGTGCTGTATTTCGAAGGCGACCGCGGCCACCAGTTCCGCATCCTGCGCGCGGTGAAGAACCGCTACGGCGCCACCGACGAGATCGGCGTGTTCGAGATGACCGATCGCGGGCTTGCCGAAGTGGCCAACCCGTCCGCCCTGTTCCTGGCCGAACGCCGCGGCAACATCGCCGGCAGCGCGGTATTCGCCGGGCTGGAGGGAACCCGGCCCGTGCTGGTGGAAGTGCAGGCCCTGCTGTCGCCCAATCCAGGCGGCAGTCCGCGCCGCTCGGTGATCGGCTGGGACGGCGGTCGGCTCGCCATGCTGCTCGCGGTGCTGGAGACCCGTGCCGGGGTCCGGCTGAATGCCACCGACGTCTATCTCAACATCGCCGGCGGCCTGCGGGTGAGCGAGCCGGCCGCGGATCTGGCGGTGGCGGCCGCGCTGGTCTCGGCCGCGTTCGACCAGCCGACCAGCGCCGGCATGGTGTATTTCGGCGAGGTCGGCCTGTCGGGCGAGATACGCCAGGTCGCGCAGGCCGAGTCGCGGCTGAAGGAGGCGGCGAAGCTGGGCTTCCTGCAAGCCACCCTGCCCCGCCGGGTCGCCCGCGGCAACCGGCCGCTGGCCCCGCCCGAAGGGCTTGAGCTGGCGGAAATCGGCCACATCTCCGACCTCGTTGCCCGGTTCGCGCCGAATTCCGCTGCGTCAACGTGATCTTGGCTTGGCGCCGCGCGCATTGCGGCCGATAAACCCGCCGGCTCTCCGTTCCGTGGCGGTTTGATGACCTGGGTTGACCTCGTTGTGCTGGCCGTGCTGGCGGTGTCCGCGCTGCTCGCCTTCATGCGTGGCCTGGTGCGCGAGGTGCTGGGCCTCGCCGCCTGGGTCGGAGCGGTCGCCGCCGCGGTCTGGGCGCTGCCGCGCGTGAGGCCGCAGTTCCAGAACTGGCTCGGCGCTTCGGCCTGGGTCGATCCGGTCGCCTTCGGCGTGCTGTTCGTGATCACCCTGATCGTGCTGATCATCATCTCCCGGTGGATCAGCGCTCTGGTGCGCGCCTCGCCGATCGGCGGCCTTGACCGTACGCTGGGTCTGGTATTCGGCCTCGCGCGGGGTGCCGCGCTGGTCATCCTTGCCTATATCATTGGCGGGATGGTGACCAAGGTGGACCTCTGGCCCGAGGCAGTGCGGGACGCCCGCGCAACGTATTTCGCCTATCAGGGTGCCCGATGGGTGTGGGAAAAGCTGCCGGTCGACTATCGCCCGCGGCTCTACGCGCCGCCGCCCGGCCGCGAGACCACGGCGGAGGCCCTGCTGCACGCCAACCCACAAGGTCGGGCTGTCGGCAGACCGCCGGTTCGGGATTAGGAGAGCCAAGGCATGAGCCTCGCTTCGCCGCACGACGACAAGTTCCACGAGGAGTGCGGCGTATTCGGTGTCTGGAACGTGCCCGACGCCGCGGCGGTGACCGCCCTCGGCCTGCACGCGTTGCAGCATCGCGGCCAGGAATCCGCGGGCATCGTCAGTTTCGACGGCAACCACTTCCATTCCCATCGGGGCCTGGGCCTGGTCGGCGACAATTTCGGCGATGCGCGTGTGATCGCCGCGCTGCCCGGCACCACCGCGATCGGCCACAACCGCTACGCCACGACGGGCGCCACCATCCTGCGCAACGTTCAGCCGCTCTACGCCGATTTCGAGTTCGGCGGTTTCGCGGTGGCGCATAACGGCAACCTGACCAATGCGCATGTGCTGCGGCGCACGCTGGTCCGCCGCGGCTGCCTGTTCCAGTCCACCACCGACTCCGAGGTGTTCGTCCACCTGATCGCGATCAGTCTGTATTCCACCGTGGTGGACCGGCTGATCGACGCGCTGAAGCAGGTGATCGGCGCGTATTCGCTGGTGGCGCTGTCCACCGAGGTGCTGATGGGCGTGCGCGATCCGCTCGGCGTGCGCCCGCTGATCCTGGGCCGCATCGGTTCCGAGGGCACCGGCGGCTGGGTGCTCGCCTCGGAGACCTGCGCGCTGGATATCGTCGGCGCCGAGTTCGTGCGGGACGTGGAGCCTGGCGAGATCGTCGTGATCAACGACCAGGGCGTGCACAGCATCAAGCCGTTCGGCCGCGTGCGCGAGCGGTTCTGCGTGTTCGAATACATCTACTTCGCCCGCCCGGATTCGGTGATGGAAGGCACGCCGGTCTACGACGCGCGCAAGCGCATCGGCGCGGAGTTGGCGCGCGAGACGGGCGTGGCAGCCGACGTTGTGGTGCCGGTGCCGGATTCCGGCGTTCCGGCGGCGATGGGCTACGCCAGCGAGAGCGGCATTCCGTTCGAGCTCGGTATCATCCGCAACCACTATGTCGGACGCACCTTCATCGAGCCGACCGACCACATCCGCCATCTCGGCGTGAAGCTGAAGCATTCCGCCAACCGGGCGGTGCTGGCGGGCCGCCGGGTGATCCTGGTGGACGATTCGATCGTGCGCGGCACCACCAGCCGCAAGATCGTCGAGATGGTGCGTCAGGCCGGTGCCAAGGAGGTGCATATGCGCATCTCCTCGCCGCCCACCAAGCATTCCTGCTTCTACGGCATCGACACGCCGGAGCGCGGTGAATTGCTGGCCGCACGCAATTCGGTCGAGGAGATGGCCGAGCAGATCGGCGCCGACAGCCTGGCCTTCATCTCGATCGATGGCCTGTATCGCGCCCTCGGCAAACCGGAACGCGACGCAAGCCGGCCACACTATTGCGACGCGTGCTTCACCGGTGACTATCCGATCGCGCTGCCCGACCAGGCGGACAATTCCGAACGGCAGTTGAGCCTGCTGGCGGAGAGCGATTGATGGTCGGCGGCACCCCCTCCCCAACCCTCCCCCGCTTCGCGGGAGAGGGGGTTCAGCGCCCCCACTCCCCCGAAGCGGGGGAGGGGTGGGGAGGGGGGGCCGCCGACCATCAATCGCTCTCCGCCAGCAGGCTCAACAGCCGTTCGGAATTGTCCGCCTGGTCGGGCAGCGCGATCGG
>JBGPND010000315.1:0-4724 GCA_041487355.1 Acetobacteraceae bacterium | reverse complement strand
GATGGCGGCCGATGCGGCGCTGCGCGACGGGCTGCATCTGGCACCCGTGCCCGGCGCAGGCCCCGGATCGCTGTGCGGCGCAGGCTCGGACGACGGCATCGCGCACGTGGGGCCGGACGCATCCCACTTGCTGGCCGGTCTTGCGTCGTCTGCCGCCGCCGCACCCGGCGTGGGCGGCGTGCTGGTGGTGCACGCGCCATCCGGTGCGGCGGACCAGGCGGCGATCGCCGCCCTGGCGGCGTGTCGTGGCACCATGCAGGTGCCGCTGCTGGTCTGTGCGATGGGCGAGACGACCGGTGCTGTGCATCGGCGCAGCTTGGTGGAGGCTGGCATGCCGGTGTTCGCCACGCCCGAGCAGGCGGTGCGCGGCTTCCTGCATCTGGTGCAGGACCGCCGCAACCGCGCCGTCGCACGCGAATTGCCGCCGAGCACCGTGCTCACCGTGGCACCCGACCGCGACGAGGTGCGCCGCGTCTTGGCGACGATGCGGCGCGCGGGCCGGCTGGCTGCGATGCAGGACGAGGCACTCTCGGTTCTGTGCGCCTACAGCATTCCGATGGCGCCGAGCCGCGCGGTTGCCGCGGCGGAAGATGCGGCGGCCGCTGCACTGCTGCTGGGTTTCCCGGCAGTAGTGAAGTTGCGCCAGAGCGAGCGCCCAGACGCGCGTGCCCAAGGTGGGCTGGCGCTCGACCTGCACGACGCGCGGGAGGTGGCAGTGGCCGCCCGCCTGCTCTCCGCGCGGCGCGACCGCCAACCTGATGCGCGCGACGACGGACTGCTGGTGCAGCGCCAGGCCGCCCGCCCGCGCGAACTCAGGATCCGCGTCGCGGACGACGCGACGTTCGGGCCGGTGATCAGCTTCGGACAGGGCGGCACGACGGCGGATATCGTGCACGACGTCGCCGCCGACCTGCCGCCGCTCAACTTGGCGCTGGCGCATGGCCTGATCGCGCGCACCCGCGTGGCCGCAACGCTGGCGCGTTTCCGCGACATGCCGGCGGCCGATACCGAAGCGGTGGCGGAGACCCTGGTGCGCGTCAGCCAGCTCATCGTCGACTTTCCCGAGATCGCCGAGCTGGAGGTGAACCCGCTGTCGGCCGACGCCGATGGCGTGCTGGCGGTGGATGCCTGGCTGCGTCTGCGGGAGGCGGGTGACACTGGTGGCGGGCTGGCGATCACGCCCTATCCAGCCGAACTGGTGGAGCATTGGACGGCGCGCGACGGCGAGCGGCTGATCGTCCGTCCGATCCGCCCGGAGGACGCCGAGCAGCACGGTGCCTTCTTCCATCGGCTGTCGCCGCAGGACATCCGCTACCGCTTCTTCACCGCCATGCGCGAGCTGCCGCCCGAGCAGATGGCGCGGCTCACCCAGGTCGACTACGACCGCGAGATGGCGTTCATCGCGGTGCGCGAGGCGAGCGGTGAAACCGTGGCGGTTGCGCGGCTGGTGTGCGAGCCGGGCGAACCCGAAGGTGAAGGTGAATTCGCGGTGATCGTGCAGGCCGACATGAAGGGCAGGGGTCTGGCGACCCATCTCATGCGGCGGCTGATCGACTGGGCACGTGGACGCGGCCTGCGCGCCGTGGTCGGCCAGGTGCTGGCGGACAACGCACCGATGCTGGCCTTCGTCCGCCATCTCGGTTTTTCGCTGCGGCGCACGCCGGAAGAGCCCGACGTGGTGGAGGCGCGGCTCTCGCTGGTGTAGGCTCGTGCCAATGGAAACGTCCGCCATGAGCCTCGCCAGCGCTGATCTGCGCGCGGCGCGACGGCATGCGATCATCTACGTCCTCAGCGCCTCGGCCACCTTCACCCTGGGTTCAGCGCTGGTGAAGGCACTGACAGCGGATTTCCCGGTGCTGGAAATCGTGATGTTCCGCAGCATCGTCGGCTTCGTGGCGATGCTGCCGATGATCATCCGGCACGGTGGCCTGTCCGCGTTGGCGACGCGCCGGCCGCTCGGCCATGTGATGCGCACGGTCTACGGCTTCATCGGCACCGTGACGTCGGTCTACGGCTTCGGCGTGCTGCCGCTGGTCACCGTCACGGCGCTCGGCTTTGCCATGCCGCTGTTCCTCACCATCCTGTCCGTGCCGCTGCTGGGCGAACGCGTGGGTCCGCGCCGGGCGACCGCCGTGCTGGTGGGCCTGGGCGGCGTGTTGGTCATGTTGCGCCCCTGGCATGTCGATGCCGACTCGATGCCGCTTGGCGCCGTGGCGATTGTGCTGAGCGGCGTCGTCACCTGGGCGCTGTCGATGATCAACATCCGCAAGATGGGCGAGGCGGGCGAGCGGAACGTGACGATCGTCGCCTGGTACAGCCTGGGAACTGGGTCTCTGGCGGCGTTCGGCTGCATCACGGACTGGGTAACGCCGAGCCCTTGGCAGTTCGCCACGCTGGTGAGTGCCGGCCTGATGTCGGGGATCGCGCAGTTGCTGATGACCGAGGGCTATCGCGCCGCCGAGACCACCCTGGTGGCGCCGTTCGAGTATGGCGCGATCATCTATGCGACCACGCTCGGTGTCGCGATCTGGGGCGAGTGGCCGGACGTCTGGAACCTAGCCGGTGTCGCCGTGCTGATCGCTTCCGGCCTGTATATCTGGCACCGCGAGGTGACGCTGGGGATACGGCGGTAGGGGTGAAACTCGGACGGATGGTATCCGGTGGCTCGGAGCTTCATGGGCCACGTCCCGACCCTGCGCGGACTCTCAGCCAACATTCCTGCACCAACCGCTTTCAACGGCGGACAATGGCACCGGACTTATGCCAAGCGCTGAAAACATTGATTCTCTGTCCGGTCGCACTGGCGCTGCGTACCGCCGTCATGGCCGGGCACCGTACGTCATTCATTTCAGCGCCTGGTATTATGCACCGGCTGAACCATTGATTCTGCTGGCGCGGCAGCGTGCACCGAAATTCTTGCAGACCGTGTGAAAAGTCAGTTGCGAGTTCGGCTGGCGCAATATCGATGCGTCCCAGAACCATGTAGGGAATCATTGTTGCGGTCTGCCGGCCGCGAGCGAATCAAAGTTGCGGAGCGCCGGTGCGGCGGCGAGTTTTCACACAGTCTGCTTGATTTTTGCACGCAGGCCGCGCGCCAGCTCGTGCGCGAGTGGGGTGACAACGGCTTATTCGGCAGCCCTGCTCGCAGGCGCGGGAAACGATGCTCGGCCCTGAGTCCGGGCGAGTCCCCAGCCCTTGATGACGCCATAGACAGCGGGAATGACGATCAGGGTGAGGATGGTTGACGAAACCATGCCACCCACCATCGGCACGGCGATGCGGCGCATCACCTCCGAACCGGTGCCCTCGCTCCACAAGATCGGCAGCAGCCCGGCCATGATGGCAACGACGGTCATCATCTTCGGCCGCACGCGCTCGACCGCGCCGGCGATGATGGCTTCCTCGATATCGGCACGAATGAGCGCTTTATCCTCGGCCGACCGTTGTGTCCTTACATTTGTCAGGGCCTGATCGAGGTAGATCAGCATGACGACGCCGGTCTCGGCGGCGACGCCGGCAAGTGCGATGAAACCCACGGCGACCGCGACGCTCATGTTGTAGCCGAGCCACCACATCAGCCAGGCGCCGCCGACCAGCGCGAAGGGGACGGACAGCATGACGATCAGCGTTTCGGTGAGTCGCCCGAAATTCAGATAGAGCAGCACGAAGATGACCAGCAGCGTTGCCGGCACCACCACGCGCATCTTCGCCTCGGCGCGTTGCAGGTATTCGAACTGCCCGCTCCATTCGATGTGATAGCCAGGCGGCAGCTTGACCTGCTGCCCGACGGCGCGTGCGGCATCGGCCACATAGCCGCCAAGATCGCGGTTGTGCAGATCGACATAGACGTAGGCGACGGGCTGCGCGTTCTCGGTGCGGATGCTGGGCGGCCCTTGTGTCACCTGGACGTGTGCGACTTGCCCGAGCGGGATCATGGCGCCGCTCATGGTCGGCACCAGCACCTGGCTCGCAATGGCGATCGGATCATCGCGCAGATCGCGCGGGTAGCGCACGATCACGCTGTAACGCTCACGTCCTTCAACTGTGGTGGTGACAACGGCGCCGCCGAGCGCGGTTGCGATGACCTTCTGGATGTCGCCGACGGCGAGGCCATAGCGCGCCGCGGCACTGCGATCGGGCGTGATTTCGACATAGTGGCCGCCTTCGAGCCGTTCGGCGAAGGCGCTTGTCGTGCCCGGGATCGTGTGCACCACGCGCTCCACCTCGGTCGCAAGCCGCTCCAGCTCGTGCAAATCCGGCCCGAACACCTTGACGCCAACGGGCGTGCGTATCCCCGTGGCCAGCATGTCGATGCGCGCCTTGATCGGCATGGTCCAGGCGTTGCTGACGCCGGGCAGGCGCAATGCTTCGTCCATCTGCGCTTGCAACGCTTCGATCGTCATGCCGGGCGGCCATTCGCTCTCGGGCTTCAGATCGATGACGGTCTCGGTCATCTCGACCGGCGCGGGGTCGGTCGCGGTGTTGGCGCGCCCCGCCTTGCCGAACACCGATTCCACCTCGGGGAAGGACTTGATGATGCGGTCCTGCATTTGCAGCAGCTCGGCGGCTTTCGTCACCGAAAGGCCCGGTAGCGTCACCGGCATATAGAGCAGCGTGCCTTCGTTCAAGGTCGGCATGAATTCGCTGCCGAGCCGGGACACTGGCCAGATGGTGGCGGCCAGCATCGCAACAGCGAGCAGCACGGTCAGCACCGGCGCCCGCAG
>JBGPND010000314.1:0-4809 GCA_041487355.1 Acetobacteraceae bacterium | reverse complement strand
CCGGCCATGGCTGCAGCGCATCGGCAAGAACCTGTTCGAGGTGGGCGAGCGTCCGGGCCAGGCGCAGTTGATGAAGCTGGTGAACAACCTGATCAGTGCCGCCAACATGGCGACCGCGTTCGAAGCGCTGGTACTGGGAGCTCGTCAGGAATCAACCGCTCCATGTGAGCGGTTGATTGGTTTGATGGTGTAGTTCCACTCGCCATGGAAATCAGCACGGACGATGTTGATCGCAGCCATGTCCTCATCAGTTACGACGACGCCTTTTGGATAGGCGTTGGTGTCGAGTTCACAATGGACCTTGAGATCCGTATCAGTGGTAGTGGCGCTTATGAGGTCGACAATGATGCGATAGCTGACCAGCCGTTTGGCGTGCCAGTTTATCGTGATGAACGAGAACAGGCGGTGTTCGATCTTGTTCCACTTGCTGGTGCCAGGCGGCAGGTGGTGGACGCCAATGTCGATGCCAAGCTCATTGGCGAGACACTGCAGTTCGCGTTTCCACAGGCGCAGGCGCGAGCCGTTGCTGCCACCGCCATCCCCGGATCAAGTCCGGGGACCGGTGATCAGCAGGCGCTTGGCGTCCGGATATCGGACCCGGCCGATCTCGTGCCACCACCGGCGGATCGTCTGCACCGCGAAGGCTGCCGTATCATGGTCCATGCCAGAGCCTGTCCTCGGGCGGGCCTTTGGCCCGACCCGTGGGCTGACCCAGCCCGCATTGGCAGCCAGATCATAGACGCCATAAACCTGCCCCCGCGTAGGCGGGGGGCACCGCTCGACCGAGTTCCTTGATCAGGAAATCACGCACCCGGACTTCTTCTGGCTTGCCCTGCGGATGCTATTCCCGACCACCGTTCGCGAAGCCTGCCCTCGGGCTTGACCCGAGGGTCTCCAACCAACTCCTTCTTCTTCGTATCCACCGAGATCACCGGCTGCTTCGCCGCCAATGTCACAGTCACGCTCTGGTTGATATGGGCGAACTGCGCATCCCGGTCCGGATGGCTGTCACATTCCTTGGTCTTCCGGTTGCCTTGCAGGCTGCAACTTCTGCTGCTTCAGTAGTACGCCCACAACCGTGTGGCTTAGCTGGTGGCCCAACGCCGCCAGTTCACGCGCCAGCCGACGCAGGCTCTTGCACGTCCAGCGCAGCGGCGACATCGGATCGCCTCGCTCGCTCGGCTCAACCAGCGCCAGCAAGTCCGCCAGCAGACCACTATCCTGCGACACCAGAGATTTGCGCCCGTCGCCGGCACGGCGCAGCCGCCCGCGGGCAATCGCTTGAATATTTCACGTGGTCCGGCTGATGATCTTTTCGAGATAGTCGTGGTTCCACCCTGCCTTTTTGCGGCGGTTTTTGAAGCTTGTGATGGGTTTAGCCTGCATGAGCAGATTGAGGGCGGTGTGCTTGATGACTGCCATGTTGGCTGGCCCATGTCCTGAACGCAATCGTGCCAGATCGTCGCGGAAGACCACATCGAGCACCCAATGCAGATGGTTCTCGATCCCCCAATGGCCGCGCACGACCCGCGCGAAGGTCTCGGCGTCGAGCTTGGCCGAGCACAGGTAGTAACGCTTCTCCCGCTCGATCGTGCCATCGCGCTCGGTCTCGCTTTCGATCATGCCGATAGCGGCGAGGCCAGGGAATTTGAACTCCCCGGGATAGCGGCGGCCGGAGAACATCCAGTCTATGTCACGGCAGATGGTGTGGCGGCGGGTTTCGATCCGGCCATGATCTCCATCGACCGTTTTGCTGCACTGCATCTTCACCTCGGGTGGCGGGGCGGCGAATACCTTCTCCACCTCGGCGTATGTGGCCGGCCAGTTCTCCTTGAGAGCCAGGACATAGTCGCCCCCGCCATCGAGAATGGTCTGGGCGATGTCGGTCTGGGTCCCCATGGCGTCGATAGCCTGCCCCCGCGAAGGGGGGGGGTGACCAGCGCGCCGTTCAGGTCCAGGCGTTGCAACAGCAAGGGGATGGCGGTGATTTCATTGGATTTCTCCGACACGGCTTCCTGTCCGAGAACCAGCCGCTGGCGCGTCGCCCAGGCTGAGACGGTATGCAGGGGCAAGCGGCCCTTGGAACGGGCATGGCTGCGACGCGATGTCTTTCCATCAATGGCAATGACATCGGGGGGGTCGGCGCGCAAATCCTCCACCCAGGCCAGGAAGCAGGTCTTGAACATCTCTGGGTCGATCGCGGCGATGATGTCGCACAACGTGTCATGGCTGGGGATGCCATGCTCATAGAGCTGGAAGCGGCGCAGGAAGCCCAGGCGCTCGTTGCCCCAGAGGTTGATCTCGACGAAGTCATCCGCACCGGATATCGTGGCACAAAGCAGCATCAGCAGGATCTCTGGCAGCGGATACAGGACTTTTGCCGACTGACGCGGGTCACGCAGCGCGGGGAAGTGCGCCAGAAAGGGTGTCTGTGCTGGCTCGGACATCGGGGCCTCCTGATAAGAGGCTCCCTAAGAATCGTATTTCACCCCGCGCCGGAATCCCCTACCCGTTCAAGCGATTGCCCTGGCGGCACGCGTTGCCCGGGTTGACGGCGCAATCGGCGCCGCCGTAGCTGTCGAAGCCATGAAGGTTGTCCACCCTGGGCGATGCCGGAACCACGCGGGCGCCGCGAGACAATGCTGCACAGCCTGTTCGCCAGGCTCCGCCTGACATGAACGCGGTACCGGAATCATTCCCAGGCGATGTGGCCTGGACAAGGCCACCCTCGGTCCGGCTGGACTTGAATGGGCCGACCGAACGTCCCGTCACGCCGCTACCGCCGGACTTCACCGAGCGCTCGATCCATGAACTGTTCGAGGCAACCGCTGCGCGCGACCCGCACGCCGTCGCCCTTTGTGACCGAGCCGTCCGGCTGACCTACGCCGAGGTCGACTCACAGGCACGGGCCCTTGCGTGCCGCATTGCGGCCGCCACCCCCGCTGGCCAGGCAATCGGGCTGCTGCTGCCTACGTCCGCATCGATGCCACTGGCGATCCTCGCCTGTCTGATCGCTGGCCGTACCTGCCTGGTGTTCGACGTCCACCAGCCGCCCGAGCGGATCGCCGGCATCATGCGCGGCTCGTCGGTCGGTGCGGTCATTCACGACGGCACCGCGCTGTGCCTGCCCGAAGGGATCGCGCGCATTCCACTTGCCGATGCTGGCGACAGGACGGCATCAGCCTGGGCGTCCGCGGAGAGTCTGGCACCAGGCGATCCGGCAGTTGTCGTCTACACGTCGGGCAGCACCGGTCAGCCGAAGGGCATCGTGCAGTCGCAACGCGGGATCCTGTGCCGCGCCCGCCAGATGATCGACGCGTGGCACATGCATCCCGGCGACGCATTCCTCTCGCTCAGCATCCCGAGCACGATCGCCGGCCTGACCTGCTTCGTGGCGGCGTTGTTGACCGGGACCCGCCAGCTTGTCGTCGATCTGTTGCAGGACAGCGTGCGCAGCGTACTGGCGATGGCGCAACGCGAAGGCGTCACGATCCTGGTCGGGTTTCCCGACATGCTGCGGCTCACCGTCACGTTGGGCAACCCACGCGAGATGCTCCGCGGGCTGCGCATTGTTCGCACAGCGGGCGGCGCCCTGACACAAGCGGATGTCGAAGCATGGCGGGGGGTCCTGCCGCCGGCCTGCCTGCTGATGACGACGTTCGGCTCGACCGAGACGATGACCTTCGCTCAGCGCTTCGTGCCACGCCGCTACGAGAGGGACCTCTCGCGCCTGCCTGCCGGTTATCCGCTGCCGGACCATGAATTCACGGTGGTGGATGAGGCGCATCGACCGGTGTCGCAAGGTGAAATTGGCGAACTCGTCGTGCGCAGCCGGAACGTCGCCATCGGCGAATGGCAGGACGGGCGCTGCATCCCTGGCCGCTTCATCGTCGATCCGAGCGATCGGTCGCAGCGCATCCTGTTCACCGGCGATCTGATCCGCCAGCGTTCCGACGGCCTGATCGAGTTCGTCGGCCGCCGCGACTCCCAGGTGAAAATCCGCGGGCAACGCGTGGAGCTCGGCGAAATCGAGGAACGGTTGCGGGCTGCCAATGGGGTGGATGACGCGGCCGTGGCGGCAAGGCAGGATGGTGAGGACGTCACTCTCCTGGCCTTCGTCGCCGCGGGCGGGATCGCGCCGGAGCAGCGAGCGGATTTCGAACAGCAACTGCGGAGCGGGCTGCGGCAGGCGCTGCCGGACTTCATGCTGCCGGCGCGAATCATCTTCCTGGCCAGTCTGCCGCGCCTGGCCTCTGGCAAGGTCGACCGGGTCGCGCTGCTGCGCGGCGCGATAACGCAATAATGCGTGATTTCACCGCGGCTGAGGCCTTCGGTTTCATCGGAAATTGACGAACGCGATTTTAACGCATCTCGGAATATTCGAGGCGCAGAACTACCTCTTTATTTGCGATCGTTCGCGGCTGGATAACGCATTCTTCCCGACTGTACATAAATGCCGCGCCAGACTGGCTCCCAATCAACCTGGCGATTCTGCCCGGGGAATCGGGAGACCACGCGATGCCAACCGTCACCGTGGCCGGGGCGCACGGCCAGACCGTGACCCTCAGCTTCGATACGACTGCCAATGCCGTGCTGGCGCAAAAGCTCGCCGCCGCGATCACGGCGGGTGTGCAAGCCGGGACCATCCTCCCCGCGGTGGACACCGATGGCCCGCCACCGCCCTTGCCCGCGGGCAAGGCAGGTGAGTTCGTCAAGACAGACGATGGCTTGACGGCACTGCCGCCGGGCTACAAAACGGTCGTCAACACCGCCGACGAGGCGGTGATGTTCGGCTCCGGGGATGCGGAT
>JBGPND010000313.1:0-4815 GCA_041487355.1 Acetobacteraceae bacterium | reverse complement strand
GGTGGCTGTGCCGGCCTCAAGGGATCACGCGAAGTCGCGCGACCCGCCAAGCGGCGGGCTACGGCCCTTGACCCCGACACAGCCACCAAGCAAGCCGCAAAGATGCCAAGTAATACCAACCGCCCGAATCAATGACCCTTGGTCAGCGCTCGCTTTTCCCGTCTTGGCGGGGCTTGTCCGGGCCATTCGTCGTGGCAGGGTGCCACCAGTGAGGGCCGGCACAAGCCCGGCCATGACGGCGAGGGAGCGGCGACAAGAGTCAGCAGCAACGGCGGTTGGTATAAGGACACAACCTTGCAGATCATCCGACCGCAGAGAAAGGCCGATCGATGACCCAATAAACCATTGACACCGGAAACCTCATATGAGCCCGGCCATGACGTTGGGGCGCAGGCGACTCGCCTGGGTCATTCGTGGCGCAATCCGGCGGATTCTGCTTAGATTCGTCGCACCGGCAGCGTCCACGCCATCGCCACGATGATGCAGGAGAAGCACGCCACCGTCAGGAACACACCGCGGAATGCGTTGCTGATTTCGGCCTGGACCACCGCCTGCTGCTCGCCGGGCAGCTCTGCCAGCACATGCGATCCGCGCCGGATCATCTCGAAGAACAGCGTCGCAGCGCCTGGGTCCATCGCCGACAATGCCGTGAACAGCACCGCACCGGCCAGAGCCACGCCGAATGCCGAACCGAGCGAGCGCGCGAGCTGCACCGATGCGGCGGCGGCGCCGAGCTGGCGTGTTCCCGCCACCATCTGAACGGTGATCTGCGCCGTGATCATCGAGGAACCTTGGCACACGCCTCCCAGCGCCATGATCCACGATATCTGTGCCCTGCTCAGTTGCGGCGACCAGATCGCGAGCGCGACCAGGGTGCCAGCGGTCACGATCAGCCCGAGCCCGGGGAAGATTGCCGTGCGCCCGGTCTTCGATACCAGCCAGCCGGTGATGACCGAGCCGGAACTGACGCTGGCGGTGAGCGGCAACAGCAACAGGCCGGTCTCCGCCGGG
Source organism: Acetobacteraceae bacterium (assembly GCA_041487355.1). Lineage (GTDB taxonomy): Bacteria > Pseudomonadota > Alphaproteobacteria > Acetobacterales > Acetobacteraceae > JAMXLO01. Next base: position 3,804 of record JBGPND010000313.1, on the reverse strand, counting down.
CTCGCGCCGGTCACCACCTGCAGATAGATCGGCAGGAAGGTGATCAGCGCGGTCAGCGACGCGCCGGAGCAAGCCGCCATCACGTCGGAGCGCCAGAATGCCGGCTGGCGCAATAGCCGCAGCGCCAGCAGTGGTGCAGGCGTGCGAAGCTGCTGCCACACCAGAACCGCAAGCGCCGCCGCGGCGATGGCGACCAGGGCCAGGATCATCGGCACCGCAGCCGGATCGAGGCGCTGCAGCCGCGACATGGCCAGCAGCAGCGGCACGATGAAACCCGTGAGAAGCAGCAGACCGGTCAAGTCGAATGTTGCACGACCCTGGCTGCGCACTCCCGGCGGCAGGCGCAGCACCAGCAGCATCGCCACCGCGCAGAGCGGCAGGTAGGCGAGGAATACCGACTGCCAGCCCCACGCCTCGGTCAGCAATCCGCCGGCCACTGGAGCGAAGGTGGAGCCTGCCACGATGCAGGCGGAGAGATAGCCTTGATAGCTGCCGCGCGAGCGGGGCGGCACGTTCTCGCCGAGCAGTGCCTGCGCGAGAGTCATCAGCCCGCCGCCGCCGAGGCCCTGCAACACGCGTGCTCCGATCAGCATGCTGAGACTGGTGGAGAAAGCGCACAGCACCGATGCGGCCATGAACACCGAGAGCGCCGCCAGCATCATCTCGCGCCGGCCGAACAGATCGCCCAGCCTGCCGTAGGCCGGCGCGGCGATGGTGTTGGCAATCAGGTTGGCCACCACGACCCAGGAGAGCTGCTCCACTTGGCCGAGCGAGGCGGCGATCGCAGGCAAAGCGGTGGCCACAACGGTGCCGTCCGCCGCAGCCAGGAACACCGGCAGAACGATCGGCGGGAAGACTGCGAGGAACAGCTTGCGCGGCGGTGGATAGCCATGCGCCTCCACCGCCGCATCTTGAGGGTGCACGGTCATTGCCTGGCGGGTTACGGGCCTTGCGGCCTTGCGATCATCGCGCGATGGATATGCGAACCACAAGATCGCGCACAGCGCGCGGGAGGAACCGCATGACCGGCAACAGCGCGTACCTGACCGGGCTCGACAGGAACCAGGCCAACTATACGCCGCTCACGCCGCTGACCTTCCTGGAGCGCGCGGCGTATGTGTATCCGGACCGTCCGTCGGTGATCCATGGCGCGCAGCTTTTCACCTGGCGGGAGACCTATGCGCGTTGCCGGCGCCTGGCATCGGCGCTGGCGCGGCGCGGCATCGGCCGGAACGACACCGTTGCTGTGATGGCGCCGAACATACCGGCGATCTACGAGGCGCACTTCGGCGTGCCGATGTGCGGCGCGGTGCTGAATACGTTGAACACGCGGCTCGATGCCGAGACGATCGCGTTCATGCTGCGCCATGGCGGCGCCCGCGTGCTGATCACCGATCGGGAGTTTTCCGCCACGATCGAGCAGGCGCTGGCGCTGCTGGAGGAGCGGCCGCTGGTGATCGACATCGACGACCAGAGCTATGAAGGCGGCAAGGCGCTGGGCGAGATCGGCTATGAAGCGTTCCTCGCCGAAGGTGATCCGGACTATGCCTGGCAGGGGCCGGCGGACGAATGGGATGCGATCTCGCTGAGCTACACATCCGGCACCACGGGCGATCCGAAGGGCGTGGTGTATCACCATCGCGGCGCCTATCTGAACGCCGTCAGCAACATACTGGACTGGGATATGCCGCTGCATGCGGTGTATCTGTGGACCCTGCCGATGTTCCATTGCAACGGCTGGTGCTTTCCCTGGTCGATCGCCGAGCGTGCCGGCACCAGCGTCTGCCTGCGCCGCGTCGAGGCGAAGGCGGCGCTGGATGCAATCCGCGACCACAATGTGACGCATATGTGCGGCGCGCCCATCGTGTATTCCATGCTGATCAATGCGCCGGATGAGTTGCGCCGCGGCATCGGTCAAAGGATTGCCGGACAGATCGCCGGTGCCGCGCCGCCTGCCGCGATCATCGAAGGGGCCGAGAAGATCGGCATCGAGCTGACCCATGTCTACGGCCTGACGGAGACCTACGGTCCTGCCTCCGTCTGTGCCAAGCACGCGGCGTGGAGCGCGATGCCGATCGACCGTCGCGCCGAACGCAACGGACGCCAGGGCGTGCGCGTGCCGATGCAGGAGGCGCTGACGGTGCTTGATCCGGAGACGATGTCGCCGGCGCCGTGGGATGGCGAGACGATGGGCGAGATCATGTTCCGCGGCAACATCACCATGAAGGGCTATCTGAAGAATCCGAAGGCGACCGAGGCGGCGTTTGCCGGCGGCTGGTTCCATACCGGTGATCTCGCGGTGATGCAGCCGGACGGCTATGTGAAGATCCGCGACCGCTCGAAGGACATCATCATTTCCGGCGGCGAGAACATCTCGTCGATCGAGGTGGAGGAGGCGCTGTATCGCCATCCCGCTGTGCTGACTGCCGCAGTTGTGGCGCAGCCGGACGAGAAGTGGGGCGAGACACCGTGCGCGTTCATCGAGCTGAAGCCGGGTGCGAGCGTATCGGCTGAGGAGTTGCGGGAATTCTGTCGCGAGCACATGGCGCGCTTCAAGGTACCGAAGACTTTCGTGTTCCGCGAACTGCCGAAGACTTCGACCGGGAAGATCCAGAAGTTCGTGCTGCGTGACCTCGCGAAGTCGGCGAGCGCGATCGAATAAAAAGGGATCCGCCACGAAGGCACGAAGATCGATCAGTGACGGCTGGCCTAAGTCTTCGTGACTTTGTGTCTACTACGAAAATAGGAAAGGCGAGCCTCGATCTGTACCGTTATGGCCGGGCTTGACCCCATAGGCATCAGGATAAGGGCCTGGGCGGAGGCGAACGTCCTCTCCCCCGTCATGCCCGGGCTTGACCCGGGCATCCGTCCAAGCACCTCCGCCGCGATAGATGGCCGGGTCAAGCCCGGCCATGACGTGGAGGGACCGGTGCCTCCAGCCAAAGTACTCCCCGCCGACGCCCTTATCCTGATGCCTATGGGGTCAAGCCCGGCCATGCCGGTATGGGCGGGCGCTCCTGCGACATTTTCATGCATCGTGGTGCTGCCCGTCGGCCGCTGGTTAACTTTGTGGTGGATCCTCAAGCAGCCTATCCACCCGCTCCGCCTGCGGCCTTTGCCGTCGACGCGTTCGGCGTCAGCCTCCGGGCAGAGTTACGCTCTCCCAGCCTGAAAGTCTCTCTACCGCGCGACCGATGCGGAACACCATCGGTTCATCGAAGGCCCGCCCGACAATCTGCACGCCGATCGGCAGCCCGCTCGCGCCGAGGCCGATCGGCACGCTCATCGCCGGGTGGCCGGTGACGTTGAACGGGATGGTCTGGATCGGCGACGCCGACGACAGTGCGTCGGTCGGCTGATCGAATCGCGGGGCCGTGTTGAGCGCCGACAGCGTGAGCAAGGCGTCGTAGCGCGACAATGCCGCGTTCACCGCGTCGGTCAGTTCGCGGCGGGCACGTTGCGCATGGATAAGATCCGCCGCGGTGATCGCCGCCCCCAGAACGAAGCGCCCGGCGGTGATCTCGCCATAGTCGAGCAGGCGGGTCTGCATGTCCGCCTCGTGGATGGCGAAGGCCTCGGCCATCATGATCACCCGCCCGACGGCCGAGAACAGCGCGTAATCGGGAAGCTGGATGTCCTCCACCACCGCCCCCGCCGCGCGCAACTGCGCCGCCGTGCGATCGATGCCTGCCACCACCTCCTGTGTGATCGCCTTCGCCGTCGCGAAGAACGCGCGCGGAATGCCGATGCGCAAACCGGCGACACCCTTCTCCAGGTCGGCGCGATAGTCGGGAACCGGAACGT
>JBGPND010000312.1:0-4827 GCA_041487355.1 Acetobacteraceae bacterium | reverse complement strand
GACAAGTACCTGCTGTTGGGTGCCGGATTAGATGCGTTTTCGGCATCCGAGGTCGCTGGAGTCCACGACATGAAAAACGATCTGGCGAAATTCACTGTTATCGTTGGACTCCTCAAGGACGAATTGGCAAACGAGGCCGAGCGATGCAATTCCGTTCTTGCTGAGCTTGCAGTCGACTGATCACGATGCCCAGCCATGATGCGTTTACCGGCTATGATGCCGATCTGAGCCATTCGACAGCATCGACCAGAAATCGCGCAGATTGCCCTTGAGCTTGTGCAATCCGACACTGTCGCGCCCCGTCACTGCACCACTCAGTGAAGCCCTCGCGTCCGTGGCGCGCTGCATCTTCATCCGTGTTGCAGCGCTTCCCGGATTGCCTGCGGCCGTCGGGCAATCGCCTGGAGATAGGCCGCGGCTGGGGCGTCGGGCGCGCGGCGGCCCTGCTCCCAATTCTTGAGCGTCGCGAGCGGGATGCGAAATGCAACCGCGAATTCCTGCTGCGACATGTGCAACCGCCGGCGGATCGTCCGTACGTCCAGCACTTCGACAACATGCACGCGCGCTCCGGCCTTGTGCCCGCGTGCAATTTCAACCGCCTCCGTGAGACCCTGGACCAGGTCCTTGCCGAACTTGGTCATGACATCACCTCTTTCGTCGATATTTTTGCCTTAGCGCTGCGGCGAGTGCCCTTACCTGCTTCTTCTGGTCCGGCGTCATGTCCTCGCGCTGTGCTTTGGCATAGACCAGCAGCAGGAAAAGCGGCATCTGCGCGTCGCGATAGAATCTGCGCGTCGCGATAGAAATAGATCACCCGCGTGCCGCCGCGTTCCCAGCGCCCTCGCGTCGCCAGCGTACCTTGCGGACCCCACCCGTTTCCAGAATCACGACCCCGCCTCCGGATTGCGGGCGATGAAATCCACGAAGTCCTCTCGCTCAGCGTCGTGCCACACGCCCGCGGCCAGCCGCTGAAACAGCGGCAGCTCGACGACAGTGATCGGGACGCCCTGCACCGGAGCGGTATGCGCCATTGGCGTCCTATGGCAACCCAAAAGGCCACTGGCCACCAGACATCGGACACCCGGCCAGACCGGCCACTGCCCGGGGACCGTGGCCCCTAACTGCCTTCCGCCAGCCGCACGCCTGGGTGGAAATGCGCGTAGACGCGGCGGGCGGTTTCCCGGCTGATGCCGGGGGCCGCCTCGAGGTCGCCGAGGCCCGCCATCTTCACCCCCCTGGCCGAACCGAAATGGTTCAACAGCGCGCGCTTGCGGGCCGCGCCGATGCCGGGGATCTCGTCGAGCTCGCTCTGCCGGATGTTCTTCGAACGGCCCGCGCGGTGGGTGGTGATGGCGAAGCGATGCGCCTCGTCGCGCAGGCGCTGCAGGAAATACAGCACCGGGTCGCGCGGCGGGAGCTGGAACGGTTCGGCGCCATCGGTGTGGAACCACTCGCGTCCGGCGTTGCGATCCGGGCCCTTGGCGATGGCAACCAGCTTCACGTCGTTCACGCCGAGGTCCTGCAGCGTCTGGCGTGCGGCGGAGAGCTGGCCGGCGCCGCCGTCGATCAGCACCAGGTCCGGCCAGTCGCTCGGCGGTGCGCCTTCCGCCTGTTCGCGCAGCGCGCGGGTGAAGCGGCGCTGCAGCACCTCGCGCATCATGGCGAAGTCGTCGCCAGGCGCGACCGGGCCGCGGATGGCGAATTTCCGATATGCCGCCTTGGTGAAGCCGCCAGGGCCGGCGACGATCATTACGCCGTACGGGTTGCTGCCCATGATGTGGCTGTTGTCATAGACCTCGATCCGCTCGGGCGGAGCGGGGAGGTTGAACACCTGGGCGACGCCCTCCAGCAGCTTCGCCTGGCCGGCTGACTCGGCGAGCTTGCGTTCCAGCGCCTCGCGGGCGTTCACCTCGGCGTGCTGCACCACGGCGCGCTTCTCGCCGCGCTGCGGCGTCAGGATTTCGACCTTGCGATCCGCCTTCAGGCTCAGCGCCTCGGCGACCAGGGCCTGCTCCGGCAAGGGATGGTTGACCAGCACGCAGGTCGGCGGCGGCTTGTCGTCGTAGAACTGGGCGATGAAGGCGGCCAGCACCTCGGCCGCCTCCTCGGTCCTCGCGTGGGAGGGGAAGAAGGCGCGGTTGCCGTTGTTGCGCCCGCCGCGGAAGAAGAACACCTGCACGCAGGTCTGGCCGGCGATCTGCCAGGCGGCGATCACGTCGGCATCCTGCAGGCTGGCCGGGTTCACCACGTCGTTGCCCTGCACGAAAGTCAGGGCGCGGATGCGGTCGCGTGCCGTGGCGGCATGCTCGAACTCCAGGGCTCCGGCGGCCTGTTCCATTTCGGCGGCAAGCTCCCGCTGCACGGAGGCCGACTTGCCGGCGAGGAAGGTCTTCGCCTGACCGACGAGGCGGCCATAGTCCGCCTCGCTGATCCGGCCGACGCAGGGCGCCGAGCAGCGGCGGATCTGGTAGAGCAGGCAGGGGCGGGTGCGGTTGGCGAACACGGTGTCGGCGCAGGAGCGCAGCAGGAAGACGCGCTGCATGGCGGTGACGGTCTGGTTCACCGCCCAGGCGGAGGCGAACGGCCCCCAGTAGCTGCCCTTGCGCAGATGCGCGCCGCGATGCTTGGCGATCTGCGGGAACGGGTGGTCCTCGGTCAGCATCAGCCAGGGATACGACTTGTCGTCCCGCAGCACGATGTTGAAGCGCGGCTTCAGGCGCTTGATGAGGTTGGCCTCGAGCAGCAGCGCCTCGGCCTCGGTATGGGTGGTGATCATCTCCATCGCGGCGGTCTCGTTGACCATGCGGCGGAGGCGTTCATCCAGGCGGCCGAGCTGGGTGTAGGCGGCGACGCGCTTCTTCAGGCTGCGCGCCTTGCCGACATAGAGCGCATCGCCCTTGGCATCGAGCATGCGGTAGACGCCGGGGCTGAACGGCATGGTGGTCAGCGCCGCCTCGATGGCGGCGACGCCCTTGGTGCCAGGCGATGGATCGATGTCGCTCATGCCAGGTGATTGATCTCTGTCACGCTCGGGTTCGGCAGTATCCGGACGGTTGAAAATGATCCACTAAACCTGTGGACAAGTTTGTGGACAGGTCCGGTCGTGTTCATGTAAATCCCGCGGATTCCATGGCCTCTGCTCACTTTGCCCAATTTCCAGGCATTAGTTAAACCATTGATTTACAAGCATTCCTGCTGCGGAAGACGTCACAAACTTAACACATTCCGCCATCCCGCTGTAGTTGCTGGGCCGGGCCTTAGCGAGTGGACAAGTCGCCTTGGCGGCGCTCGATTTCCACGCCGGCGGATGTTGCATCCGCGAATATATCAAGCTTCTCCACACGGATCCGGGCCAGATGGACACGCCGGTCGGCGAGGCATGCCTCGGCGATGCGTTCCGCCAGCGTCTCCACCAACCTGATATGGCCGGCGCGGACGATCGCGCGCACCGTGTCGGCCACCTTTTCGTAGTCCACCACGCGGGAGAGCTCATCGCGGCCGACCGGCTTGCGCGAGAGCAACCGCGCGCCATCGTCCTCCACGCCGAGATCGACGTTGATCCGCACCCGCTGCGGCGCGGCATGCTCGTGCGGATGCACGCCGATGCTGGCGGCGAGCACCAGGTCACGCAGGAACACGTGGCGGAGCGCCCTGGCGCTGCTGGCGATGGGCTGCGTGTCCATGCGTGTTACTCCTCGGGCGGCGGGGCGTAGCGGCCGGACTGCCATTGCAGGTGCTGGCCGCCGTCGAGTGCCAGCATCTGGCCCGTCATCGCCGGCAGGGCAAGGATGGCGAGCACGGCGCGGGCGATCTCGTCCGGGCTGCTGCCGCGGCCGAGCGGGACCGAGGCGGATTGTTGGGCGAATTGTTCCGCGGTCTGGCGGGTGTTCGGCAGGGCGGGGCCGGGGCCGATGCCGTTGACCCGGATGCGCGGCGCGAGCGCCAGGGCCATGGATTGGGTCAGCGCCCAGAGCCCGGCCTTCGCCACGGTGTAGGAGACGAAGTGCGGGGTGACGGACCAGACCCGCTGGTCCATCATGTTGATCACCACGCCCTCCGCGTCGGCCGGCAGGGCGCGGGCGAAGTGCTGCATCAGCACGAACGGGGCGCGCAGGCCGGGTTCGAGGTGGGCGTCCCAGGAGGCCCGGGTGGCGTCGTGCCATTCGTCGCGCTCGAACGGGCTGGCGTTGTTCACCAGCACGCCGATCGGCCCGAGCGCGGAAGTGGCCTGCGGCAGCAGGCGGACGACTTCGGCCTCGCTCGCCAGATCGGCGCGCAACACGACGCAGCTTCGGCCGGTGCTGCGGATCTCGGCGCAAGTGGCCTCGGCTGCCGCGACGCTTGTGTGGCAATGGAGCGCGATCGCGAAGCCGGCGTCGGCGAGGGCGAGCGCGATCGCGCGGCCGATCCGCTGCGCGCCGCCGGTGACCAGGGCAGCACGCGGGATCGTGGTAGGAATGCTGGCGACGAGGGACATGGCGTCGATCAACTGTGGTCCCGCGGGATTGCGTGATCAAGCGGGACTGAGCTTGGGTCGTGCCTGACTTGGGATTAGGGCTCCCGCCCCTATGCGGGCGTTCGGCCGTTGCGTCTGCAGAGCGGAAGTGAGCTTGGGGCATTAGCACTGGACTTACGCACAGGCTAAACCATTGGTTCTGCTAGTGCGGCAGCGTGGCGCAAATATTTTGCAGACCGTGTGAAAACTCGCCCTTCGTTGAGCCTGTTAATATCGGCCGACAGCAAGGCACGGCGATTGCGAAGACGAGCCCAACAGTCGGATTTGCCGAAAAGATCCGCCCCAGGCCATGACGTTCAGTGATGTGGTCG
>JBGPND010000311.1:0-4840 GCA_041487355.1 Acetobacteraceae bacterium | reverse complement strand
GACTACCTGATGGAGAACGAGAAGGTGAAGCGCTGGGTGCTGGCCGGCACCGACTACGTCTATCCGCGCACCACCAACCAGATCCTGGAAGCCTATCTCAAGGTGAAAGGCGTCGCGCCGGACGACATCATGATCAATTACACGCCGTTCGGCCATTCCGACTGGCAGAACATCGTGGCCTCGATCAAGAAGTTCGGTTCTGCCGGCAAGAAGACCGCCGTGGTGTCCACCATCAACGGCGACGCCAACGTGCCGTTCTACAAGGAGCTGGGCAACCAGGGCATCAAGGCAACCGACATTCCCGTCGTTGCGTTCAGCGTCGGCGAGGAGGAGCTGGCAGGCATCGACACCAAGCCGCTGGTTGGCCACCTCGCCGCGTGGAACTACTTCGAGAGCGTCGACAACCCCGACAACAAGGCGTTCATCGACCGCTGGCACAAGTTCATCAAGAACCCGAAGCGCACCACCAACGATCCGATGGAGGCGCACTACATCGGCTTCAACATGTGGCTGAAGGGCGTGGAGAAGGCCGGCTCCACGGCACCCGATGCGGTGATCGACGCGCTGATCGGTGTGTCCGTGCCGAACCTGTCCGGCGGCTACTCCACGATGATGCCGAACCACCACATCACCAAGCCGGTGCTGATCGGCGAGGTGCAGGCCGACGGCCAGTTCAACACGGTCTGGCAGACGCCAGGCCTGGTCGTGGCCGCGGAGTGGTCGCCCTACGTGGAAGACACGAAAGACCTGATCGGCGACTGGCGTGCCCCGCTGTCCTGCGGCGCGTTCAACGTCAAGACCGGCAAGTGTGGATCGGGCGGCGGCAAGAAGGCATGATGGCCTGAGCCGACCGCCTTCATGGGGGTGGCCCGTCTCCTCCCCGGGCCACCCCCAGCCCGCTGCCTGAAAGCCTGACGATGAAGCGTGTTGCCTGCCTGCTGCTGCTCGCCGCGTTGGCGCTGGCGCCAGCGGTAAGCCGCGCGCAATCGGCCGACGAAGCGCTTGCGGCACTGGCGTCGCCGGGGTTCGATGCCATCCGGCGCGGGGTCGAGACGCTGGCGGTTTCCGGCCATCCACAGGCAGCTTCCATCCTCTCTGCATTGCAGGCAGGCCGGCTCTATGCCCGCGCGGACCGTGCGTTGTTCATCAAGTCCGATGACGGCGCGTTCATCGATGCGGCAACCGGCCAGCCCGCGCCCGATGTCATGGCAAGCGGCCTCAAGCCGGTACGGATGAACAACCCTGTCCGCGGTGCGGTGGAGGCCGCGCTGGGCAGCCTGCGCCTGTTCGCACCCGATGCGGCGACCCGCCTGACTGCGGCCGAGGCCGTGTTCCATTCGCATGACCCGGCGGCTCTGCCGGCGCTGGATCGCGCCCTCGCACGCGAGGGCGACGCCGGCGTGCAGCGCCGCCTCGAACAGGCGCGTGCGGCTGCCATGCTGTTCGCCGCGGACATCGGCGAGGCCGACCGGCTGGCCGCCGTCGCCGTGCTCCGCGCGCGCGGCGATATCGACAGCCGCAGCCTGCTGGTCTCGGTGTCCGGACCGCCGCCAGCCGTCGTGGAAGCCGCCGCCGCCGCGGTGACGGCGATCGACCGCAACCTGCAGCTCTGGAGTATCCTGCAGAGCGTCTACTACGGCCTCTCCCTCGGCTCGGTGCTGCTACTGGCCGCGGCCGGGCTCGCCATCACCTTCGGCGTCATGGGCGTGATCAACATGGCGCATGGCGAGATGGTCATGATCGGCGCCTACGTGACCTTCATGGTGCAGCAGACGATACGCGACAGCGCGCCCGGCCTGTTCGGCGGCAGCCTGCTGATCGCCGTCCCGCTCGCCTTTCTTGTGGCAGGAGTGATCGGCATCGCCATCGAGCGCACGCTGATCCGCTGGCTGTACGGCAGGCCGTTGGAAACACTGCTGGCGACGTGGGGGCTGTCGCTGGTCCTGCAGCAGGCGGTGCGCTCGATCTTCGGTGCCAACAACCGCGATGTCAGCACGCCCGATTGGATGAGCGGCGCCACGCAGCTTGGCGGCCTGACCCTGACCTACAACCGGGTCTACATCATCCTGTTCGCCATCCTGGTCCTGGCGGCGTTGATGGCCGCGCTGCGCTTCACCTCGCTGGGCCTGGCGATGCGCGCGGTGACGCAGAACCGGCAGATGGCGGCGGCGATGGGCATCCGCACGCCCTGGATCGACGCGCTGACCTTCGGCCTGGGTTCCGGTGTCGCCGGCATGGCCGGGGTGGCGCTGAGCCAGATCGACAACGTCTCGCCCAATCTCGGCCAGGGCTACATCATCGACAGCTTCATGGTCGTGGTGTTCGGCGGAGTCGGCAATCTCTGGGGCACCGTCATGGGCGCTCTCACGCTGGGCATCGTCAACAAGTTCCTCGAGCCGGTGGCGGGCGCGGTGCTTGGCAAGATCGTCGTGCTGGTGCTGCTGATCCTGTTCATCCAGCGTCGGCCACGCGGGATGTTCCCACTCAAGGGACGCGCGGCGGAGGCATGATGACCTTTGACCGTCATGGTCGGCGAAGGCCGACCACCCACGTCTGTTCTTGGCGCGTCCAAGTCGTGGGTGGTCGGGCCAAGCCCGACCATGACGGTGAAAAATGGGCAAGTTCCTGGCGCGAATTTGAACCGGACAGCCGTGGCACAAGGCCGGCCATGACACGGTCATCAGGTCGAGCCAGCGAGGCATGAATCTCGATCGCACATCCGCGCTCACTCTCACGCTGGTGCTGGGCGGCGCCGTGGCACTTGCCGTGCTGAACGTTGCCACCGATCCATCGGCTGCCCTGCACGTGCCGACCTACGCCGTGGCATTGACCGGCAAGTACCTGTGCTTCGCGATGCTGGCCCTGGCGGTCGACCTGGTGTGGGGCTTCGCCGGCATCCTCTCGCTCGGTCATGCGGCCTTCTTCGCGCTGGGCGGCTACGCCATGGGCATGTACCTGATGCGGCAGATCGGCGTGCGCGGCGTATACGGCAATGCCACGCTGCCGGATTTCATGGTGTTCCTCGGCTGGCACGAGCTACCCTGGTACTGGCACGGCTTCGAATGGTTCGGCTTCGCCGCGCTGATGGTCGTGCTGGTGCCCGGCCTGCTGGCACTGGTGTTCGGCTGGCTGGCATTCCGCTCGCGCGTCACCGGCGTGTATCTCTCGATCATCACCCAGGCGCTGACCTACGCACTGCTGCTGGCGTTCTTCCGCAACGACATGGGCTTCGGCGGCAACAACGGCATGACCGACTTCAAGGACCTGCTCGGCTTTCCGGTGCAGGCGGAAGCCACTCGTTGCGCGCTGCTGGTGACCACCGCGCTGTTCCTCTGCGCGCAGTTCCTGGTGGCCCGCTATCTGGTGGCGTCGCGTTTCGGCAAGGTGCTGGTCGCAGTACGCGACGCCGAGGCGCGCACGCGGTTCCTCGGCTATCGGCCGGAATCCTACAAGCTGGTGGTCTGGGTGCTGTCGGCGGTGATGGCGGGGATCGGCGGTGCACTCTATGTGCCGCAGGTCGGCATCATCAATCCGTCGGAGTTCTCGCCGGCCAACTCGATCGAGGCAGTGATCTGGGTCGCGGTCGGCGGCCGCGGCACTCTGTCGGGTGCGATTCTTGGTGCGGTGCTGGTCAATCTCGGCAAGACCTACTTCACCAGCGCCTTGCCGTCACTCTGGCTGTACGCCCTGGGCGGAATGTTCATCTTCGTCACGTTGCTGTTGCCGCGCGGCATCATGGGATTGTTCGTTCGGCGGAAGCGACTCGCTGCGTCCGAATCGGTGCCGGCGCAGGCGACGGCGCGCGAGGTCACCGGATGAGCGGTGCACGCGCCGAACTGCACGACACTCTGCTGTATCTGGATGGCGTCACCGTCAGCTTCGACGGGTTCCGCGCGCTGAACGCTTTGTCCCTGGTGCTGGAAGCCGGTGAGATGCGTGCGGTGATCGGTCCGAACGGCGCCGGCAAGACGACGATGATGGACGTGATCACCGGCAAGACGCGGCCGGACGCAGGCAAGGTGGTGTTCGCCAAGGACACCGACCTGACGCGGCTCGACGAACCGGCGATCGCCTCGCTCGGCATCGGCCGGAAGTTCCAGAAGCCGACCGTATTCGAGCCGCACACGGTCTGGGACAATCTGCTGCTGTCGCTCGCCGAGGATCGCCGGCCGCGCTTCACCCTGTGGGCGCGCGAGACCGCGGCGGAGCGACGGCGGATCGAGGAGATCCTGCTGACCACGCGCCTGATCGACCAGCGCCATCGGCCGGCGGCGGATTTGTCGCACGGCCAGAAGCAGTGGCTGGAGATCGGCATGCTGCTCGCGCAGGAACCGCAGCTTCTGCTGGTCGACGAACCGGTGGCCGGCATGACGGATTCCGAGACGGAACAAACGGCGGAACTGCTGCGCGAGATCAACCGGACGCGCAGCATTGTGGTGGTGGAGCACGACATGGCGTTCGTACGCGCGCTGGACGCGAAGGTGACGGTGCTGCACGAGGGCGCCGTGCTGTCCGAGGGCTCGATCGACCACGTCAGCAACGACCCGCGCGTGGTCGAAGTATATCTGGGGCGTTGATCGCATGACCCGCGTTCATTCGTGTTTCCCCTCCCCCCAACCCCCTCCCGCCAGGGGAGGGGGAGTAACATCGAGCTTGCTCCCCCTCCCCTTGCGGGAGGGGGTTGGGGGGAGGGGTAGGCTCCCCCGATGCTCGAAGTAGATCACGTCGATCTGCACTACGGCGCCGCCATTGCGCTGCGGCAGGTGTCGCTGACCGCGGAGATCGGCGCGATGACCTGCCTGCTGGGCCGCAACGGCGTGGACAAGACCAACCTGCTGCG
>JBGPND010000310.1:0-4906 GCA_041487355.1 Acetobacteraceae bacterium | reverse complement strand
GGAGTAGGCTTTGCCTCGCTGCCAAAGCATGGACACCTCCGGTGATGGTCAACCGGAGGCCTACGAATCGTACATCGGGGGCGTTTCGGAACCCCCGCCAGCGCATGGCTGGGATTCCAGTCTGGATGGAAATGCTCTAGCTCACGGAGCGCGCGGTGCGGCGCCCCGCGTGCGTTGGCCGACGGGGTCGTGACGCCGGTGCTGATCAGCGGCTTCGTCATCGCCTACAATCGGGCCAGCCTGCTGCGCACCTGCCTGCGGTCACTACGCTTCGTCGACGAGCTGATCGTCATCGACAAATCCTCGACCGACGACACGCCGCGGATTGGCCGGCGCTATGCCGACCGGGTGATCACGGTGCCCTGGTCGCCCACTGTGGAGGAGACGCGAAGCTTCGCGCTGGACCAGTGTCGGCATGACTGGATCGCGTTCCTGGACGACGACGAGCTGCTGAGCCCGGAGGCAATCGAATATCTGCGTGCGCCGCGCGCGGCGGATGGACCCGCCGCAGTCGCATTGCCGCGCCGCCACTGGATCCTCGGCGTGTTCAATGCCAACGCCTATTACTGGCCCGAGCACCAGATCAGGTTCTTCCGCAAAGGCGCCGTTGCCTTCGGCCCGGTCGTGCACGGCGGCATCGAGATCCTCACCGATCGGGTCGAGCAAGTTCCAGCGGAGTCGCCGATCTGCATCGAGCACCTGTCGCATGCCGACACCGGACAGTGGATCGAACGCACCAACCGCTATACATCACGCCCCGACCGTATGCGTGCCGAACCCGAAGGGGCGGACATGATCGACTTCGCCCACCGACGCATCGACCACTGGCTGGCACTCAGCCATCACAGCGACCGCAACGACTATCAGGCCGCCGTCGCCTTGCTGCGCGCGATCTATGACATGGTGGACCGGGTGAAGGCGTGGGAAGCGCAGCGGGGCCTCAATGGGGCCAGCGCGTTCCAGGCACGCTGCGAGGAGCTGCACCGCGCTTACGACGAACTCGAGACCCGCCTCGGCATCGCGACCGGGATGCACTGCAACCAGCAACCGGCGGGGAACCTGCTGCAACGCCTGATCGGGCGCCTGCGTTGCTGACCGATCTGTCAGCCGTCGCGCGCACGGACGCATCACTTCATGCCTGGCGCCTCTGGCTCCAGCGATGGCGCAGGGCCCTGCTGACCGAAGTGACGCGGCCGATCTACGCGCTGTATGGCCACCGCCTGCTCGGACAGGTGTTGCAGCGCCCGCCGCCGCGCCATGTCGGCATCATCCTGGATGGCAACCGCCGCTTCGGGCGACGGTCCGGCCTGGTCGATCCGATGCAGGTCTATGCGCAGGGCGCGCAGAAGCTGGATGACCTGCTGGACTGGTGCGGCGAGCTTTCGATTCCCGCCGTCACCTTGTGGGTCTGCTCCACCGACAATCTGGAGCGCCAGCCGCACGAGGTCGCCGGCATCCTGGGCGCGCTGGAAGTGAAGCTCCGCTCGCTCGTCGGCGACCCGCAGATTCACCGCCGGCGTGTCCGCGTGCAGGCGATCGGCCGGCTCGATCTGCTGCCGGACAGCATGCTCGCGGCGATCCGTGCCGCGGAGGAGGCCACCGCTGGCTACGACACGATGCTGCTTTCGATCGCTGTTGCCTATGGCGGCCGCGAGGAGATCGCCGACGCCGTGCGGGAGATGCTGATCGAGGCGATGCGTGACGGAGCCTCGTTGCCCGAGATCATCGCCCGCGTGTGTCCCGAGAGGATTGGCCGGTATCTCTACCTCGCTGATGCCCCGGAGCCCGACCTGATCATCAGGACAAGCGGCGAATTGCGGCTGTCGGGCTTCCTGCTCTGGCAGAGTGCCTATAGCGAGTTCTACTTCTCGGATGTGCTGTGGCCGGCGTTCAGGAAGATCGACTTCCTGCGCGCGGTGCGCGCGTTCCAACGGCGCAAGCGCCGCTACGGCCGCTGACCGCGCAGGTGCTGGCGGAGCCGCGGCAGGTAGCCGCGCATGAAGGTGCGCAGCGAGCCCTGCACCAGAGCAAGCTGTCGCTGTACGAGATCGCGCTCGCGCCGGAGCACTTCATTCCGCTGTTCCGATTCGCCACGCGCCAGTTCCGCGAGATCTGCACGCTGCGTTGTCTCCTGCAGGTTTGCTGTAGCCTGGGAGCGTTCGGCACGCACCTGGGAGAGTTCGGCCCGCATCTGGGAGAGTTCGGTCTGCGTCTCGTGCAGCCGGCCGGCGAGCGCCATGAGCCTCATCTGCTCGGTGTCGAGGTCGCTGCGATCGATATAGAGGCTCGACGGCAGCGGCGGCGGTTCGCGATCGGATGCCACGGCGATCACATAGGGCGCGCGCGGCAAACCGGCGCAGGCTTCGAAATGCGTCTCGCCGCGCCGGTCGAACACCAGTGGCGGCGCGGGTGATCCGGTCTCGCCGAGCAACGCGGAGCCGATCAGCGCGCGTTGTTGCATCACCAGCACATGCCGGAAGGTCCCGCGCAGGAGCGAGGCAAACTCGAGCCGGCTCAGCTCGTGCACATGGAACGGGTTCGCTGCCGACCCTGCCGGGGAATACACATCGCGATCCGGCGTGCTGACGATGAATCTTCCGTCCGGCCGCAGCACCCGGCGAACCTCACGCAGGAAGGCGTCCTGCCGGTCGAAATGCTCGATCGTTTCAAACGACACGACCGCATCCACGCAGCCATCGGCGAGCGGCAGGGCACGTGCGTCGGCTTGCAAAAACCGCAGGTTCGGCCGTGCGAAATTTCCGGCGGCACCATGCACGGTCGGTTGGGAATATTCCACGCCGACCACGGACCGCGCGACCTGGGCAAGCAGCGCCGAACCGTATCCTTCGCCGCTCGCCACATCGAGGACATCGAGCCCCGGCACAAGCGAACGGGCGAACAGGTAGCGATGATAGTGCTCGATCTGCACCTGACCGCCGACGGCTGTCGTCAGTCGCTCGCCGGTGAAGGGCTCGGGATGCTCCGCCGTTTCGCGGCGAAAGATTTCGCCCATCACCGCGCCTAGTTCAGCCGCGTGCGCAGCTCGTCGATCGCGCCGCGGATGCGGCTGGCCGCGTCACCCTCCGGCACCAGCGTGAGGAAGCGCTCGTAGCAGCGCAACGCGGCGCCGACCCGATCGAGCCGCTGGTTCATCACCGCGGCCTGGCGCCAGAGATCGGCATGATCGGGCGCGATTCGCAGCATGTCCTCGGTGCATGTCAGCGCGCCGGGCAGGTCGCCGGCCTGCAGGCGGCGGCTCATGATGTTGTTCTGCAGACGCAGCAGCACGCGCCGCGCACTCATCGGCCGCAACAGCCCCGGTCGCAGCTCGGCGTTCTCGCCTTCCACGCGCTTGAGCAGGACGCGCAGATCGCGCGCATCCAACGTCACGCCGCCGGCAAACACATCGATCACCGCCTGAACGCGCTTGCCTTCCAGCGCGACCAGGAAATGCGCCGGAAAATCCGCGCCATGCGCGCCCCATCCGGCAGCGCGCGCGGCATGCAGCCAGATGATGCCGAGCGCGACAGGCAGGCCTCTGCGCCGCTCGATGACGCGGATCAAATTGGCATTCGCCAGATCGTCATAGGTCTCGACATCGCCGGCATAGGCGTAGCGGCCGGCAATCAACCCAGCCAGCGCTTCGGCGCGCATGGCCAGATCATCGGTGCCGATCGTATCGGCGAGCGCCACGGCGTCGCGCGCGAGGTCGGAAAGATGCGCACGTGCCGCCTGCCAATCGGCATCCGGCGCATCGATGCGCGCAAGCTGCAGCGCCGCACCACCGATGTCGATCTCGGTATCCGGCAGCACGCCGATAGCTTCCAGGGCGGCTCGGGCTTCGCTCATCACCGCCAGTGTGGGGGCGACGGCCCTCGGGTGCAAGAAAGATCAACCACAAAGACACGATGACACGAAGGCGCTCTTCGTGCCTTTGTGTCTTTGTGGTGATTCTTCGTTATTCAGCCGCGGGCAGGTAGATCTCCTTGCCCTTCTCGGCGAACTCCTTGCTCTTCTGCTCCATCCCCGCCATCCGCTCGGCATCCGCACGAATATCCTGCGTGATCTTCATCGAGCAGAATTTCGGCCCGCACATGGAACAGAAATGCGCGACCTTGTGCGCCTCCTTCGGCAACGTCTCGTCGTGGAAGCTGCGCGCCGTGTCGGGGTCGAGCGAGAGGTTGAACTGATCCTCCCAGCGGAACTCGAACCGCGCCCGGCTGATCGCATCGTCGCGCAGCTTCGCCGACGGATGGCCCTTCGCCAGGTCCGCCGCGTGCGCCGCGATGCGATAGGTGATCACACCCACCTTCACGTCGTCACGGTTGGGCAGGCCGAGATGCTCCTTCGGCGTGACGTAGCAGAGCATCGCGGTGCCGAACCAGCCGATCATCGCCGCGCCGATCGCCGAGGTGATGTGGTCGTAGCCCGGCGCGATGTCGGTGGTCAGCGGGCCGAGCGTGTAGAACGGCGCCTCGCCGCATTCGCGCAACTGCTTGTCCATGTTCACCTTGATCTTGTGCATCGGCACATGGCCGGGGCCCTCGATCATCACCTGGCAGCCCTTGTCCCAGGCGATCTTGGTGAGTTCGCCGAGCGTCTCCAGTTCGGCGAACTGCGCCGCGTCGTTGGCGTCCGCGTTGGAGCCGGGGCGCAGCCCGTCGCCCAGCGAGAACGACACGTCGTATTTGCGCATGATGTCGCAGATTTCGTCGAAATGCTCGTAGAGGAAGCTCTCCTTGTGATGCGAAAGGCACCAGCGCGCCATGATCGAGCCGCCGCGGGAGACGATGCCGGTCTTGCGGCGGGCGGTGAGCGGGACGTACCGCAGCAGGACACCCGCGTGCACCGTCATGTAGTCGACGCCCTGCTCGGCCTGTTCGATGACGGTGTCCCGGTAGATGTC
>JBGPND010000309.1:0-4935 GCA_041487355.1 Acetobacteraceae bacterium | reverse complement strand
TGATCAGCGTCGAGGAAGCCCGCGAACGCATCCTGGCCGCGCTGCAGCCAACGCCCGGCGAGGTCGTCGCGCTGGCCGACGCCTGGGGTCGCGTCACCGCAACGCCGGTGATCGCGCGTCTTACCCAGCCGCCGGCGGACGTATCGGCGATGGACGGCTACGGGTTGCGCGCGGCCGACGGCACGCTGGGTGCAACGCTGAAAGTGATCGGCAGCGCCCCCGCCGGCCATCCGTACGCCGGCAGCGTCGGACCCGGCCAGGCGATCCGCATCTTCACCGGCAGCGTCGTCCCGCAAGGCGCCGACGGCATCCTGCTGCAGGAGGATGCCACGGCAACCGGCACCGAGGTGCGGGTGAACGAGGCGGTGACGACGGGACGCCATATCCGCCGCGCCGGCCAGGACTTCGCCGCTGGCGACACCGTGATACAAGCCGGCCGGCGCATCACCGCACGTGACGTCGGCCTCGCCGCCGCCGCCAACCACCCCTGGCTCACGCTGCACCGCAGGCCGCGTGTCGCGATCCTCGCCACCGGCGACGAGATCGCCATGCCGGGCGAGCCGATCCCGCCGGGTGGCATCGTCAGTTCCAACTCGCATGCGCTCGCCGCCCTGGTGCGCGCCGCTGGCGGCGAGCCGGTGGTGCTCCCCGTCGCACAGGACACGCGCGAGGCGGTTGCCGCGGTGGCCGACGCGGTGCATGGCGTGGACATGCTCGTCACCACCGGAGGCGCCTCGGTGGGCGACCACGACCTTGTCATCGAAGGGCTGAAGACGCGCGGCCTGGAGCTCGACTTCTGGCAGATCGCCATGCGTCCCGGAAAGCCGCTGCTGTTCGGCCGGCTCGGTCCGGTGCCGGTACTCGGCCTGCCGGGCAATCCCGTCTCGGCGCTGGTCTGCTCCATCCTGTTCCTGCTGCCGGCGCTGAGCCGGCTGTCCGGCCTGCCTGCCGCGCCGCCGCCGGTCTCGCAGGCGATCGCCGGCGCGGCGCTGCGCGCCAACGACCATCGCGCCGACCACCTGCGCGCCACCGTCTCCACCGATTCGCAAGGGCACATCGTGGCGACGCCGTTCCCGGTGCAGGATTCGGCCATGCTGCGCCGCATGGCGCTCGCGAACGCGCTCATCCTGCGCCCACCGCATGCGCCTGCGTTGCCCGAAGGGGCGGAAGTGCCAGTGATTCGCCTCGATTCGCTCGGCATTTGACGCGAATTTTTACGCTGCCGCATAGGAAAGCTTGACGGCGCCGCGCGAACCAATCTAGAACACCGGCCAGTTGCCGGTTTGTTCCGTATCGCGCATCCCGCGTTCTGGTGGAGCCCCGGCACGCCCGAGGGAAACCGCCCGCCATGCTCACCCCGAAGCAGTACGAGCTGCTCACATTCATCGACCGCCACCTGAAGCAGACCGGATTTTCCCCAAGCTTCGAGGAGATGAAGGAGGCGCTTCAGCTCAAATCGAAGTCCGGCATCCACCGGCTGATCTCAGCGTTGGAGGAACGCGGCTTCATCGGCCGGCGGCACCATCGGGCGCGTGCCCTGGAGGTGCTGCGCCTGCCCGAGAATGCGGCGCCCCGCACGTCGGCCGAGGAGTCCGGGCAGAGCTTCTCGCCCAACGTCATCCGTGGCGATTTCACGCCGCGCATCCCGGGCGTCCGCGCGGCGAACGATGCGGCGGCGGTCCAGTTGCCGCTGTATGGCCGCATCGCCGCCGGCATGCCGATCGAGGCACTGCGCGATGCCGGCAGCCAGATCGATGTGCCGATGGCCCTGCTTGGCAACGGCGAACACTACGCGCTGGAGGTTGCCGGGGATTCGATGATCGAGGCCGGTATCCTGGACGGCGACACGGTCATCATCCGCAGGGGCGAAGTGGCCGAGAACGGCCAGATCGTCGTTGCCCTGGTGGACGAAAGCGAAGTCACGCTGAAGCGGCTGCGCCGGCGCGCCAACTCGATCGCGCTCGAGCCGTGCAACGTGCGGCATGAGACGCGAATCTTCCCCGCCGATCGGGTAAAGGTGCAAGGCAGACTGGTGGCGCTGCTCCGCCGCTACTGACCTGCCCGCCCACGCCCGGCTGTCATTGCGAGCGAAGCGAAGCAATCTCGGGGGCGTTCTCCACGAGCTTGCTTGGCCGGGTTGATCCTCGGGTCAAGCCCGAGGACGGCCACCGCTTCGCTCCTCGTGATGACATTCTGGGTGATGACGCCCCGAATTGCCATGCTCCCTCGATTCTGGAAAGCTACCCGCCAGTAGGACCTGCGCGGGAGGCAACCATGGACGTCGGCATGATGATGATATTCGCCAGCTACGGCTGGGAGAATATCGGCGACGATCAGGTTTGGGACGAGGAGATCCGCCTCGCGCGGCTGGCAGCCGATCTCGGCTTCGACGTGCTGTGGTCGGCCGAGCACCATTTCTTCGACTATTCGTTCTGCCCCGACAATCTGCAGCTCATGACCTACCTGGCCGGCGTGTGCCCGAATGTCGACCTCGGCACCGCCGCGGTGATCCTGCCGTGGCATGATCCTCTGCGCGTGGCCGAGCAGGCCGCCGTGCTCGATCTGCTGTGCAAGGGACGCCTGCGGCTCGGCCTCGGCCGTGGCCTCGCACGCCGCGAGTTCGCCGCCTTCCGCGGCACGATGAACGAATCACGCGAGCGCTTCGATGAGGCAGCGCCGATGATCGTGAACGCGCTGCGCACCGGCTTCATGGAAGGCAACGGCAAATTCTACCAGCAGCCGCGGATCGAGCTGCGGCCACGGCCGAAATACAGTTTCGACGGACGCATCTACGCGGTGGCCTCCAGCGAGGACTCGGTGGAGGCGGCGGCGCGACTCGGCGGCCATATGGTGATGTTTTCCGACCGGCCGTGGCCGATGCGGCTGCCGGCGATCCAGCGCAACCGTGAACTGCAGCGCAAATTCCACGGCACCGACGCGCCGACGATGATGATCACCGATTTCTGCGTCTGCTCTCCCGGGCTCGCGCAGTCCGAGGAGTTGGCGCGGCGCTACATGGGGACGTTCGTGCACAGCAACTTCGAGCACTACGAGCTGCTGGGCGAGCATTTCTCGCAGGTGAAAGGCTACGACGCCTACGCACAGAAGGCCGAAATCGCGCGTAAGGGCGGCATGGACGGTGCAATCGAAGGGTTCATGAAGGCCGCCATGTGGGGCCCGCCCGACCGCATCCTGCGCGAACTCGAGGCGCGGCGCTCTGTCATCGGCGACTTCGAGCTGAACGCCGCGTTCCGCTTCGGCGGCGTTCCCTATGAGACGGCGGAGGCATCGCTGCGTCTGTTTGCCAAGGAAGTGCTCCCCGTGCTGAAGACCTGGACCAGCGTTCCGATCGCCAGCGCGGCCGAGTGAGGTGTCATACCGTCGCGCGGACACGATGACTCGTTGCGCTGTCATTGCGAGGAGCGCAGCGACCCCCGGGTCAAGCGCCCGGGGGCAGGCGCGGCAATCTCGTGGTCGGAGCGCACTCACCCCGGGATTGCTTCGCTCCGCTCGCAATGACATCGGAGGCGGCGCTCGGCGGCGTCACTCGGCGGCCGGCTCCGCAACAGTCGGTTCCGCCACCGCTGGTTCCGCATCGGTCCGGGCGGGTGGCAGCGCCGGGACCGGGCGCGCGCGCGGCACGGGCGGGGGCGGCACCCACGGCCGGACACCACGGTAGGTGCGATCCGTCAGGATGCGTGCGTGACGGCCATCCAGCCAGATCGCAGCCGCGCCATACCGCCAGACGGTGAAGCGATCCACCAGCGCCGGCCACGGCCGAGGGCACAGACCGCGCGCTGGCTCCGCCGACACGATCACCGACACGTCGCCGCAACCCTCCGGATGCAACGCGCCGCGCACCAGCAGTGCGGCCTTCGCCAGGGGCAGCGGCCGCAGCAGGCACGCATCCTTCTTGCACGAAATCGCGCCGTCGGCCGCCGTACCGTCACTGGGCATGGCGCGCGGCGTGCCGGCCGCCCAGTACTGCAGCCAGGCGTCGCGGGTGAACTTCGAAGCCCCCGATGTCCGCTGCAGAAACACCTCGCCATGCACGCGCACGGCGATCAGCCGTGCATCCGCCGAGACCATCAGGTCGGGCGGCCGCACCAGCATCGGCGAGGCCAGACCGAGCGCTATCACCGGCACCCCTAGCAGCCGCATCGGGCTCCGCCACAGCCCGAGCCAGGCAATGCCGAGCCCGGTCGTCGCCAGCCCCCAGGGCGGCATATGCGGCACGTCGAACGTCGCCGCCGGCCAGGCAGCCGTGGTGCGCGCCACCCAAAGGATTGCCTCGACGCCCCAGCCCATCGGCACGAACGCAAGCCAATCGAGCCCGAACGGCATGAGCACGAGCCCGACCAGACCGGCCGGCATCGCCCAGAGCGCGGTAAGCGGCACCGCAACCATGTTGGCGACGACGAAATAGAGCTGGATGCGCCCGAAGTGATACGCGCCGAATGGCGCGGAGGCAGTGCCGGCCAGTGCGCTGGTCAGCGCCAGCGCCGCCAGGTGCAGTGCGAAGCGCCGCTTCCAGTTGCCGTCGCCGCGGACCGACCGCAGCGCCGGCCGCAGCAGCTCGTAGCCGGAGATCAGCGCCAGCACGGCGGAGAAGCTCATCTGGAACGAAACCCCGGGCACCTCCTCCGGCTCCAGCAGCATCAGCACGGTCGCGGCGAGTGCCAGCCCGCGCAGGGAAATGGCCCGCCGCCCGGCGAGCACCGCGACGGTGTACAGGCACGCCATGGAGAAGCTGCGCACGATCGGCACGTGCATGCCGGTCAGCACCATGTAGCTGCCGCCCGCGGCCAGTGCGGCGAGGGCGGCCAGCTTCTTGGTGGGCCAATGCAGGCTGGCATGCTCCGAGGCAGCGAGCGCCAGGCGGGAGAAGGCCAGGACCCAGCCCATGACGATTCCGATATGCAGCCCCGCCACCGC
>JBGPND010000308.1:0-4988 GCA_041487355.1 Acetobacteraceae bacterium | reverse complement strand
CGTGGCATGATTGCTTTGGATGGTGGTCTCGCGGGCGCGAGGTTGGTCGGTGTTCGCCATCGGTTGCCTCCCTTGCAAGGTGGAAAGGCAACTCAATCCGCTTCCGCGTCAGGCCGCCATCCACACCTGCATAGGGTCTTGACCCGGCCATCTGCGGCCGAGGCAGATGGCCGGGTCAAGCCCGGCCATGACGGGTGAAGGGCGGCGCCAACACACTCTGGCGCCCACACACGCTAATGAAACCGCACCACCGTCGGGTTCGCGTACTGGCTCCGCGTCACCGGCTGGCCGGGCTGCCATGGCGGGCGGAAATACAGCGCGGCCAACTCGCCGAAATTGGCGAACCGCACGGTGTCGGCCAGCGCCTGACGATGCAGGCTGGTTGCGGCATCGGCGTCACCCGCTGCCTGTTTGGCATCCGCCCAGAGATCGAAGGCGGTGGCGCAGTCGGGGTTGATCGAAGTCGACTTCGCCAGCAGCGCATCGGCGGCTGCGAAATCACGCCGACCCATCTCGGCCGCGGCCCAAATCATATAGGCCGTACCAAGCAGCACGTTGTTGATCGGGTTCTCGCGCTTGACGAAGCTGCGCATGCGGTCGGCCGCCTTTGGGTAATCGCCGAGCTGCAGATCGGTGAAGGCAGCGTTCAGGATCGGCGGCGCGTTGGCGGGATCCGCGGCGATCGCCACCTCGAACGATGCGCGGGCGGCCGGCGGATCGTTGCGGAACAGCGCCACAATGCCGAGCAGGTTCTCGAACAGCGAACGATCGAGGCTCACCGGGGTCGGCGGCATCTGCGCCTTGGCATCGTCGGCCAGCGCGAGGACTTCGGCAAAATCCTTGTCGTCGGCGTGCTTCTGCAGCAGGTAAAGCGCGGTGGTATACGGCGCGAGTTTCGCGGCGCTCCACAGCGCGGAGCGATGCACGAAGTCGACCAGCGCCTCATCCTTCTCGGCGACAAGGATGCGCCGGAACTTGCCGACCCGGCGGTCCGCCCCGCTGATCAGGCCGTGCAACTGGCCATGCTCGATATAGAGCGCAAGCCTGATCCGGTCGGGCTCGTAGCCGAGCTCGGTCTGCAAGGCGAGGGCGGCGTGCTTGAGCCTGATGGCTGCGAACACCGCCTGGCCGACGCCTTCGTCCTGGCCGGTGCGGATCAGCGGTGTCTGGACCAGCGACACAGTACTGGCAATCTGATGAAGCTGGTCCTCGAACTCGAGCTCGAGCGTCGGCTGATCGAGGGACATTCTCTCGCTCCTGACGAGCGACGGGGCGGCGATGACTTCCAGCTCGACCGAGTCGGAATGCACGTAGGTGTCGGCCGCCAACAGGCCGAGTGCGATGAACAGAGCGGCGGCCAGTGTGGTCAGGTCCATGCGATGGCTTCAGGCGCAGCACGCTAACCGGGCGGTCAGACAGGCGCAACGGATCGCAGGGAGAACAGGATGCGGGTCTTCACACGTCTGCCGATGCGGGATTGGCACGCAACCGCGGCGGCAGCGCGCGGCGCGGAGGCCGCCGGCTACGATGCGGTGATGACGGTGGAGCCGGGGCACGACGTGTTCGCCCCGCTCGCGATCGCGGCCATCGCGACGGAGCGGGTCGAGCTGACGCCGTCGGTCGCCGTGGCCTTCCCGCGCAGCCCGACCGTGCTCGCGTCGCAGGCCTGGGACCTGCAGGCGAATTCGCGCGGGCGCTTCGTGTTGGGGCTGGGCAGCCAGGTGAAGGGCCACAACGAGCGACGCTTCGGCATCGCCTGGACCGCGCCGGCGCCCCGGCTGCGCGACTATGTGCGGGCACTGCGGGCGATCTGGCGTTGCTGGGAGACGGGTGAAAAGCTCGATTTCCACAGTGAGCACTACACGCTGACGCTGATGACGCCGGATTTCTCGCCGGAGCCGACCGGGCTCCCGATGGTGCCGGTGACGATTGCGGCGGTGGGCGAGGCGATGCTGCGTGTCGCCGGCCAGGTGGGCGACGGCGTGCGACTGCACCCGCTGTGTTCGCGCCGCTACCTGGAGCAGGTGTGCCTGCCGCAGATCGCAGTGGGGATGCAACGCAGTGGCCGGCGGCGGGAGAATTTCGACGTGCACGGTGGCGGGTTCATCGCCGCCGGGCCGGATGAGGCGACCGTCGCGGCCGCGATGGAGCAGGTGCAGCGCCGCATCGGCTTCTACGGCTCGACGCGCACCTACATGCCGATCCTGGCGCTGCACGGCTTGCAGGATCTCGGGCTGAAGCTGCACCGGCTGTCGGTGGAGGGGCGCTGGAGCGAGATGGCGGCACAGGTGCCGGACGATGTGGTGCGCATCTTCGCGGCCTGCGGCACGTATGCGCGGATCGTCGGGGCGATCGAGCAGCGGTATGGCGGCGCGGCGGATTCGCTCGATCTCGATTTTCCGCCGGGCACGCCGCTCGGTCTGCAACGTGAGCTGATCGCTGACATAAGGCGCATCCCGCACCGGTTCGCCGGATTCGATACCGACTGGCCATGATACCACGCTCCCTCTCCCCTTGCGGGAGAGGGATGCGGAGAGGGGTGGAAACAGCGGACGGCGCATACAGCCCCCTCACCCCGACCCTCTCCCGCAAGGGGAGAGGGAGCGTGGTAGCGCAGCATGCTTGAACGCGCCCCTGCCACCGCGCACAATCCGGCGCGCCGAGGAGGAGACGCGCCATGCCGGCTCGCACCGGACGCCAATATCTAACGGGCCTCAAGCAGCAGGAACGCCATGTCTGGCTGGGGGGTGAGCGCGTCAAGGACGTGACCACTCATCCGGGGCTCGCCAACGGCGCACGCGCGATCGCCTCGCTCTATGACATGCAGTGCGACCCGAAGTTCCGTGACGAGATGACCTATGTCTCGCCGACCACCGGCGATCGCGTCGGGCTTTCGTTCATCATCCCGCGCACCAGGGAGGAGCTGGAGGCGCGCCGCGTGATGATGCTGAACTGGGCGCGCACGACCTGCGGCATGATGGGGCGCTCACCGGACTTCATGAACGTCACCCTCGCCGCCTGGGCCGCCGCCGCGGACTATTTCGCGCGCGGTCGGCCAGAGTTCGGCGACAACATCCGGCGCTACTACGAGTATATCCGCGAGAACGACATCGTCCTGACGCACTCGCTGATCAACCTGCAGCGCAGCCGCACCGTCTCCGGCACGTTCAACCTGCAGGAAGGCACGGCGCTGCGCGCTGTGCGCGAGACCAGCGCCGGCATCGTGGTGCGCGGTGCGCGCGTGCTGGCAACGCTTGGGCCGCTGGCCGACGAGATCGCGGTGTATTCGCCGCGCCTCGGACAGCACACCGAAGACCACAGCCCATTCGCGGTTGCCTTCGCCATCCCATGCGGTACGCCCGGATTGCGCTTCCTCTGCCGCGACAGCTTCGATCTCGGTCGGTCGCATTTCGACCATCCGCTCGGCTCGCGCTTCGAGGAAATGGACTGCATCGTGTTCTTCGACGATGTGGAAGTACCGTGGGACCGGGTGTTCCTGTACGGCGATGTCGGCCTGCTGAACGGTGCGGCATACGCCACGCATTATTCGGCGCATTCGGCGCATCAGGGTGCTGCGAAGAACCTCGCCAAGTGCGAGTTCGTGCTGGGCCTCGCTCTGCTGATGACCGAGACGCTCGGCAACAAGCATCTGCCGCACACCGAGGAACGGATCGGCGAGTTGATGCTGACCACGGTGCTGACGCGGGCGTTGATCCGCGCCGGCGAGGCAGATGCGAAGCTCGACGAGTGGGGCGTGATGTGCCCGGACTCGGTCACCATCGAAAGCACGCGCAATCTGTTCATGACCGCCTATCCGCGGATGATCGAGATCCTGCATTTGCTCGGTTCGTCCAGTTTCATGATCACTCCGAGCGAGGCGGATTTTTCCGGCCCGCTGGCTGGCGACATCGAGCAGTACCTGGCGACCGACACGTCCTCGGCGCGCGATCGCGTCAGGCTGTTCCGCCTCGCCTGGGACGTCGCCGGCAGCTCGTTCGGCAGCCGCCAGGTGCTGTACGAGCGGTTCTTCGCCTCCGACCCATTGACACGCGCCCGCGCCCTCGCTGCGATATATCCGAAAGACGAGGCGATGCAGCGCGTGCTGGATTTCCTGCAACGCGAGGACGCCACGCCATAGTCAGGGAGAACGTGAGATGAGCTATCGGCCGAAACATCTCGGGCACGTGAATCTCTACGTGCGCAACGCGGAGCGCTCGAAGCAGTGGTACGAGGACGTGCTCGGCCTGCACACCTACGACTACCGCCAGGGCTGGGCGGCGTTCATGTCGGCGGACCAGGACATGTCGCACGAGGTGGCGCTGATGCAGGTCGGCGACGATGCGCCGCTGCAGCAGAAGGGCCAGGTGGGGCTCAATCACCTGGCCTTCATGATGGCGAGCCTGGACGATCTGAAGGACGCCTTTCACCGGCTGAAGGAGAAGGGCGTGAAGATCGACCGCATCGTCGATCACGGGCTCTCGCTCGGCATCTATTTCCGCGATCCGGACGGCAACGGGCTGGAAGTGTCCTATGAGCTGCCGCGCGAGAAGTGGCCGCGCCAGGAGCGCGTGTTCGCCTCCGACGTGGTCGGGCTCGGCCTGTTCCCGGGACCGTGGGACGAGGAGATCGCCAGGCAGCGGGCACGCGAGGCCGCGCCGGCTGGGTAGCTTGGTGCAGCGATGACGGTCACCCCCTGGGTCCCCGCTTTCGCGGGGATGACAACCTATTGCGTCCGTCCGCCTCTTTCGTCACCCCCGCAAAGCTTGTCCCTGCGCAGGCGGGGAGCGGGGGCCCAGGATGTTGCGAAAGTGGCGACAGGAGCGGTCTCGCTCGGCGGTATAATACCAGGCGCTGAAATGAATGACGTACGGTGCCCGGCCCTTCCCGTCATGGCCGGGCTTGACCCGGCCATCCCCCAAGGCCCACTGAGATCCCCGGGTCAAGCCCGGGGATGACGGATTATAGGGGCGCTTCGATCTGATCGAATG
>JBGPND010000307.1:0-4993 GCA_041487355.1 Acetobacteraceae bacterium | reverse complement strand
GCAGGCGTCGCATGGCACGGTCCCTCAGTCGCCAGCCGTGCGCGGACTGCTCTATCGTGACGGCCTCGCTTCTGGAGGCTCGCGATGAACACCCCGCTGGCAGGCATCACTGTGCTCGACTTCGGCCAGATCTTCCAAGGCCCCTATGCCACGCTGCTGATGGCCAAGGCCGGCGCCAACGTGATCAAGATCGAGCCGCCGCACGGCGAGCCGCTGCGCCGCCGTGCTCAGCCCGGACGCAGTGCATCCCTGCCGTTCGCCATGCTGAATGCCAACAAGCGGGCGATCACGCTCAACCTGAAATCCGAGCGCGGGCGCGCGCTGCTGTGCCAGATGGTGGAGCGTGCCGACGTGCTGCTGGAGAATTTTTCCCCCGGCACGCTGGACGAGCTTGGGGTCGGCTACGAGGTGCTGAAGGCGGTCAATCCGCGGCTGGTCTATGCCACCGGCACCGGCTTCGGCATCACCGGGCCTGACCGCGACAACCTGGCGATGGATTTCACCATCCAGGCGCAGTCCGGCATCATGAGCGTCACCGGGTTTCCCGACGGGCCGCCGGTGAAGGCCGGTCCCACGCTGGTGGATTTCATGGGCGGCATCCATCTCTACGCCGCCGTCGTCACGGCACTGTTCCAACGCGAGCACACCGGCGTTGGCCAGCTCGTTGAGGTCGCGATGCAGGAGGCGGTGTATTCCTCGCTCGCGTCCAGCATGGAGTACCACATCAGGACCGGAGAGATTCCGCCGCGCACCGGCAACCGCCAGGCTGCGCTGTCCACCGCGCCATACAACGCATTCCCTACCGCCGATGGTTATGTGGCGATCCATGTGGTCACCGAGGGCCATTGGCAGAACCTGCTCAAGGCGATGGGCCGCGAGGACCTCTCCAACGATCCGCGCTATGCGACCAACGCCGCCCGTGTGGAGAACCTCGAAGCGACCGAGGCGATCGTCACCGCCTGGACCAGCACCAGGGGCAAGATGGAGGTGTTCGCGGCGGCCAGCCGCTATCGCATCCCCTGCGCGCCGGTGCGCAACGTGAAGGAGGTGATGAACGATCCGCACATGCATGGCCGCGGCATGCTGGAGCGCATCGACCATCCGGACCTCGGCAACATCGTGGTGCCGACGACACCGCTGCGGCTGCACGGCGCCGACAAGGTGCCGACCCAGCCGAGCCCGACGGTGGGGCAGCACAATGCGGAGGTCTATGGCGGCTGGCTAGGGCTGCCGTCTGATGAGATAGTGACCTTGAAGCAGCAAGGCGTCATCTGACGCCGGCGAGGGGAGGCAGACATGACGAAGGTGGCGGTGCTGGACGACTGGCAGGGTGTGGCGCGGACCAGCGCGGACTGGTCGCCGTTGCAGGCGCGTGCGGAGGTGGTGTTCTTCGGCAAGGCGTTCGAGAACGACGACGATGCGGCGCGCCAACTCGCCGACTTCGACATCGTGCTGTCGATGCGCGAACGCACGCCGCTGCCGGGGTCGCTGATCAACCGCCTGCCGAAGCTGCGCATGCTGGGGATGACCGGCGCGCGCAACGCCTCGCTGGACACGGCGGCCTGCACCGCCCGCGGCATCGTCGTGTGCAACACGACCGGCGGAGGCAACAACGAGGCGGCGACGGCGGAACTGGCGCTCGGACTGCTGGTCGCCGCCGCACGCGGGATCCCCGCCGGTGACGCAAACATCCGCGCCGGAAAGTTCCAGGAGGGCGTTCCGGTCGGCTACGTGCTCGCGGGCAAGACGCTGGGCGTGATCGGCCTCGGTCGGCTCGGCTCGCACATGGCGCGCTACGGCAAGGCGCTGAACATGAACCTGCTGGCCTGGAGCCAGAACATGACGCCGGAGAAGGCGCAGGCGGCCGGCGCCACGATGGTTTCCAAGGAGGAACTGCTGTCTCGCTCCGACGCGATCAGCATCCATCTCGTGCTGTCGGACCGCACGCGCGGCCTGATCGGCGCGGCGGACATCGCGCGCATGAAGCCGGGCGCGATCCTGGTCAATACGTCGCGCGGGCCCATCGTCGACGAGAAGGCGCTGATCGAGGCGGTGCAGGCGCGCCGCATCGTCGCCGCGCTCGACGTGTTCGACCGCGAACCACTGCCGGCGAACCATCCGCTGCGCACGGCGCCCAATGTGGTGATGACGCCGCATCTGGGCTATGGCGTGCAGGAAACCTGGCAGGGCTTCTATCCGCAAAGCCTGGAGAACGCGCTCGCCTTCCTCGACGGCAAGCCGGTGCGCGTGACCAACCCGGAGGCGCTGGGCAAGCGGGGATAGCCAACGTAGGGCGGAAAAGCGCAGCGCATTCCGCCGATCCGTCCTCAACGCCATTCCCGATATAATTGGACGGATGGCGGAATGCGCTGCGCTTTTCCGCCCTACGCCACTGGTCCGAACAGCCGCCGGTCCCACCACACTGGCTGATGCAGACTGTGGGTGATGCGCGGGAACTCCGGGTGTTCGGGATTGATCAGCACATTGAGTTCCATGCGCGCGAGGATGCTCGGCACCAGCAGCAGGAGTGATCGGTGCGAGGTCTGCCAGACTTCGCCGTGCGCTTGGCTGGCAACTCGAGATGCGTCGTCCCAGCCTGGCAGTTGCGCCGGGTTCAGCATCTCGTAGGTCACACCGCTGGGGATCGTGATCTCGATGAAATGCTGATGCGGCGGCAGCTTTCCGCTGGCGCGGACGAGCTGCTCCAGCATGGCCGTCGAATAGTGCTGCGAGGCGTAGATCACCGGACTCGCGGACGTGTTCCACCGCCCCGGAAAGAGCTTTGAGCCGGTCGCGTCGAAGATTGGATGGGTACCATGCGGATCGCCAATGCGAAACGCCGTCACGACGCGATCGAGGCGCTGGGCCGTCACACGGCGGTGCCGTATTTCAGGCTGCCAAGGATGTTCTCGACCAGGGGTCGCCCCAGCTCGCTCGCCAGCACCACGTCGATCGGACGACGCATATCCAGCAGCATGTGTGGGCGGAACAGGAAGTCGCGTGCTGCCTCGTCGCTGCCCCAGACATCCTTGGCGAAGGCCCAGACGGCGGCAAGTCGGGCAACGCGGGCACTTTCGTCGGGGGTCAGGCGCGCCGAGGCCTGCGCGCGACGCCGGGCCAGCGTGGCCCGCGGCACCAGACGGTACGCGAAGCTGCTGTCGCCAGGAGCCACTGCATGGACGATGCGGTCCAGCGCGGACAAGGGAAGACCCTTCTCAACTTCCCCCATCAGACCCAGCGGCGAGCCAGGGCGGGACGGATGCTTGCGGAGTCCCAAAATCTCGGGCACGGAAGCAGCATTGACGGACATCGGGCCCTCCAAGATCAATTGAGACAATATCTAGTCTCAGATGGTTGGCGCCGCAAGCAATACCCTTGACCCCGCCCCGCCGCGGGTTATCCATCTCACCCGTCCAAGACAGGAGACCCACCGATGCGCGCCTGGGCCGTGGTCGAAAACGGAAAGCCTTTGCAGGAGATCGAGCTGCCGACGCCGGAGCCGAAAGGCACCGAAGTGCTGATCGAGGTGACGCATTGCGGCGTCTGTCACTCCGATCTGCACATCTGGGACGGCTACTACGACATCGGCGGCGGCAAGAAGATGTCGCTGAAGGACCGCGGCGTCGTGCTGCCGCTCGCCATGGGGCACGAAATCGTCGGCCGCGTCGCGAAGCTCGGTCCCGACGCCAGGGGCGTGAAGGTCGGCGACCTGCGCATCGTGTTCCCCTGGCTCGGCTGCGGCACATGCGAGAAGTGCCTGGCGGAGGAGGACAATATGTGCCTTACGCCGCGCAGCCTCGGCGTCTATGCCAATGGCGGCTACGGCACGCACGTGATCGCGCCGCATCCGCGGCACCTGGTCGATCCGGGCACGCTCGATCCGGCGGTGGCGGCGACCTATGCCTGCTCGGGCATCACCGTCTACTCGGCGATCCGCAAGGCCATGCCGATCCCGCCCAACGAGGCCATCGTCGTGGTCGGTGCCGGCGGTCTGGGCCTGAACGCCATCGCCGTGCTGAAGGCACTGAAGCACCAGAACATCGTGGTGGTCGACATCAGCGCGGAAAAGCGCGAGGCGGCACTGAAGGCCGGGGCACACAAGGTGGTGGACGGCAGCGGTGAGGGCGTCACCAAGCGCATCATCGAGGCGGCCGGTGGTCCGGTGCTGGCGGTGATCGACCTGGTGAACGGCACGCAGACGGCGCGCTGCGCCTTCGATGCGCTGCGCAAGGGCGGCAAGCTGGTGCAGGTCGGCTTGTTCGGCGGCGAACTCACTTTGCCGCTGCCGCTGATGGCGATCCGCGCGCTCACTGTGCAGGGCTCCTACGTCGGCAACCCGAAGGAGCTGCGCGAATTGGTGAAACTGGCGCAGGACGGAACACTGTCCGCGCTGCCGGTCGCCACCGTGCCGCAAAGCCAGGCCAACGACGCGCTGATGCGCCTGCGCGACGGCAAGGTAACCGGGCGGCTCGTGCTGCGGTCAGAGGCGGCCTGAGCCATGAGCAACACGGAAACCATCCGCCGTTCGGTCGTGCTGAAGCATCGCCCAACCGGCAGTCCGCGCCGTGAGGACTTCGAGATCGGCGAAGACGCCATTCCCACCCCGGGTGCCGGCGAAGTCGTCACCCGGACCATCTGGTTGTCGATCGATCCCTATATGCGCGGTCGGCTACGCGAGCAGCAGACCTATGCGCAGCCGGTAAACCCGGGCGAGGTGATGACCGGCGAAACGGTGGGCGAGGTGGTCGCCTCCGCCGATCCGCGCTTCGTCGCCGGCGATGCGGTGGTGGGCGCGCGCGGCTGGCAGACGCATTCCGTCACGCCGGGTGATCGGCTCACCAAGCTCGATCGCCATGGCGCGCCGCTTTCCGCTTTTCTTGGCGTGCTCGGTATGCCGGGCGCCACCGCGTTCCGCGGCATTTCCGAAGTCTGCCAGCCTAAGCACGGCGAGACCGTGGTGATCTCCGCCGCCTCCGGCGCGGTCGGTTCCGTT
>JBGPND010000306.1:0-5007 GCA_041487355.1 Acetobacteraceae bacterium | reverse complement strand
TCAGCGCTCGCTTTTCCCGTCATGGCCGGGCTTGTCCCGGCCATCCGTCGTGGCACGGTGCCACCACTGATGGCCGGGACAAGCCCGGCCATGACGGCGAGGGAGCGGCGACAAGAGTCAGCAGCAACGGCGGTTGGTATTAGAGTAACATAAAGGACGTTCTGAAAGAGGGGATGTCCCGCTTTCTGTTGAAACTTGCCTGACGGCCATCGCCCAATAGCACGCTACGCAGCCACAGCTACCGGCGCAACAGCCGTGTCGCTGGCGTTCTGTTCGTGCAGGGCAGCGAGCGCCTCGCGCAGCACCGGCAGTTGCTTATGAGCTTTCAACCGGCGGAACCCCTTGGCCGCTTCCTGCATTGCCGCACCCGTCCAGCGCAGTGCCATCGACGCATCGCGCCAGTGTTTCACGTTGCGGCATACCCGCCGGATGCTGCCCATCATGTTCTCGATGATGTTGGTGCAGGCTAAAGAGCGGCGAAGTTGCAGCGGCAGATTGAGACGAACGACTGTCAGCAACTCGTCCATCCCCTCCAGGATCGTGGCCGAGACACCCGGCGCCATCTGCTCCAGCCGACGAGCCAGGTTGCGGATCAGCTGCTCCGCCTTCGCTGCATCGTCGAGCTCCCACGCCTGGCGCAGCGTCCGCCGCACCGAGGCATGCAGGTGCTTCGGCAGACGCTCCATGATGTTGCGCCCCTTGTGCACCTGACAGCGCTGGATTGGCGTGTGCTTGCCGAACGTCCGGCGGATTGCCTTCCGCAGTGCCTTCGACCCGTCGATGATGAACAGACGGCAGACCTTCGGGTCGAGACCCCGTTCAACCAGGTTGTCCAGCAGCGCCTGCACCGCCGCCGCGTTCTCCGTCGCGCCTTCCAGCACACCGGGCGGATGCTTCACCCCTTCCCCGTCAATGCCGACCGCCGCCAGAAGGACCAGGTCCTGCTCTATGTGAATCCCATCGATCTGGATCACCAGCAGATCCAACTCGGACAGCTCGGCCGCCATCCACTCCTTCATCTGCGCCGCCGACAGCGCCACGAACCGGCGTGACACCGCGGACTTCGACGTTCCGCTGCCCTCACCGGCGCTTCGCCGCCGGCGCTGCCTTCGGCGGCACCCGTCTGCCTGGCGCGGCCTGCTTGCGGGCGGCACGCTTGGGTGCGGCCTTCTTGCCGGCCGCGGGTTTCGCACGCGGACTTGTGCTCGCGCGCGTCGACACCTTGCGGCTGGCGCGCGGCGGTTTGGCATCCCCGTCAACAACAGGCGAACTCTCGGCTCCGGCCATATCCAGACCGAACATGGCCGACAGGTCGTCGGCATCCAGCACCTTGCCCGCGACGGGACCCGTCTTCGACATGGGCAGGGCCTTATCGATATTGGCCACCAGGTCGTTCTCGTTGACCGCGCGCAGACGGAACAGCAGCTCCGGCTGTTTGTCGAGCCGCGCTCCGACGCCGTACAGCACCGCCGCCACGTGCTTGCACATCGATGCGTAGTCCGGGCAACTGCACGAGAAGCGGATGTCGGAGGGCCGCGGAAACAGCCCGTTGTCCTGGCGGCAGATGCGCTCCATGACGCCCTTGGAGAAGCGGCCTTGCAGCAGCTCCACCAGGGAGTCGATCGCGCCCGCGCAATCCTTGCAGATCGACTGCCATTGCGCCTTCGCGACCGTGCCGATGCTGACCGTGACGTGATAGATCGATGACCCGCTGACCATCGCCTTGACTTCGCGCGGCGCGATCTGCAGGTCGACCACCGAGCCGTTGCGCACATAGGTGCGCCCCCGCGGCAGGCGGTTCTCGTAGTCGTGGTAACTTTCCAGATTGTCGCACCACGCATTGCCCCAGAAGGTAGTGGCAATGGCGCGCCCGGCGATCGCCACCGGCGCGACGGGATGCCCCTTCTTGCGCAGCTTCTCCATCGCGAGCACGGCCTTGCGGCGTCGCTCGGCGACCGGAACGTAGGGTGCCCAACCTCCGTAATATCGCGACATCGCCCTCAGTCCTTCATCGCGGCATTCAAATCCAGTGCGACCAGATGCAACAGTTCGTCATCCTTCATCTCGGTCAGGTTGATCTCGCCGGCACCCGACAGCAGTTCATCAGACACGCCCTGCTTCGAGTCGATCAAGGCGTCGATCTTCTCTTCGACCGTGCCGCGGCAAACGAATTTGTGCACCAGGACGTTCCGCTTTTGTCCGATGCGGAATGCGCGGTCGGTCGCCTGGTTCTCCACCGCCGGATTCCACCAGCGATCGAAATGCACGACGTGCGAGGCCGCCGTCAGGTTCAGCCCTGAGCCGCCCGCCTTCAGCGACAGGACGAAGAACGGCACGGTCTCATCCTCCTGGAATGTCTGCACCAGGCCACGCCGTTTCCGCACTTCCGTCTCGCCGTGCAGGACGAGGCCGGGACGCCCGAATATGCCGCCCAGGAATGTCGCCAGCGGCGCCGTCATCTCGCGGAACTGGGTGAACACCAGCATCTTCTCCTGTCGCGAGGCCACAACTTCGGAAATCTCGCGCAGGCGTGCCAGCTTGCCGCTGTCCTGCTCGGCCCAGGCGTTGTCATGCAGCCACTGCGAGGGATGGTTGCAGATCTGCTTGAGCCGCATCAGCATCGCCAGCACGATGCCCCTGCGCTGGATGCCATCGCTGGCTTCCAGCGCATTGCCCAGATCGTCGACCGCCTGGGCATACAGCGCCGCCTGCCTGCGGCTGAGACTGCAATACGCCTTCACCTCGGTTTTATCCGGCAGATCGCTGATGATCGCCTTGTCGGTCTTCATGCGGCGCAGGATGTAGGGCCGCACCAGTTCCCGCAGCGGGCCATAGGGATTGACCTCGCGTTCGGTCAGGCCCTTGGCATAGCGGGTGAATTGCCTGGCCGATCCCAGCAGTCCCGGATTGATGAAATCGAAGATCGACCACAAATCGCCGAGGTGATTCTCGACCGGCGTTCCGGTCAGGGCAATGCGCGCGGTTGCCTTCAGCGCCTTGGCCGCCCGGGTCTGTTTCGCGTTCGGGTTCTTGATCGCCTGCGCCTCGTCCAGGATGGCAAAGCGCCACTCGGTTTCCGCGAGCACGGGCATGCGCAGCAGCGAACCGTAGCTGGTGATCGCCAGATCGAGCTCCGCCGCCTGTGCCGGAGTGAACTGCTTGATCTGCTCCGCCGTCATCGCCGAGGGATGCACGATCATCGCCTTCAGGTCGGGGGCGAATTTTTCGATTTCCGCCGCCCAGTTCGCCAGCAACGAGGCGGGCGCCACCAGCAGGTTCGGCTGGCGCCGCGCATCGCCGTTCTGCCGCTTCTGCGCCAGCAGCAGCGCCAGCACCTGGATCGTCTTGCCGAGCCCCATGTCGTCGGCGAGGCAGGCGCCGAGCCCCAGCCCGGACAGCAGATGCAGCCACTGCACGCCCGCCTGCTGATACGGCCGCAATACCCCGTGCAGCGCCGCGCCGGGATCCGCACCAGCACCATCCGGCGCGCGAAGCCGTTGCAGGGTCTCCGCCAGCCATGGGCCTGCCGTCACGTGCGACCAGTCGGCGGTGGCCACGTCCGCCGCATCGTCCGCGACCGCCGCTCCGGCCAGCATCCGCATCGCCTCGGCGAAGGTCAGGCCGTTCTGCGCGGCCAGTTGCTCGGCGTCGTGGAATTGCCGCATCGCGCGTTCCAGCCGTTCGCCGTCGACCTCGACCCATTGACCGCGCAGCAGCACCAGGGAGTCGGTGCCGGAGAGCAATGTCGAAATTTCCTGTTCGCTCAGGGTCTCGCCATCCAGGGTGATTTCCATGCGGAAATCCAGCAGCCCATCGAGGCCAACCGCCGATGGCGCGCGTGTGCCGACCGTTCCCGTCACCTGCGGACGCGACGGTCGGTTCGCCCGCCATGATGCAGGCATGCGCACGACAACGCCGGCACTTTCCAGGTCAGGCGCGCTGGCCAGGAGGCGCGAGGCTTCCTGAGGCGTCCAACGCAGCGGATGAAAGATCTCACCGGCATCGATCATCGGCTTGAGCCAGGCGCATGTCTCGGCGGCACGCTGCACCGGCACCAGCAGCGACAGCAGCTTTTCCCGGTTTGCCGCCCCGGCGTATTCGCGCAGGGCCTGACCGAGCGGCAGATGCTGCGCCTTGGCCTGCGCCGAAAGCCGCGTCGTATAGGTGGCCATGAAGGCGAACGGCGCTTCCGCGTCGCGGCGGTTTTCCGCCAGATTGAAGTGCACGCGCCCGACCAGGTTCCAGGCCGGATTGAGTCCCTTCAGAAAGCTCTGCAGATCGGTTTTCGCCGCGGCAAGGGACAGTGCCAGTGCAGTCGCGGTTTCCTGCCACAGCGCGCGCAGCACATCCGGCGTCAGATATTCGGCCCCCGACATCATGGGCGCTGTCAGCACGAGGGACGCGAGTTCGGCCTCGGTTGGCGCCGCTATGTCCGGAACGCCGGCGGACGACGAGACGCCGCCCTCCAGGCCAGACGATTGCAGGCACAGCGATGCCACGTAGCGTGCCGCAAATCCGCGCCACCACAGGAAAACCGGCGGCAGGGCCTGCCCCACCTCGCCGGCGCCAAGCTGCAGGAGTCCGTAGCCGCCGCCGCGCGCGAACGCGTCGTTCAGGCGCCCGGCAATGCGCTCATCGATCTCCGGCGCGTCGTCGGACCGTTCGAGGACGAGGTGCCCATGCGGTGTGAGGTGCAGACTCGGACGGGACATGCGCGGAGTACGATGCATCGCCGCATACTGGTCAAGGTTAGGTCGTGTCCGATCTTGAGTTTCGGCTGTGGGTAGGAAGCCGACATTCCTGGCTGCTGCAGACCGACCAGGCCGTCGTTGCACAACTCAAGCAGACTGTGTGAAAACTCGCCGCCTCCTGTTGCCTCGTAATATTGATTCGCACGTGGCGTCGGAAGCGCAACAATGAGTCCTCATCGCATCCCGCATCAGATGGAAATTGCGCAATCCGGACCTGGGACCGAGTTTCCACACGGTCTGCAAGACTTTCGAAGCG
>JBGPND010000305.1:0-5057 GCA_041487355.1 Acetobacteraceae bacterium | reverse complement strand
ATGAGCGGAGCCGCCACGACCACAACGGGCAGCCCGGCCGAGACGCCCGACCAGGCACTCGCGCGAGCCCAGGCGGCGGCACAGGCCAGGCGCTTCGGCGAGGCCGCCGGCATCTGCAACGACGTCCTCACCACGTCGCCGGAAAATGCCTCCGCCCTCGCCCTGCTCGGCATGGTGGCCGCCCACACCAATGACCCGGAGCGCGGCATCACGCTGCTGGAACGCGCGGTGGCGGCGCGGCCTGGCGTCGCAAGCTGGTATGCCAATCTCAGCGCGCTGTATCGCATCGTCTATCGGATGCAGGACGCGCTGAAAGTTGGGCAGGAGGCAATCCGGCTCGATCCGCAGAACGCGGACCACCTGGTCAATCTCTCGCTCGTGTTCACCGATGTCGACGATCGCGAACACGCCACCGCCTGCCTGCTGCGCGCGCTCGGCCTCAAGCCGGACCACGCGGACGGGCATCTCGCACTCGGGCAGAACCTGCTGGCACTCGGCGATTTCGAGCCGGGCTGGCTGGAATACGAATGGCGCAACCAGACCGAGGCCGGCAAGGGAACGCTGCCGAAGATGACCTCGGCGGCCTGGAACGGCATGCGCATCCCGCACGGCCGCCTGCTGATGGTCGGCGACCAGGGCTATGGCGACACCATCCAGTTCGCCCGCTACATCCCGATGGCGGCCGAACGCTGCGAGGAGCTGATCCTCGGCTGCAGTGCCGAAATGGGGCCGCTGCTCTCGAGCATTCCCGGCGTGAAGCAATACTGCCACCGCTGGACCGACGTGCCCGGCCACGCCGCGCATTGCCGGCTCTCCAGCGTGCCGGGCCTGCTGCACACCACGCTGGAGACGATACCGGCCAAGATCCCCTATCTGTTCGCTGATCCAGTGCGCGTGGCGGCCTGGGGCGAGCGGCTCGGTGCACGTCTGCCTCCCGGCACGCGCCGGATCGGGCTGGCCTGGACCGGCCGGCCGACGCATCCCAACGACCGCCGGCGTTCCCTGCCGTTGGCTCGCCTCGCGCCGCTCGCCACCGCCGGCGGCGCCAGCTTCGTCTCGCTGCAGAAGCCGCTGCCGCAGTCCGACGAGGCGTCGCTGTCGCTGTTCCCGGGACTTGCCGACATCTCGGGCGAGCTCACCGATTTCGGCGAAACGGCTGCGATGATCGCCAACCTCGACATCGTGATCACGGTCGACACGGCGATGGGCCATCTCGCCGGGGCGCTCGGCAAGCCGGTCTGGATCCTGGTGCCCAAGGCCGCCGATTGGCGCTGGCTGCTCGAGCGGAGCGACAGTCCCTGGTACCCGACCGCACGCCTGTTCCGCCAGAAGACCCCCGGCGCCTGGGATCCGGTGATCGCCGAGGCGGCCGCGGCCCTGGCAGACGAGCCGGGCGCCAGCGCCGAGGGCATCGCCGCCGACTGACCGTGAGCGACCACGACGATCCTGTCGAGCTCGAGGAACTGGAGGCGTCGGGCCTGTTCGACGGCGCCTGGTACCTGTTGCAGAACGAGGACGTCCGCGGTTCCGACCTCGAGCCACTGCTGCATTTCAATCGCTTCGGCTGGCGCGAGGGACGCCAGCCGAACCGGTATTTCGATCCTGCATGGTACCTCGAACATTATCCCGACGTGCAGACAGCGGGCATGAACCCGCTGCTGCATTATCTGCGCCACGGCGAGCATGAAGGACGCCGGCCGGTCTGGCACTTCGATCCCGCCTGGTACCGCGACGCCTACGACCTGCCGCCGGAGGCCGTGGCCCTGGCGCATTTCCTCACGCAGAGGACCTCCGGCCGCTTCGCGCCTATGCCGGAGCTGTGGGCCGTCCTGCATCTCGTGCCGTATCGCGACGATCCCGCCTCGGGCGAGGATCCGTTTGCGCATTACCTGGACGACATGCTGCGCGAGAAGCGCGAGCCGTTCCCGGACCTGCATGTCGTCGCAGCCTCGGGCCTGATCGACCCGAACTACTACCTGGTCAACGGCACCGACGTGCATGAGGCGGCGCTGGACGCGATTGAGCATTTCTGCCGCTACGGCTGGCGCGAGGGACGCAAGCCGAACATCTATTTCGACATGCGCTGGTACTTGCACACCAATCCCGTCGTTGCCCAACTGAAGATCAATCCGCTGGTGCACTATATCCTGGAGGGTGAGGCAGCCGGCCGCAGACCCGTGCCGTATTTCGATCCTGGATGGTATCGCGAGACCTATGGGATCGAGCCGGGACAGACTGCGCTCGCTCACTATCTGGCGCACCGGCGCAGCCAGGCGTTCAGCCCGACGCCGCTGTTCGACGTCGCCTGGTATGTCGAGCAGCACGCCGACGAGGTGGGCACCAACCGCGACCCGTTCGCGCATTACCTGCAGGCAGGCACATTCCGCGACATCGATCCGTCGCCGCAATTCAACGCAGGGCAATACCGCAGGCGGCACCTGGGGCGGCCGAGCCGCCAGTTCCGCCAATTGATGCACCCTGACCGGGACAACCCGCTGGTCCACCACCTGAGGACGGAGTACCGCTGACGGCGGACGCGCAACGGCTGCCAGAGCAAGGTCCGGAACGTGCAATCCGGGGCCGGCGGCCTATGGTGCGGCCCATGCCGCTCAGGTCCTTCCCCGCCATCGACTGGCCGCGCGCCGCCGCCGACCTCGCCGTGCACGGCTATGCGACGATGCGGCTGCTCGATGCGGCGGCCTGCCGCGGACTGGCCGCGCTCTACGACGACGAGACGCGCTTCCGCAGCCGCGTCGTGATGCAGAGGCACAATTTCGGCCGCGGCGAATACAAGTATCTGGCGTATCCACTGCCGGAGCCGGTCGGCGCGCTGCGCTCCACGCTGTATCCGCCACTCGCCGCCATCGCCAATGAGTGGCGCGAGACCCTGGGCGAGCCGAGCCGGTTCCCGCCGACGCTGGAGGCGTTTCTGGAGGAATGCCACGCGGCCGGCCAGACGCGGCCGACCCCGCTGCTGCTGCGCTACGGCCCTGATGACTACAACTGCCTGCACCAGGATCTCTACGGGCCGCTGGTGTTCCCGCTGCAGCTCACGCTGCTGCTGAGCGCGCCCGGCACCGAGT
The DNA here is from genome assembly GCA_041487355.1 of Acetobacteraceae bacterium. Classification (GTDB taxonomy): domain Bacteria; phylum Pseudomonadota; class Alphaproteobacteria; order Acetobacterales; family Acetobacteraceae; genus JAMXLO01. Next base: position 1,974 of record JBGPND010000305.1, on the reverse strand, counting down.
TCACCGGCGGCGAGTTCGTCCTGGTCGAGCAGCGCCCACGCGCCCAGTCACGCGCCGCGGTGGTTCCCCTGGCCCAGGGCGAGGCGGTGATCTTTCCGGTGCATCATCGCCCGGCACAGGGCACGCGCGGCCCGTATCGCGTGACGATGCGCCACGGCGTCAGCCGCGTGCTGAGCGGCCGGCGGCAGACGCTCGGCATCATCTTCCACGACGCCGCCTGAGCCCGGTTCGGTGGTGTTGAATTTCCGCAGCGGGTGGCAAGCGGACGATCAGGCCACGGCATCTGGTGCGAATTTCAAGCAGACCGTGTGAAAACTCGTTCTGCCTGGATTCCGGCGCGGCGTGCGACGCGATAGAATCTCCGCATGACGCACATCACCGGTCACGACCGATCCCAGACGCTGCTCTTGCCGGAGACGGTGGACGACTATGTCGGGCCGGACAATCCGGTTCGCTTCATCGATGCCTTTGTCGACAAGCTGGACCTTGCTGCGGCCGGCTTTGCCGGTGTTGAGCCGAAAGTGACAGGCCGCCCTGGCTATGCGCCGGCCGATCTTCTGAAGCTCTACATCTACGGCTACCTGAACCGGGTGCGGTCGAGCCGACGGCTGGAGGTCGAGACCCATCGCAACATCGAGGTGATCTGGCTGCTGCGGCACCTGAAGCCGGACTTCAAGACCATCGCCGATTTCCGGCGCGACAACGCTCACGCCTTCCGCCAGGTGTTCCGTCAGTTCGTGCTGCTGTGCCGCGAGCTGGACCTGTTTGGTCGGGAGCTGCTCGCGGTGGATGGCACGCGGATCAAGGCGGTGAACAACAAGGATCGTAATTTCACGCGGGCGTCGCTGACCAAGTTCATCGAGGCCGCTGACGCCAGGCTCGACGATTACCTTCAGCGCCTCGACAAGAGCGATGCCGTCGAGAGCGGCAAGGGCGGCTCGCGGGTCAAGAACCTGGCCGAGAAGATCGCCGCGATCCAGCAGCGGCGTGAGCGGAGCAAGGCGATGCTGGCGGAGCTGGATCGGACCGGAGAGAGCCAGATCTCGCTCATCGACCCCGACAGCCGGGCGATGGCGGCGCACACGCGTGTTGCCGTCGGCTACAACGTACAGGTTGCGGTGGATACCAGGCACAAGCTGATCGTGGAGCAGCAGGTCACCAACCAGGTGGTGGATATGGGTCTGCTGACGCAGACCGCGGAGCCGGCGAAGGCGGTTCTCGGCGTGGAGCGGATCGCGGTCGTGGCCGACCGGGGCTATTTCAAGATCGAGGACATCGAGGCTTGCGAGAAGGCCGGGATGGACCCGTATGTGCCGCGTCCACAGCGTGGTCCCTCGGTCAAAGCGGGTCTGTTCCGCAAGGATGAGTTCAGCTACGACCCAGTCAGTGACAGCTACCTCTGTCCGGCGGGTCAGAGTCTTTAACCCTTTTCGTCATCTCTTCAGCGTGGGTTGAAGAAGGTCAATTACACGAACAAGCAGGCCTGCGGGGATTGCGCGATCCGATCGCAATGCACGGGGAACCGCTTCCGTTCCGTGTCGCGGCTCGAGAACGAAGCCGTGCTGGACCGGATGCAGGCCCGCATCGACCAGCACCCCGGCATCCTCGATCGACGCCGCGAGACGGTCGAGCATCCGTTTGGCACGATCAAGCAATGGATGAATCAGGGCGCGTTCCTGATGCGAGGTCTGCGGAAGGTTCGCGCCGAGTTCAGCCTGACCGCGCTCGCCTACAATCTCAGGCGAGTCCTCAATATCGTGGGGTTCACCGAGATGATGGCCGCGGTCCAGGCATGAAAGGCCATGCCTGGGCGTTACCAACCGGGCAATTCGACCGCGCCGAAACACCAGTCGCTGCTGCATTTCGTGTCCAATGCCCCGTGGTCAGATCAGGCCGTGCTGACCAAAATACGCCAAATGGTGCTGCCAAAGATCGAGTTGCTGGGCGCCATCGAGGCCTGGATCCTGGATGGTT
>JBGPND010000304.1:0-5074 GCA_041487355.1 Acetobacteraceae bacterium | reverse complement strand
CTCTTTCTTTGCTTGGCGCGCAGCGACGCGTAATTCTGGGGGGCTTTAACCACTTTTTGGCCGCGTCGCTGCGCTCCTCGCAATGACAATTTGAAAGGCACGCGCATGGAGCTGTTCGTTCAGCAGGTCGCGTCCGGGCTCACCAGCGGGGCCATCTATTCCTGTGTGGCGCTCGGCCTGGTGATGATCTACGTCTCCACCGACCACATCAATTTCGCCCAGGGCGAGATGGCGATGTTCGCGACCTATATCGCCTGGGCGATGATGCAGGCCGGCGTGCCATACTGGGTCGCTTTCGGCGCCACGGTCGTAATCGCCTTCGCCGGAGGCCTGTTCATCCAGCGCGTCATCCTCAAGCCGCTGGAGACCGCGCCGGTCCTGGCGCTGGTCGTTTGCTTCATCGCAATGCTGTCGTTCTTCAATGCGCTCGCCGGCATGATCTGGAGCTACACGGTGAAGCAGTTCCCGTCACCCTTCCCGGAGACCGGCCTGATCGGCGGCGGGCTGATCAGCCGCCATCAGATCGGCGTGGTGGCGGTGACGGTGGTGCTGCTCGCGCTCCTCACCGTGTTCTTCCGCTTTACCACGCTCGGTCTCGCGATGCGGGCGGCGGCGCAGAACCCGACCTCGGCGCGGCTGATGGGCGTGCGCGTGAGCTGGATGCTGGCACTCGGCTGGGGGTTGGCGGCAGGCGTGGGCGCCGTGGCCGGCATGCTGGTGGCACCGATCGTGTTCCTCGATCCGAACATGATGACCGGCATCCTGATCTACGGTTTTGCCGGCGCACTGGTGGGCGGCATCGGCAATCCGGCCGGTGCCGTGGCCGGCGGGTTCATCGTCGGCGTGCTGGAGAACCTGGTCGGGACCTATATCATCGGCAACGAGCTGAAACTGACATTGGCGCTGATCATGGTGGTCGGCGTATTGCTGGTGAAGCCGGCCGGGCTGTTCGGCAGAGTGACGGTGAAACGGGTATGAACAGGTCCTGGGTCGACAAGCGCGGTATCGGGCCAACCGCCGCGGTGTTCTGGTGCGCGCTGGCGGCGCTGCCGCTGGTGGGCTTCGTCTGGCAGGACCCAAGTTTCGACTATTACATGTTCATGGGCCAGTCGATGCTGGTCTATGCGATCGCCATCCTCGGGCTCAATCTGCTGACCGGCTTCAACGGGCAGATCTCGATCGGCCACGGCGCGTTCTTCGCGCTCGGCGGCTACACCGCGGCGATCCTGATGAACTTCGGCGACTGGCCCTATTGGGCAACCTTTCCGGTGGCGGCGATCGTCTGCTTCGGCGCGGGCTTCGTTTTCGGCTTCCCGGCGCTGAAGCTCGAGGGACATTACCTGGCGCTCGCCACCTTCTCGCTGGCGATCGCAGTGCCGCAACTGCTGAAGCACAAGGCGATCGCGGACTGGACCGGCGGCGTGACGGGGCTGATCCTGGACAAGCCTGACCCGCCGAGCGCGCTGCCGCTGAGCCCGGACCAGTGGCTGTATTATGTCTGCCTGGCTACGGCCATGGTGCTGTTCTGGATGGCATTCAACCTGCTGCGCGGACGCAGCGGGCGGGCGATGATGGCAATCCGCGACCACGCGATGGCCGCCGGCACCATGGGGATCGACACCTCGCTCTACAAGACGATCACCTTCGGCATCAGCGCAAGCTTCACCGGCATCGCGGGTGCGTTGTCGACCATCACGGTGGCCTATGTGGCGCCGGACAGCTTCACGCTGACCTTGTCGATCGCGTTCCTGGTCGGGCTGGTGGTGGGTGGCATCGGCTCGCTGCCGGGTTGCGTGATCGGCGGCGCGTTCATCGTGCTGATCCAGAACTGGTCGCAGGCAATCTCCGACTGGATGAAGGCGTCGTTCGCGTTGCGCTACGACGTGCCGTCCTGGGCGATCTATGGCGTCTTGCTGCTGCTGCTGATGTACGTGATGCCGACGGGAATTGCCGGCGGGCTGGCGTCGCTGCGGGGGTTGCTGTCGCGCGCGCCCCGCGATGTGCCCGGTCGCCCGACGGCGCGTGACGTCAATCAGGAACAACCGGAGGGAACAGCAGGATGATCGGCACGACCCCAGGACTTTCGCGCAGGACGCTTCTGGCCGCGCCGCTGGCGCTGGCAGCGATGCCCGCGCAGGCGATCGCCGAGAAGAAATACAGCCCGGGGGCAACGGATACCGAGATCAAGATCGGCAACACGGTGCCGTACAGCGGCAATGCCTCGGCCTATGGCCAGAATGGCCGTGCGGCGGCGGCATTCTTCCGCATGGTCAACGACCAGGGTGGGGTGAACGGACGCAAGATCAACGACATCTCGTTGGATGACGGCTACAGCCCGCCGAAGACGGTGGAGCTGGTGCGCCAATTGGTGGAACGCGACCAGGTGCTGCTGATGTACGCACCGCTTGGCACCGCGCCGAACATCGCCATCCACAAATACCTCAACCAGAAGAAGGTGCCGCAGTTGTTTGTCGCGACCGGCGCGTCGCGCTGGGGCGATCCGCAGCACTTCCCTTGGACGATGGGTTGGCAGCCGGACTACCACACCGAGGGCATGATCTACGCCCGGCACATCCTGAAGACGGTGAAGGAGCCGAAGATCGCGATCCTGCGGCAGAACGACGATTTCGGCATGGACTACCTGAGCGGCTTCAAGGAGGGTCTCGGCAAGGACGCCGACCGGCTGATCCTGCAGGTGGCGACGTATGAGGCGACCGATCCGACGGTCGACTCGCAGATGCTGCAACTGGCGAATAGCGGCGCCAACGTGTTCTTCAACATCACGATTCCGAAATATGCTGCGCAGTCGATCAAGAAGGCGGGCGAGATCGGCTGGAAGCCGACGCACTACCTGGTGAACGTGGCGCAGTCGCTGGGGGCGGCGATCAAGCCGGCGGGGTTCCAGAACGCGCAGGGCATCATCACAGCGCAGTACCTAAAGGACGTGACCGACCCGCGCTGGGAGAGCTCGCCGGATGTGGTGGCGTGGCGGGACTGGATGGCGAAATACAACTCGACGGCCAACCCGGCGGAGAGCGCCAATGTGAGCGGCTATGCGAGTGCCTATACGCTGTTGCAGGTACTCAAGCAGTGCGGCGATGAACTGACACGCGAGAACGTCATGCGGCAAGCCGCGAGTTTGCACAATCTGGAGGTGCCGATGCTGCTGCCGGGGATCCGGATCAACACGAGCCCGACCGACTTCTATCCGATCAAGGCTGCGCACCTGGCGCGCATCGAGGGCGAGCACTGGGTGCTGTTCGGCGACCTGCTGTCGCGCGACGCGGACTGATCAAGCAATATTCACCGCAGACGGCGCCGAGTCGATGGACTCAGCGCCCTCTGCGCCTCTGCGGTGAATATTTCTTGCTTAAAACGGCGTATCGCCGCACACGGTGATGCGGCGCATGATGCGGGTTTCCGCCGGATAGTCATTGATCGCGAAGTGCTGCGTGCAGCGATTGTCCCAGAACGCCAGCGAACCGGACTCCCAGCGGAAGCGGCAGGTGAACTCCGGCCGCGTCGAGTGGCGCTTCAGGTAGTCGATCAGCGGCTCGCTTTCCTCGTCGGTCATGCCCTCGAAATACTGCACGTGGCCGCCGATGAACAGCGCCTTGCGCCCGGTCTCGGGATGGGTGCGGACGAGCGGGTGCACCGATGTCGTCTGCACGTTGCCCGGGTCCTTCACCTTCATGTGCGTCATCTGGCGGGCATAGCGCTGCGCGCGAGACTGGCCGCCGTGCTGCTTGAAGTGGTCGCCGACGCAGACGGTCTTCAGCTCGCCGACCAGTTGCTTCATGCCGTCCGACAGGCTCTCATAGGCGAGGTACTGGCTGGTGAACATCGTGTCGCCACCGGCGGACGGCACTTCCAGGGCATACAGGATCGTGCCCATCGCCGGCTGCGGCGAGAACATCTGGTCCGTGTGCCAGGAGCCGCCGAAGTTCTTCTTGTCCTCCGGCGTCTTGATGATCTCGAGGATCTCCGGATAGTCGGCCATCCCCTCCATGAACGGATGCAGGTGGATCTCGCCCCAGCGGCGGGCGAAGCGGAGCTGCTGCTCGGGGGTGAGCTTCTGGTTGCGGAAGAAGATCACGCAGTTGTCGAGCAGGGCGGCGCGGACTTCCGCTAGGACATCGTCGGGCAGGTCCTCCGACAGGTCGACGCCTGCCACCTCGGCGCCAAGCGAGCCGGCGATCCTGTGGGTCTCGATGTAGCGATACCGGGTGTTGCGCGGAGCATTCATGGGCTGGCCCTCCCTATGGGGGAAATGATGCCCCCGAACCCGGCGACTGGGAAGTGGCAGAAGGCTCCTCGAGGTCCCGACCGCCGGCCGGGGTCTCGGCGGCGCGGCGAACGATCCCGTTGGGACGCTGATACAGCCGCATGATCCGGTCGTCGTCCAGCGCATTGCTCCGGAAGACGAAGTCCTCATGCTGCTTGAGGAAGGCCTCGCGGCCGCAGCCTGGCACTTCGCATTCCCGCTTCCCCTTGGGGCACTGTGCGAATTTGCACAGCCGCCCGAGATACCGGTTGCTTCCGGGCTCAAGCATGAAGATGTCGACTTCGTGGTTCGCCACGCCGTAACCCGTCTCCGCGTAAAGGCGCTGCACCGAAAGATTGCGTGCCCGGTTCAACTCGCGCAGCCGGTCGAGCCGGCGCAGCCACACCGTCAGATCGACATCCTTGCACTCGTGCCAGATCTCAATGCGCTGCTGTCGGAATGGCGAGAAGCGGGGCACCTCCTTCCACAACGGTCGCGCAACCGAGCCGATCAGGGCGATCTCTTCAACTTCGGAGAAACGCGCGAGCGCCTCGGTGACCACATCGGCCGCCAGGCGGAACCGCGCCTGACGGTCGAGCATCCTGCGATCCTCTTCGGCGATCTGTCTGCGTGATAGCCTGGCCATCGCAACCGCGTCCCTCGGCGGCCTTAGTACATATGCTGCCCGCCGTTGATGGAGAGAGTCGAGCCGGTGATGAACTCGGCCTCGTCGGCAGTCAGGAACGCCACGCCGCGGGCGATGTCCACGGCACGACCCAGGCGGCCGACCGGGATGCGCGCGACGATCTT
>JBGPND010000303.1:0-5105 GCA_041487355.1 Acetobacteraceae bacterium | reverse complement strand
CCTTTTCGTCATGGCCGGGTGATTCCCGGATCAAGTCCGGGGACGGCCATGACGAGAAGGCGGACGCATTCAACAGGTTGTCATCCCCGCGCACGCGGGGACCCAGGGGTAACTGTCATCTCTGGGGCAGGGATGGATTTCTCCCCACGGTCGAATGCGGGCATCCAGTGAGACCAGCAATGTTGTCTCAGCTCTGGATTCCCACTTGCGCGGGAATCACGATTACAGATCAAGACCTGTGCTCGGCGCTATGAGAGGGCTATTCTGCTCAAAAAACATGCAAGATTAGTGCAAAAGCGAAGCGCCCCGCCGTCCTTGCGAACGGCGGGGCGCTGTTGGCTCGCTTCAGCCGGTCCGATCAGACCGAATAGTACATTTCGAACTCGACCGGGTGCGGGGTATGCTCGAAACGATACACCTCGGTCCATTTCAGCTCGAGATAGCTCTCGATCTGGTCGGTGCTGAACACGTCGCCGGCCAGCAGGAACTCATGGTCGGCTTCCAGCGCGCCGATTGCCTCGCGCAGGCTGCCGCACACCGTCGGGATGCCCTTCAGCTCCTCCGGCGGCAGATCGTAAAGATCCTTGTCCATCGGGTCGCCCGGATGGATCTTGTTGCGGATGCCATCGAGCCCAGCCATCAGCATCGCGGCGAAGGACAAATACGGATTCGCGCCCGGATCGGGGAAGCGCACCTCGACCCGCTTGGCCTTGGGGTTGGTCGCATACGGGATGCGGCAGGAGGCCGAACGGTTGCGCGCCGAATAGGCCAGCAGCACCGGCGCCTCGAAGCCCGGGATCAGGCGCTTGTAACTGTTGGTCAGCGGGTTGGTCAGCGCGTTCAGCGCCTTGGCGTGCTTGATGATGCCGCCGATGTAGTAGAGCGCCGCCTCCGACAGATCGGCATAGCCGTTGCCGGCGAACAGCGGCTTGCCCGCCTTCCAGATCGACTGGTGTACGTGCATGCCCGAGCCGTTGTCGCCGAAGATCGGCTTCGGCATGAAGGTCGCGGTCTTGCCGTAGCTGTGGGCGACGTTGTGGATGCAGTACTTGTAGATCTGCAGGCTGTCGGCCATCTTCACCAGCGGTCCGAATTTCATGCCGAGTTCGTGCTGGCTCTGACCAACTTCGTGGTGGTGCTTCTCGACCACTACGCCCATCTCCGCCATGGTGGAGAGCATCTCGGCGCGCAGGTCACTCTCGCTGTCGACCGGCGGCACGGGGAAATAGCCGCCCTTCACTCCGGGCCGGTGGCCCATGTTGCCTTCCGGATAGTCCTTCAGGCTCGCCTGCGGGCCTTCCTGGCTGTCGAGCTGGTAGCTGCCGTAATTGCCGCCGGTGCCGAACTTCACGCTGTCGAACACGAAGAACTCGGCTTCCGGGCCGAAGAAGGCGGTGTCGCCGACGCCCGACGCCTTCAGATAGGCCTCGGCCTTCTTCGCCGTGGAGCGCGGGTCGCGATTGTACGGCTGCCCGGTCGACGGCTCGATGATGTCGCAGAACAGGATCAGACTCGGCTTGGCGGAGAACGGATCCATCACCGCCGTTTCGGCATCCGGCATCAGGATCATGTCGCTCTCGTTGATCGCCTTCCAGCCGGCGATCGAGGAGCCGTCGAACATGATGCCGTCGCGGAACGTGTCCTCCTCGATGGTGGAGACATGCTGCGCGGTGTGCTGCCACTTGCCGCGCGGATCGGTGAACCGCAGGTCCACGTACTCCACTGAATGCTCGGTGAGCATCTCCAGCACCTTACCCCCGCCGCTGGTCGCGCCTGCAGGCTTTCTCGCCATGTATGGTTTCCCCGTCCTCGTCTCGATTGGCGCGCCGGCGATCCCATCGGGGGCTGGCGCATGAAGCGGCCCGTCTACTCGTTTCCGCCATGGGCCGGAAGCGGTTTTCGTTCTGGTCTGTTGTGCTGCGCTAGATGGCGTCCTCGCCGCGCTCGCCGGTGCGGATGCGGATCACCTCTTCCACCGAGGAGACGAAGATCTTGCCGTCGCCGATCCGTCCGGTGCGGGCGGCATTGATGATCGCCTCCACCGCACGTTCGACCACGGCATCCTCGCAGACCACCTCGATCTTCACCTTGGGGAGGAAGTCGACCACATACTCGGCACCACGGTACAGCTCGGTATGGCCCTTCTGCCGGCCGAACCCTTTCGCCTCGACGACCGTGATGCCTTGCAGGCCCACCTCGTGCAGCGCTTCTTTCACCTCATCCAGTTTGAACGGCTTGATGACGGCCTCGATCTTCTTCATGCGCGTCCAACGCCCGGGCTGACCGGGCCTCCCATGTGTCTGGCTGCCCGGTTCGCTCAGTGGCTGAACGGCAGCACCATAGGTTTGCACGCGGCGTGCCAAGCGGCAATGCGGGGAACCGGCCAGGCAGAATCTTGCGAGCGCCCAGGAGGTGGGCGATCGGACCCGCGTCCTGCACGGATTTTGGGCACTTGGCGGCCAGACCTATCCGCCCGGTTGAAGCCCAGGGCGCGCCGACCCATACTGGCGCGGCTTGCGGAGGAGGCCGTCCAGAAGTGAAGAGCGTCAATTCCCTGCTGGCTGCCACCGGCACCACGATCTTCACCGTGATGTCGGCGCTCGCCGTGCAGCACGGCTCGATCAACCTCGGCCAGGGCTTCCCCGACACCGACGGCCCGGCCGACGTGCTGAAGGCGGCGGCGGATGCGCTGATGGACGGCCGCAACCAATACCCGCCGATGACCGGCGTGCCTGAGCTGCGCCAGGCGGTGGCGGCGGCGAATGCCCGCTTCTATGGCCTGGAGGTCGATCCGGCGAGCGAGGTCGTCGTCACCTCGGGTGCCACCGAGGCGATCACCGCCTGTCTGATGGCAGTGCTCGATCCGGGCGACGAGGTCGTGCTGATCGAGCCGCTCTACGACACCTACGCGCCGGTGGTTCGCCTGCTCGGTGCCACGCCGCGCTTTGTGCGGCTCGCCCCGCCGAAATGGGAGCTACCGCGCGCCGAACTGGCCGCGGCGTTTGGGCCGAAGACCAAGGCGATCCTGCTGAACACGCCGATGAACCCTACGGGCAAGGTGTTCACTGCCGCGGAACTCGCCTTCATCGCCGATCTGCTGGTGCGGCATGACGCCTATGCCGTGTGCGACGAGGTCTATGAGCACCTGACGTTCGACGGCTGGCGCCATATCCCGCTGATGACGCTGCCTGGGCTGCGTGACCGGGTGATGCGCATCGGCAGCGCCGGCAAGACGTTTTCCTTCACCGGCTGGAAGGTTGGCTATGTCACCGCCCCGGCTGCGCTCGCCACCGTGGTGGCCAAGGCGCACCAGAACCTGACTTTCACCACGGCGCCGAACCTGCAGCGCGCGGTGGCGGTGGGCCTGGCCAAGGACGACGGCTACTTCGCCAATATCGGCATCGCGTTGCAGGCCAAGCGCGACCGGCTGGCCGCTGGGCTTGCGGGCCTGGGCCTGACCGTGCTGCCGACCCATGGCAGCTATTTCATCACCACCGACTTCGCACCGCTGGGCTTCGCCGGCGACGATGTGGCGTTCTGCCGGCATATCACCGAGCAGGCGGGCGTCACCGCGATCCCGGTCACTGCATTCTACGATGCACCGGACGCGCCGCGGCATTACGCCCGCTTCGCCTTCTGCAAGCGCGACGAGGTGCTGGACGAGGCGGTGGCGCGGCTCAGGAAGCATTTCGGTCCAAGGGACGCGAGCGGGGTGCGCAGGGCGGCCGGGTGACTATAGCTGTTTCAGGGTGACCGGAAACGCGAGAGGTTCTCGCGGACGGTGATGGGTATCGCTGCGCTCAACCCATCCTACGGACTACAGGCTGCGGCGTAGGATGGGTTGAGCAGAGCGAAACCCATCACTGCGGCCCGATTCCAGTCATGCTGAATGCGCTCTAAATGCGTATCATGCAGACCAAGGTACTGACCGCCCGTCTGTCACTTGATCTGGCGGCAAATGTTGATCGTATTGCCACCCGCCTGGGGCGCCCGCGCGGCTGGGTCGTCAAGCAGGCCTTGGCCGCCTGGATCGAGCAGGAGGAAGCACGCCACCGCCTGACGGTCGAGGGGCTGGCGGATGTGGATGCCGGCCGGGTCATCGACCACGAGGCGGTGCAGGCTTGGGCCGACAGCCTCGGCACTGACATGAATCTGCCGCCGTCCGCCTGATGCGCATCAAATGGACCAGCAAGGCATCCGCCGATCTGGTCTGGCTGGTGCCGGGCGCGAGTTGACGGCGGCAGACCGATCGGCCTAAAGCCGCCGCCCGGATGGCGGGCATAGCTCAGTTGGCAGAGCGCCAGGTTGTGGTCCTGGATGTCACGGGTTCGAGTCCCGTTGCTCGCCCCATTCCACTCCCGTGATTGTGGTATCCTTGCCCGACTGCCATATGGCAGGGGAAGCAGGCGGTTACCATGCAGGTTGAGCTGTCCGACGAGATCAGTCCGGTGGACTTGGAAAACGCCCGGGAGGTCGCAGCGGCGTTGTGCCTGCTGTTGAGCAAATGCGGCAGCGACCTGGATGCCTTTGTCGTCGAGGCTGGCGGCGCCCACGTGCGCTTACAGCCGGACCGATTACTGAGCCTGGTGAAGCTGATCGACGGCGTGGCAAGCACGTCCCCGCAGGCCGGAGACGAAAGGGACGAGATACCTCCGGACACGGCAGCCGAGCTCCTCGGGATGGCGCCCCCCTCGGTTATGCGCTTGATCGAGCGAGGATATTTGCACGCGCGGGTGACCGAAGGCGGCTGCCGTCTCTCCCGAACCGAGGTGCTTTCCTACAAGGCGCGGCAAGCCGTGATCCGCCGAGAGGCCCTGTCCGAGCTTGTGAAGCTCACGCAAGAGCACGGCTTCTGAGCCGCATGCCTCTTGGCCACACGTGGTCGCCACCGCGATTGCCGCGGGTGCCGATACGATCGTGACCGACAACCTCAATGACTTTCTGGCTGGGGTGATACCAACCGCCGTTGCTGCTGACTCTTGTCGCCGCTCCCTCGCCGTCATGGCCGGGCTTGTCCCGGCCATCAGTGGTGGCACCGTGCCACGACGGATGGCCGGGACAAGCCCGGCCATGACGGGAAAAGCGAGCGCTGACCAAGGGTCATT
>JBGPND010000302.1:0-5145 GCA_041487355.1 Acetobacteraceae bacterium | reverse complement strand
TCCGTGCACCGTCGGCGGAATGCGCTGCGCTTTTCCGCCCTACGCACAATCCAGCGAACTTCTGAACCAGGACACTAGCGACATGATCATCCTACGCGGAGCCTGTCCTCGGGCCGGCTGAAGGCCGGACCCGTGGGCGGATGACATTGTGGTCGGCTTCGAGCACGAGGCCGACGCCCATCGGTTCCTCGATGCGATGCGCGCACGTCTGGAAGAGTACGTGCTCACACTCCATCCGGAGAAGACCCGCCTGATCCCCAGGTCAAGCCCGGGGATGTTCGGCCGCCATGCGGCGGTTGGACGCGAACAGCGCGGGATGGGCAAACCGAAAACCTTCACCTTCCTGGGTTTCACCTTCATCTGTGGCAAATCGCGGCGGAGCAAGTTCCTGCTCTGGCGGAAGTCCCGACGCGACCGGCTGCAGGCGAACCTCCTGGCGGTGAAGGAGGCGATGCGGCGGCGGATGCACCAGCCAATCCCCCAGCAAGGGGGGTGGCTGCGGCAGGTGGTCACCGGGAATGCCGCCCGTACGGTTCTGTGCGGGGGGCGCGCAGTAATGCGCGTCCCTACCGCGATTGAAACCTTCCTTATTGGTACGGAACGATCGTTCGACTCAGAACACCGGCGCGTCGTACAGTACCGTCATGTCTTCGCCGACCGACACCTGCGGCTCGGATGGCGTGTGCCGATCGGCCCGCTCCATGCGTGCGACATCGTCGCGGATGGCGGCGACGATCTGCCGCAGGCTGCGGTCCCGCTCGGCGAAGCCGCGCAACTCGGCCTCGCCGAAATAGGTGTGGCGTCGGCCCGCCACGCAGCCGAACGAGCTGCGGTCCGCGCGCGTCGCGGTGACGATGATGCGGCTTGGCGCACGCAGGTCGTTGATCAGCGATCCGGAGTAGCAGGCGGAGATGAAAATCACCATCCGCCGTCCGGCGAGCGGCGCCAGTTGGCGTGCAAGCTCGCTTGCCGTCAGCGGCGTCGGCGCGCCGTTGCCGATCTTCCTGGCCAATACGCCGCGCGCGCCATGCGTGCTGATATGGACGAACACGATATCGTCCTGTCCCGCCTGCTCGGCCGCCGAACCGACCAGTGCCGCGATCGCCGCATCGTCCGCAACCGGAAAGGTCCTCGATGGCGACGCGACGAGGTTGCTCGCGATCAGCGGGACGACGGTGTAGTCCGCGGTCTGCCGCAGCTCACCGGCGAGCTCCACGACATCGTTCTCGGACCACGATTCCGAATAGAGCGCGAGGCCGATGTAGAACAGCCGCCTGTGGTCGGATTGCGTGCTCGCTGTTTGTTGCAGCGCGGCCACGGCCGCCTGCTGCGCCTGGGAGCCGCCGGGGTCCGCACACGCCGTCAGCCATGTCGCGGCCAGGAGCAGGCACATGCCGAGCACGATCGATCGTGCCGCGGCGATCCTGACGCGGGCTGCGCGACCGACGCGACGGACGCCGCCCGGCATCATCCACGCCGCTTGCGCCAGACGCGGGACGTGCTCGTGCGCCGAGGCTGCTTGCGGCGCGCCTGGAAGAAGGCCCGCATGCCGGTGACGCACAGGCCCAGCATCTGGGGGGCCTGGGCAAGCAGCTTCGCCATTTCGGCGTCCGGCAGGCGTTCGTCTTCGTCGAGCGGCAGATCGGCCCTGTCGGTGGTGCTGGCAATCAGCATGATCGGCACCATCAATGCGCCAGCGCGACGATCGCGCATCAGCTTCTCCCACCCTTCCTGGCACATCGCCATGGCCTCCAGGAAGCCGATGGCCCAGTCACTGGCATCAAGGCTGCCGTCCTCCTGTTCGACCAGCACCGGTCGATACATGTCGTCAGCGGAATCCAGGAGGTGGATGATCTCGTTGTAGCGGCGCATGATGGTGCCGAGGATCGCCTGCATCTCTGCGATGTCGGCGTAGTCGGGCTCGCCGTCGCGCCAGATCATCGGCAGCCAGACGCTCGGCGGGATCATTTCGGGACCGGCGACGATGCCGGCGAGGAACCCGTCGAGCTCGGCGAGCTGCATGCATTCGGGCGGCGCCCGCTCGGAATCGAGGAAGTCGTCGAGCGCCGCGAGGTCGATCGGGCCGTCGAGCGGGATGGGTTCGATCATGTTTCCCTCCTCCAGGGAGCCGAGTGTGCCGTGAGCATGGCACGCGGCGGCCGAGTCGCGCGCGGCGGTGGGTGGCGCACGGCGGATGATCAACCGCGTTCGCGCAGCCAGCGCTGCATCTCGTGCTGGCAGGGCGTGCTGGCGAGATACTCCGCCGACAGCACGAGCACGTGCTTGTCCGCCTGGTCCTGCGTCGCGTCCATCTGCCGGTAGACGCCACCGCCGGCGCGGAACCGCTCGCGGTCGATCAGCACCTCGGCGCCGCCAGCCTTCAGGCACGGCACCAGCCGGTCCCACACCCAGTCGCCCTGCGCATGGCTGTAGCTGACGAACGCCTTCATCACCGTGCCCGCCTTTGGCGCACAGCATCGGGACGCGGTGCAGGTTTTGTCAACGCAATGGTGGGCAGGCCCGGCGCTATGGATGCAGCGTCATGTACCGCATCGCGGCGAGCAACACACCGACTGCCACGAAGATGAACCCGCCCAGCTTGATCGTCATGTCCCGCCGCAGAAGCTCCAGCGCCGCCAACAGCCCGGCTTCCACAGAAGCCAGGTCCGCCCTGGTCCCGGCGATGTCTGCCTTGGTCGCCAAATCAGCACCGGTCAGCGCCTCGGCCAGGGCTTCGGAGGCGCCTGCTGCCTGGGGGGCCGCAAAACCGGCTGCCTCGAGGCGCTGGGCCATCTTCAGCGTGTCGAACGGAACAGCGTTCATGACCGGAGCCTAATGCAGTGGGATCCCGGCAGTCCAGCAGACGCCGCTTGATAATTGGTCAATGCGCATCCGCCCAGGTCCGGCCGCTGCCGGTCTCCACCACCAGCGGAACGGACAGCACCGCCGCGCTTTCCATCACGCGTCGCGCCAGCGCGGTGAGGGAAGGGACCTCGGCCTCGGGAGCCTCGAACAGCAGCTCGTCGTGCACCTGCAGCAGCAGCCGCGACCGCAACCCGGCCTCGGCCAGCGCCTTCGGCAACCGCACCATCGCGCGCTTGATGATGTCGGCGGCACCGCCCTGCAGCGGCGCGTTGATCGCCTGGCGTTCGGCATAGCCGCGGCGCGCGGGGTTCTTGTCGGCGATCCCCGGCACCCAGCAGCGGCGGCCGAACGGCGTCGACACGTAGCCGTTGATCCGCGCCGCCTCCTTCGTGCGCTCCATGTAGGTGCGGATGCCGGGGTAGCGGGAAAAATACGCATCGATGTAGCTGCGCGCTTCGCCCGGCGTGATGCCGAGCTGCCGCGCCAGGCCGAAGCCGCTGATGCCATAGATGATGCCGAAATTGATCGCCTTCGCCCGCCGCCGCGTCATCGGGTCCATCCCCGCCATCGGGACGCCGAACACCTCCGACGCCGTGCGCGCATGAATATCCTCGCCGCGAGCGAAGCTCTCGCGCAGCGCGGGAAGGTCGGCGACATGCGCCAGCAGCCGCAGCTCGATCTGCGAGTAGTCGGCCGAAACCAGCAAATGCCCCGGTTCGGCGATGAAGGCGTGGCGGATGCGGCTGCCTTCCTCGGTGCGGATCGGAATGTTCTGCAGGTTGGGATCGTTCGACGAAAGCCGCCCGGTGGACGCGATCGCCTGGGCAAAGCTGGTGTGCACGCGCCCGGTATCGGGATTGATCTGGCCCACCAGCGCATCGGCGTAGGTGGACTTGAGCTTCTGCAATTGCCGCCAATCCATGATGCGCGCCGGCAGCTCGTTCCCCTGGTCGGCGAGCGTCTGCAGCACCGACGCGTCGGTCCCCCACGCGCCGGTCTTCATCCGACGACCGCCGCCGAGGTTCATCTCGTCGAACAGCACCTCGCCGAGCTGCTTGGCGGAGCCGACGTTGAACACGTGGCCGGCGAGCCGATGGATGTCGCGCTCGATCACCGCCATGCGCTGCTCGAAGTCCACCGACATGCGGCGCAGATCGTCGGCGTCCACCTTGATGCCGGCCCGCTCCATCTCCATCAGCACCGGCACCAGCCGGCGTTCCAACTGTTCGTAGAGTGCCAGCGCGCCATTGAACCGCAGCCGTGGACGCAGCGCCTGCCACAGCCGCAGCGCCACGTCGGCATCCTCGGCGGCGTAGGTGCTGGCGCGCTCGATCGGCACCTGGGAGAACGCTATGCGGTTGCGCCCCGTGCCGGTGACCTCGTCGTAGCCGATCGGCGTGTGGCCGAGATGCAACTGTGCCAGTTCGTCCAGCCCGTGGCCGTGCATGCCGGCCTCCTGGGCGTAGGAGATCAGCATGGAATCATCGAACGGCGTGGCCTGCGGGAAGCCCGCGCGCTCCATCACCAGCATGTCGAACTTGGCGTTCTGATAGATTTTCAGGATTGTCGGATCGCTCAGCACCGGCCCCAGCGCGGCGATCGCCGCTGCGAGCGGCACCTGCTCCGCCAGCCCCTCGTGGCGCAGCGGCACGTAGGCAGCCCGTCCGGGCGCCACCGCGACCGAAAGCCCGACGAGCGCCGCCCGCATCGGATCCAGCCCGTCGGTCTCGGTATCGATGGCGAGGCAGCCGCACGTCGCGGTCTCCGCCAGGAAATCGCGCAGAGCGGCTTCGGTGGTAATCGTCGCATACGGGCCGAAAGCGGAGGCGACGTCCGCCACTGGCGGCCTTTCCGCCTCAGGCAGCGGCAGCGCTGCCTGACCGCGGCGCGGTGCCGCCTCCACAGTCGTGGCGACCGGTGCCGCCGCCGCCTCGCCATCCAGCCCCAGCCGCGTGGCGATGCTGCGGAACCCTTGCGTCTTCAGCCACGCGGCCAGCATCGCCTTGTCGTACGGCCTGGCGTGCAGTTGATCGACCGGCACGGGCATCGGCGTATCCAGCCGCAGCGTGACCAGTTCGCGTGAGATGCGCGCCTTGTCGGCATGCTCGATCAGGTTGTCGCGCCGCTTCGACGGCTTCATGGCCGGCGCGGCGGCCAGCACGCTTTCCAGATCGCCGAACTCGTTGACCAACTGCGCCGCGCCCTTCGGCCCGATGCCCGGCACGCCAGGCACGTTGTCGGTCGGATCGCCGATCAGCGCCTGCACGTCGATCATCTTGT
>JBGPND010000301.1:0-5147 GCA_041487355.1 Acetobacteraceae bacterium | reverse complement strand
CCGGCCGTGGTGGAGCCAAGGGGAGTCGAACCCCTGACCTCCTGAATGCCATTCAGGCGCTCTCCCAACTGAGCTATGGCCCCGGCCGAGCGGAGGGCGGCATATAGCGCCCGCCTCCCAGGCCGATCAAGGGGCGCCGATGCCCGATATCCTCTACACGCCGAACCGGGAACACGTCGTCACCACCAACGCCTGGGCCTTCCTGCACTGGCTGCGCACCACGCGCGGGATCGATCTGCCGGACTGGGCAGCCCTGCAGCGCTGGTCCGCCAGTGACCACGCCGCGTTCGGCTTGGCGATCACGGCGTTCGTCCGTCTGCCGGACACGCCGTTGCGGCTCGCGCGCCATCCGGGCGCACAGGAAGCGCTGGTACTGCGGCGGCAAGGCGAGCGGATCGCTCTGACGCGGGATGAGCTGCGGCACCCCCACCCCAGCCCTCCCCCGCTCCGCGGGAGAGGGAGTTCAGCGCCCCCTCTTCCGCGGAGCGGGGGAGGGCTGGGGTGGGCGCAGCTCCCCTCCGACGTCACCGCCCCGCTCACCCGGCTCTGGCCGCCTGCCCTGCTGATCCGCCCGCTGGCCGAGCTGCTGCTGCACGCCGACCTCCGGCCGGACGACAGGCTGCTTGTCGTGGGCAGCCCGGCCTGGCCGTGGCTCGCCGCCTTGCTGGAAGGCACCACCGTGATCCTCGCGGCCGCCACCCCGGCCACGCTGCTGGCGACCGCCGCCGATGAAGCCGCCACGGTCCTCGTCGCCCCTGCGCAGACCCTCGCCAATGCCGCCTTTCAGCGCGCCCGCCGCCGGCCGCATCTCGCGCGGCTGCGCGCGGTCATCGCCACCGGCGGGCCACTCTCGCCGGAGGGCCGCACGCGCATCTACACCTGGATCAAGTCGGACCTGATGCTGCTCGCCCGCGCCGGCGACACGTTCTGGGGCAACCCGCTGGAGCCGGTCTACGCCCGCCCCGCCGCCAGCCCAGGCTTCTTCACGCCGCCAGCTTCAGGTCCGGCGACACCGTGAACGCGGCCTCGGTCTTGGAGCGGATTTCCTCGAGCGTCACATCCGGCGCGATGTCCACCAGGCGCAGGCCGACGTCGGCAACCTCGAACACGCCGAGGTCGGTGATCACCAGGTCCACCACTCCAGCCCCGGTCAGCGGCAGGTTGCAGCGCTTCAGCAGCTTGGGCTTGCCGCCGGCGGTGTGCTCCATCAGCACCACCACGCGCCGCACGCCGGCCACGAGGTCCATCGCGCCGCCCATCCCCTTCACCATCTTGCCGGGGATCATCCAGTTGGCGAGATCGCCGTTCTCCGCCACCTGCAGCGCGCCCAGGATGGAAATGTCGATATGCCCGCCGCGCACCATGCCGAAGCTCGCAGAACTGTCGAAGAAGCTGGTGGTCGGCAGCTCGGTCACCGTCTGCTTGCCGGCATTGATCAGGTCGGGGTCTTCCTCGCCCTCGAACGGGAACGGCCCCATGCCCAGCATGCCGTTCTCGGAATGCAACTGAATCGACATGCCCTCGGGGATGTGGTTCGCCACCAGCGTGGGAATGCCGATGCCGAGATTGACATAGAACCCGTCGCGCAGCTCGCGCGCGGCACGGGCAGCCATCTGATCGCGGGTCCAGGGCATCCTCGCCTCCTCAGTACCGCTTGCGCACGGTGCGCTGCTCGATCCGCTTGTCCACGACCTCGAGCTTGACGATCCGGTTGACGAAAATCCCCGGCGTGATGATGTGGTCGGGATCGATCTGGCTGTAATCGACCAGGTCCTCCACCTCGACAACCACCTCGTCGGCCGCGGTTGCCATGATCGGGTTGAAGTTCCGCGCCGTCTTCCGATAGATCAGGTTGCCTTCGCGATCCGCCTTCCAGGCATGGATCACCGCGAGGTGGGCGCGCAAGCCGCACTCCAACACGTAGGTGCGGCCGTCGAACACCTTCGTCTCCTTGCCTTCGGCGATCTGCGTCCCGACGCCGGTGGCGGTGTAGAAGCCGGGAATGCCTGCGCCGCCAGCGCGAATCCGCTCCGCCAGCGTGCCCTGCGGGTTGAACTCGATCTCCAGCTCGCCGGCCAGATATTGCTGCGCGAAGGTGGCATTCTCGCCGACATAGGAGCTGATCATCTTGCGCACCTGGCGCGTCTGCAGCAGCACGCCCAGGCCGACATCGTCGATCCCCGCGTTGTTGGAGATGATGGTGAGGCCCTTCACTCCGCTCTCGCGGATCGCCTCGATCAACGCACTGGGAATGCCGCACAGCCCGAAGCCGCCCGACATGATCACCATGTCGTCGCGCAACAGACCGGTCAGCGCCGCCTGCGCGTTGGGATAGACCTTGTCGACCGCCATGGCGCACGCCCTCCTGCGCCCACCGTGCCACTGGGCCGGCGCGCGAAGCAAGGGGCCGGCGCGCTGGCCTACCGCCTGGTCAGCTCCGCATGGATTTCAGCCGCCAGGGTCGGGTTGGCGCGGCGAATCTGGCTTGCGCGCAGACTTGCGGCAACATCGGGGACTCGCTGAGTCTGCCAGTACTCGAGGAACAACAAATCCGCCGCGGCAGCTTCGTCATGCACCTGTTGCAGCGCGCGGCGCAGCGCCTCAGTGCGCGGACCGCTCTGTTCAGCAGCATTGCCTCGCATCGGCATCCCCTTCGTGGTCTCGGCAGCAAGCGGCAGTTAGGCACCGCAAGCCGCCTTCGCCAGCCCAGTAGGATGACGCTCTGGTTAATTAAATGTGTGTTGACGACTCAGTAGCGGTACATGTCGTGCTTGAACGGTCCCGTTACGGAAACACCGATATATTCGGCCTGCTGGGGCGAGAGCCTGGTCAGCTTGGCGCCGACCTTCGCCAGATGCAGTGCCGCCACCTTCTCGTCCAGCCCCTTCGGCAGGGTGTAGACATTGCGTTCGTATTTGCCGGCGGGCGCGTTGAACAGCTCGATCTGCGCCAGCACCTGATTGGTGAAGCTAGCGCTCATCACGAAGCTCGGATGGCCGGTGGCGTTGCCCAGGTTCACCAGGCGTCCCTCGCTGAGCACGATCAGACGCTTGCCGTCGGGGAACACCACCTCATCGACTTGTGGCTTGACGTTCTCCCATTTGTAGTTGCGCAGCGCCTCGATCTGGATCTCCGAATCGAAGTGGCCGATGTTGCAGACGATGGCGCGATGCTTCATCTGCCGCATGTGGTCGAGCGTGATCACGTCGATATTGCCGGTCGCAGTGACGAAGTTGTCGCCGATCGGCGCGGCCTCCTCCATCGTGGTGACCTGATAGCCCTCCATCGCCGCCTGCAAGGCGCAGATCGGATCGACCTCGGTGACCATCACGCGGCAGCCGGCATTGCGCAGCGACGCGGCCGAACCCTTGCCGACGTCGCCGAAGCCGTTCACCACGGCAACCTTGCCGGACATCATCACGTCGGTGCCGCGGCGGATGCCATCGACCAGGCTTTCCCGCACGCCGTAGAGATTGTCGAACTTCGACTTGGTCACGCTGTCATTCACGTTGATCGCCGGCGTCAGCAGCTTGCCGTCGCGTGCCATGTCGCGCAGCCGATGCACGCCGGTGGTGGTCTCCTCGGAAATGCCGCGCACCTCCTTCAGCATGTCGGGGTATTTCTGGTGCATCAGCAGAGTCAGGTCACCGCCGTCGTCCAGGATCATGTTCGGCGTCCAGGCGTCACCAGTCCCTTGGGCGGGCCCGCGCACCGTCTGCTCGATGCACCACCAGAACTCGTCCTCGTTCATGCCCTTCCAGGCGAACACCGGCACACCGGCCGCGGCAATCGCCGCGGCGGCGTGGTCCTGGGTGGAGAAGATGTTGCAGGACGACCAGCGCACGGTCGCGCCCAGCGCCTGGAGGGTCTCGATCAGCACGGCGGTCTGCACCGTCATGTGCAGGCAGCCGGCGATCCGCGCGCCCTTCAGCGGCTTCGATGCGCCGTATTCCTCGCGCACCGCCATCAGGCCGGGCATCTCGTCCTCGGCCATGGCGATTTCCTTGCGGCCCCACTCCGCCAGGGAGATGTCCTTCACCTTGTAGTCCTGGGTTCCCGCCGTGCCGGACATGTCCGCTCGCTCCTGCTTGGGTCGGCGCCGCTATATAAAGATATCTGCATATTTGCAATGCCCGGTTGGGCCCCGCTTGCCTGACCGGCCGCGGGCCGCTTAGATCGCCTGGAAGAAACGCCCCAAAAGGGCAAGAACCGGAGGAAACGCCGCCATGACGTTCCGCAATGCCGCCCTCGTCCTGTGCCTGACGCCCACTTGGCTGCTCGCCGGCCATTCTGCCCGGGCCAGCACCAACGATATCCTGATCGGCCTCGATGAGAAGGTCACTTACGGGCCTGACGGTTCAGCGAATGGGCCGCCCGGCAAGGATGCGGTGCTGGTGATGGATGTCTCCGACCCGGCAAAGCCGAAGATTCGCGCCAGCCTGCCATTGACGAACTCGCTGCTGGGCCCGCCAACCAACCTGCAGATCACACCGAACGGCAAGCTGGGCCTGGTGGCGAACTCGGTGGTGAACATCCAGGATGGATCCGCCTGGAAAACGGTGCCGGACGACAAGCTGTACGTCATCGACCTGACCGCCAACCCGCCCAGGCTGATCGATACCATTACAGTCGGCAAGCAGCCCTCCGGTCTGATGATCTCGCACAAGGGCGACCTGGCGCTGATCGGCAATCGCGCTGGCAAGAGCGTCTCGGTGGTGGCGATCGACGGGATGACGGTGAAGGTCGTCGGCGAGGTGCCGATGGACAATGAGGTGGCCGCCGTTGCCATCACGCCCGACGGCAAGCGCGCCTTCGTCTGCATGAACCTGGTGAACAAGGTCGGCGTGCTGTCGATCGACGGCCAGAAGGTGACATACGACAAGACGCTCGACATTCCGTCCGCGTTCAACCCGTACAACATCGATATCACGCCGGACGGCAAATACGCCGTGGCCTCGAACACCGGCGCGCAGGGGATCAACGGCGACGCCGAGGTGATCATCGATACCGCAGGCGCCCATCCGCATGTGGCGGACATCATGGCGCCGGGCACCGGGGCCGAGGGTTTCGCCATCTCGCCCAACGGGAAATGGGCGATGACGCCGCTGATCGAGGGATCTGGCGCGAAGCACAGTGCCTGGAACTAT
>JBGPND010000300.1:0-5165 GCA_041487355.1 Acetobacteraceae bacterium | reverse complement strand
CGGGGCCGACATACTCGTCCAGCGATTCTGGCAGAAGCAGGGTTTGGGATCGGTCGTGACCGGCGATGTGGGACATGCCGGATTCTATCAAGTATTACGCCGCGCCGGAATCCCTTTAGGCAGGGTTTTCACACGGTCTGCTTGATTTTTGCCCAGAGCGGCGCGCACATCGCCATCCCCAGACTGTCTACCGCCCACGCCCTCGTGGGCGAGAACGTACACCTGATTTGGCATCATCGGTAGCTGACCGACCTGGTGCCGTCTCGCGGGTCGGCCTGGTCTGCTCCGGCTCGGTCGAGCGCTCGACAAGGGCGACGACGATGACCTGGCGCATGGGTTCGTAATTCGCCTGCATGAAGCCCAGCATGGAGGCCTCGTTCCAGGCGTCGGGCGCGACACGAGTCAAGTCCACTTGGTGGCCGGCATTCGCGGCCGGCACTTCAAGAAACGCCCGCTGCGTGCGCCCGTTCCCTTCCCGAAAGGGGTGGATCGCGTTGAGTTCGGAAATATGCTCGGCCGAGCGCGCGGCGAACTGCCCGCGCGTCAACCCTTTGAGTTCGTTCTCAGCCCGTATGGCGGCAAAGCGCTTGTCCAGCTCCTCGGCAATGAACTCAGGACGGCAAAAGCGACTTTCTTCCTTGGCGAGTTCGACCGTGCGGTCCCGTCCGGCCCATTCATAGATATCCTGGAACAGATACCAGTGAATCTCCCGATAGCCAGCGGAAGAAATCGCCACGGCCGGCAGGCCTTCGCGGCTTCGCTGCAACGTCATCATGCGCTCAAATTGTTCGAGCGCCCTGCCGTCGCGAATACCTTGCTTGTTGGCAAGA
Organism: Acetobacteraceae bacterium; assembly: GCA_041487355.1. Classification (GTDB taxonomy): domain Bacteria; phylum Pseudomonadota; class Alphaproteobacteria; order Acetobacterales; family Acetobacteraceae; genus JAMXLO01. The sequence goes on along the minus strand of JBGPND010000300.1, from coordinate 4,335 downwards.
ACGTCGGTGCCAGGATAAAAGTAAGGGTCGGACATCACTCCGCTGCATGTGCATGCGCGAGCCGTTGCCGACGGCAGAATTCGATGATCTGCCGCCGGCACTCGTCATGCGGCAGTCGCTCACGCTCGAAACGATCGAACAGAGCCTCTTCCTCGGCCGTCAGATACATGCCTTCACACGCAAGCGACGCCTCGCCCGCAGCGCGGTTGCGCTTCGCGGCAGCAAGTTCGGCATCCCCAAGGCGGTGGGTTCCGTGCATCAGAATCCTCACAATCCAGACCACAATATAGCACGATCCGAGCCGGTATTCACTCGGCGAACAGCACCAGGTGGACAGGTATCAGCGGTAGGCGCAGGCCCTTCTCGGGGGGCCATACCAACCGGCAAGTTAGTCTGCGACAGCCCGAAATGTCCGCTCCCACCCTAAACGGACCTGCCATTTGGGTGCCAGGCGCCTGATTTCATCCACCAGGAGGCGTTCAACCGCGGCACGCTTGGCCAGCGCGCGCGAGCCGATGCCGAGCGACAGGGCGCCATGCGCCTTGCCCTGGGCGATCTCGGCGCGGCGAGGACGACGGTCAGGTCAGGACCTGCAAGCCGTGCTTCTGCACGATGGCCAACAGCTTGAGGGCCATGCCGCTAGGCCGCTTGGCGCCCGTCTCCCACTTCTCCACCGTGCTTTCGCTGGTGTTGAGATAGCGCGCAAACACCGGCTGGCTGACGTGGTTGCTCTCGCGAAGCCGCTTGATCTGCCGCGGCTCGAACGGCGCCGGCACGGAGAGGCATGAGTCGTCAAAATGCCGCATGGTGGCCTTGTCGATCGCGCCAACCTTGAGCAGCGCCGAGGCCGACGAATGAATGGCCTCGAACGCATCGCTCTTAAACCTGCGCTTCGTCGTCATGGCATATCTCCGTAAGGTCTCCGTTCCGCACGAGCTGAGCGATCTGCTGATCGGACAGAGTTTCGTAGCTCTTGACGAGTTGCCGGAAAGCGGTCAACTCGTCGTCTTCGATGTTGTCGCGGTCCTGCTTCGCGAACAGGTACTCATACCGCCGAGCCGACACATTGACCTGTTGCGTCGGCCTCTATTCGTCATGGCCGGGCTTGACCCGGCCATGACGAGGATGGGGAACGAATCATCCCACACACGCCCATTGGTATCATACATCCAATGCTTCCCGCCTTTGGCAACGATGGCCGGTAAAAAACTGGCCCGCGGGGCAGCAGCCAAACGCGCATGCCCGCTTGCGGCGAGCGCGGGCATCGGATCGGCACCCTCACCTATCCAGGCCGGCGCGGCCGGGATTGAAGGTCGGCTTGGGGTCGAGAGCGGTCATCCATCAAACGGGTAGCAAGCGTCTGATTGCATCCACTGGCGCGCGTTCAGCCCTCGCCGGGATCGGCGACGAGCCCGGCCGCGGTGATGCCGGCGATGGCGGCGGCTTCGTCGTTGTCGGAGTTGTCGCCGGAGATGCCGACCGCGCCGATGATGACCCGGTCGGCAGTGCGGATCAGCACGCCACCCGGCACCGGGATCAGCGAGCCGCCGACCGCATGGGTGACGGCGGCGATGAAATGCGGTGACGCCGCGGCACGCTTGGCCAGCGCGCGCGAACCGATGCCGAGCGACAGCGCGCCATGTGCCTTCCCCTGGGCGATCTCGGCGCGGCGCAGGCTGGTGCCGTCCTGCGCGGCATACGCCTTCAGCACGCCACGCGCGTCCAGCACGGCGACGGCGAGGGGCTGGAGCTTGTGATCCGTGCCGTGCCTGAGCGAAGTGGCGATGATGGTCTGCGCCTGTTCGAGTGTGAGCTGGGGCATGCGCTGGTGTCCTGCTGTGCCGCGGCAGCATGGCGCGATGATCGTGGCTTGACGAGAGACACCGGCGCCGACCACTGATTCGAGCCGATGAATGCCTATGCCGAGCTGATGATCAACCTTGCGGTCGAGGAATGCGCGGAGGGAAGGTTCGCCTCCGCGGCGAGCTTGCTGCGCTCGGTGCTTGGCGCGTCCGGACGCGATGCGTTCGTGCTGTACGGCATAGGGCATATGGAATACCGGCGCCGCAACTACGCCGAGGCGGTGCGGCTGCTGCGCCAGTCGGTGGCGATGGATCCGACCAATGCGAAGGCACACAACGACCTCGGCCTGGCGCTGTTCGGGCTGCGGCACGATCAGGCAGCGCTGGCATCGCTGATGCGCGCCTGGACGCTGGATGAGGAGCTTGCCCTGGCGGTGATGACCGAGGGCATGGAGAGGCTGCGCCAGGGTGCGTTCGAGGAAGGCTGGCTGAAATACGAGGCGCGGCTGATCGCCCGACCCGGCATCCTGCCACGGCGGGAGTTCGCGGCGCCGCGCTGGCTGGGGCGGGAAAGCATCGCCGGCCGGACGATATTGTTGCACTCCGAGCAGGGGCACGGCGACGCGATCCAGTTCGTCCGCTATGTGCCTCGGGTGGCCGCGCTGGGGGCACGGGTGCTGGTCGAGGGACATCCGGGCCTGATGCCGGTGTTCCGCGACATCCCGGGTGTCGCCGGCGTCTTCGCGCTGAACGAGGCGCTGCCGCGGTTCGACGTGCAGTGCCCACTGATGAGCCTGCCGCTGGCATTCCGCACCGAACCTGCGAGCATCCCCGCCGAAATCCCCTACCTGTTCGCAAGGCCGCAACTGGTTGATGCCTGGCAGCGGCGGCTTGGCCCGCCCACCGGGATGCGCGTCGCCATCGCCTGGTCGGGCAACGCGGCCAACCAGGCCGATCAGGAACGCTCCATCCCGCTCGCGACACTGGCTCCCGCACTGGACGTCCCAGGCTGCGAGTTCCATGCCATCCAGACCGACATCCGCCCGACCGACCGGCAGAAGCTGGATCGGCTGCCGGGCGTGAGGGACCACAGCCGGGCGGCGCGGGAGCTGATCGATTTCGCCGGGACCTCGGCGCTGATCTCGCTGATGGACCTGGTCATCTCGGTGGACACGTCGCTGGCCCATCTGGCCGGCGCGCTGGGTTGGCCCGTCTGGCTGTTGCTCGCGGGCAATCCCGACTGGCGATGGCTGACCGGCCGCGAGGACACGCCCTGGTATCCCACGATGCGGCTGTTCCGGCAGACCGTGCCGGGCGATTGGCGGAGCGTGGTGGAGGCGGTGGCCGGGCAACTGGCCGCGGATCAGGCTTCGAGCTCGCGCAGGATCGGCAACAAGTAGTCCGCTAACAGCGCGGGGTTTTCGGCAAACGGGAAGTGGCCGATGCCCGGCATCGCCTGGAACCGCACGCCGGGGATCTTCGCCGCCGTGGCGGCAGAGTGCTCGACCGTGCACGAGTAGTCGTATTCCCCGGTCAGCATGAACAGCTTGCAGCGATCGGTGTCGATGCGGCCGACCCGTTCGCGCGCATCCCAGTCGTCGGCGTAGAACTCGATGTCGCCGAAGAACACCGCCGGGCCGCCCTGCGCGTAGTGCCAGGCGATTTCGGCGACGCATTCCGCGGGGCTTTGCGGGGCGATCAGGCCGCGGATCCACTCCGGGACGAAGTAGCCGGCATTGATCTGCGGGTGCGCCGAGAACGGCGTCTGGCGGCGCTCGATCCGCTCAGACGCCTCGCAGGCGACGATGCCGGTGAAGGCGTCGGGGTGGCGGTAGGCCAGCTCCAGGCAGATCTCGCCCGACATCGAGGCACCGAGCACGATCGGCCGGTCCAGGCCGGCGGCTGCGATGAAGCCCATGATGAGCTCGACATAGAGGTCGGTGTTCAGCCGCCATGACCCGGGGATGGCGCCGGGGGGCGGTGGCGACTTGCCGTGCCAGGGCAGGTCGAAGGCGATCATCCGGTGGGATGCGGTGATGCGCGGATCAGCCATCAGGCGATGGAACTGCCGCCCATCGGCGCCCGCCGTGTGCAGGCAGAGCAGGTCGCGGCCGGTCCCGGCCTGCTCGGCATAGACATGATACGTCGTGCCGCCCGCCGTGACCGGGATGTAGCGGCCGGTCACCATCGGGCACGGGGACGGGGCGCCGAGCGGCGGATGCAGCGAGGCCGGCGCCGGCGCGGCGTGGCCGAGGGCCAGCCATTTGCCGACCTCCAGCACGCGGCGCACCACGTGGCAGTGCTGCAGGAAGGCGAGCTGGTCGCCGCGCACCGCGAACTTCGGCACCCGGGCCAGCATGGCGAAGATCGCGTGGTGATGCCGCGGCGGGACCGGGGCGAGGAATTTCGCCCAGACGGCACCCGGCGCGGCCAGAGTGAACTGCGCCGCGCCCTCCCCCTGCACCCGGCCGTCGGCAAAGGCGAACGCCGTGGCGGCGCCGTCGCTTTCCACCGCGAACGCCACCGACCAGGG
>JBGPND010000299.1:0-5250 GCA_041487355.1 Acetobacteraceae bacterium | reverse complement strand
TTTTGGCCGTGGGGGCCGGGTTTTTTGTCGGGTAACTGGGTCTGTTGGTATGGGCGCCTGGTCTTCTTAGTTCGTCTGGGCGGGGTTTGACCCGGCCATGGGGGCTGTGGGCGGGGTCACGCCCGGCCATGACGACGTCCTCACGACTCTCTTCGGTTTCCTCCGGCGGTTCCACCGTCAGACGGCCGGCAGCGATATCGACATCCGGCACGCAGGCGCGCGTGAACGGCACCAGCAGCGGTGGCGCATTCTCGCGGGCGATCTCCAGGCTTGTGCCTGCACCATAGTCGTGCACCGCAGCCACCGTACCGATCGGCGCGCCCGCGGCATCGCACGCGGACAGACCAATCAGATCGGCCAGATAGAACTCGTCCGCCTCCGGCTCGGGCAACCGCGCCCGCTCGACATAGAGCCGCGTGTTGGTCAGCTTCTCGGCCGATGCGCGATCGGCGACCTTCACCTCGGCGTCACCGACAAGCTCGGCGATCTCGGCGACACCGTTGCCACGCCAGCGCAGCACGAATCGCCGCCCCTTCGCGTCCGACAGCGGCCCATACGCCGTCAGATCGTCGGCATAGGACGTGACGCGCACCAACCCGCGCACACCTTGCGGCCGGCCAATAACGCCCATCAGGATGCGGCTCTCCGGCACGTTTGCCTCAGCCAGCCGCCGCCGGAGCCTGCCCCGGGGTTGATCCGAGGGCGGCCTTGGCGCGCTCCTGCGCCTTCTTCTTCGGCGCCGACTTCACCGGCTGCTCGTGCAACGCCGGCATCGGCCCGATCCCGGCCTTGCCGAGGAACCGCGCCACGCGGTCGGTCGCCACCGCCCCCTGCCCCACCCAGTGCTGGATGCGCTCGGCCTGCAGCCGGACGCGGTCTTCATGCTCCGCCGGCAGCATCGGATTGTAGCTGCCCAGCTTCTCAATGAAGCGCCCGTCGCGCGGGCTGCGGCTGTCGGCCACCACGATGTGGTAGTAGGGGCGCTTCTTCGCCCCGGCGCGGGCAAGTCGGATCTTCAGACCCATCGATCGGTATCTCCTTGGTTCAGAATGGTCGTCGGTTCGGTTGCATGCCTTTCGGCATCAGCGCGGACAATCCATGGCGCATCAGGCCCTTCTGCCCGAGCTTGTTCATCCGCTTCATCATCGTCGTCATGTCGTCGAACTGTTTCAGCAGCCGGTTCACTTCCTGCACCGACGTGCCGGAGCCGGCGGCAATCCGCTTCTTGCGGCTCGCCTTGATGATGTCGGGCGCGCGTCGCTCCTTCGGCGTCATCGACGAGATGATCGCCGCCTGGCGTTTCAGGATGGCGGTGTCGAGATTGGCGTTGTCGAGCTGCGACTTGATCTTCGCCACCCCAGGCAGCATGCCGAGGATGCCCGACAGGCTGCCCATCTTGCCGATCTGCCTGAGCTGGCTGGCGTAATCCTCGAGGTCGAACTTGCCGCGTGCCATCTTGGCGGCGAGCTTCTCGGCCTCCGCGTGGTCGATCGTTTCAGCGGCACGTTCGACCAGGCCGAGGATGTCGCCCTGCCCCAGGATGCGGCCCGCCACGCGCTCGGGATGGAAATCCTCCAGCGCATCCTGCTTCTCGCCCACGCCGACCAGCTTGATCGGTGCGCCGGTGATGGCGCGCATCGACAGTGCCGCGCCGCCACGGGCATCGCCATCCATTCGCGTCATCACAATGCCGGTGACGCCGACCGCCTCGTTGAACGCCTTGGCCGTGTTCACCGCGTCCTGGCCGGTCATCGCATCGACCACGAGCAGCGTCTCGGCCGGGTTGGTCGCGGCGCGAACCTGCCGCACCTCCTCCATCAGCGCCTCGTCGATGGAGAGGCGGCCGGCGGTGTCGAGGATGACGATGTCGAAGCCCTCGCGCCGCGCGGTGTCCATCGCGCGATTGGCGATCTGCACCGGCGTCTCGCCGGCAACGATCGGCAGGCTGGGCACACCCGCCTGCTCGGCGAGCTGCGCGAGCTGGAGCTGCGCGGCGGGGCGCTGGGTGTCGAGGCTGGCCAGCAGCACGCGCCGACGCAGGCGCTCGCGGATGCGGCGGCCGAGCTTTCCCGAAGTTGTGGTCTTGCCGGAGCCTTGCAGGCCGACCATCAGGATCGGGATCGGCGCCGGGGCGTTGAAGTTCAGCGGCACCGCCCCCTCGCCGCCCAGCGCCTCGATCAGCACGTCGTTGACGATCTTGACGATCTGCTGGCCGGGGGTGACCGAGGCCAGCACCTCCGCACCCACCGCGCGCTCGCGCACCTTGGCGATGAAGTCGCGCACCACCGGAAGCGCCACGTCGGCGTCCAGCAGCGCCAGGCGGACTTCTCGCAGTGCCTCGGTGACGTCGGCCTCGGACAGCGCGCCGCGGCCGCGCAGCCGGTCGAACACCCCGGAAAGCCTGTCTGACAGCGCTTCAAACACGTGCGGCACTCCGCGAAACGACAAATGCGCCGCTGCGCGAGCCTTCGCGGAGCGGCGGAGCCCCCGCGTCAGGCGAGGACCGGGTTGTCCAAGGTGACCCGGGTGGCGCGGCTTATGCGCGGGCGGGGGGCAGGTGTCAACGCGGCGGCGCCTTTCCACGTCTTGGTGAGCGAAGGCTCGCCATCCACGTCTTGCGATGCCGCGACAAAGTAAAGATGTGAATGGCCGGCCTCCGCCGACCACGACGTGGAAAGGCAGGCGGCGGATAGGAGAGGCTATGTGCAACTCAGCGACATCACCCGTTCAATCTCCCGATCGATCCGGGCAGCAAGTCCGTCGCTGACTGGTGTCATTGGCAGCCGCAGTTCGGGGCTGTCGATCAGACCGACGCGCCACAACCAGTGCTTGATCGGCGCCGGGCTTGGCTCGGAGAACAGCAGTCGTGGCAAATCGGCAAGCACGCGCCAATCCGACAATGCGCCCGCCTGATCGCCCTCGATCAGCCTGCTTCGGATCATGGCAAAGGCGCGCGTCTCAACATGCGCGGAGGCAAGAATGCCGCCATCGGCTCCTTGGGTCAGCGCCCCGTAAAACAAAGCGTCCTCACCGGTCAACACTGCAAAGCACGGTGGCCGGCGCCGCAACAGATCAAAGGATTGCGCCGAATCTGCGGAGCAATCCTTCACGCCAACAATGTTTGCATGCGCGGCCAGGCGCAACATCGTCTCATTGCCGAGATTGACGCCGGTGCGATACGGAATGTTGTAGATCAGTATCGGCTGAGCCGTGTTGTCGGCCAGCGCTGAGAAGTGGCGGAACAGCCCTTCCTGCGATGGTCGCGTATAGTATGGACAGGCGATCAGGTATCCGTCGACGGCCCACGACGCAGTGCGTTCCAGCGCCTTGATGCCCTTGCGCGTATCGCTGCCGGACAGCCCGAGATACAGCGGCATGCGCCGCCCAACCTCGGCAAGGGCAGCAGCGGATATTGCAATCAGGCGTTCGGCTTCCGCTTCATCCAACGTCAGACCTTCGCCGGTCGTCGCACCGAGGATCAGGCCGTCAACCGGCTCCGCGGCGAAGTGCTTTACCAGTCGGCGCAGGGATACTTCATCGAGCGCGCCGTCGCGAAACGGTGTGATGAGCGGCAGCCATAAGCCCTGCAATGCTGAATGACTGGTTTCCATGGCGATCCATCTCCTGTGAAGCCGGAGACGGGACAAAAAAAGACCCCGTCCAAACCGGCGGGGTCCAACTCGATCCTGCGATGCTGCTGCTTACAGCGCGCGACGATCTTCGGTCCCCGTTGTTGGGGGCTTCTTCGACTTCGCGCACTTACGGCAGCACAGGATCATTCCGTGACCTTCAACCATGGATGTAATCGTTGTCAAGGTGGCGGAACGGCCAGAGGCAAGGCTGCATGTCATCTGAATCAACAGCCTGATCCGTGTGTGAGCCCGGTGCTGATGCCCCCTGCTAACACCCTGCATTGCGGACAGGACGGTTAAACCCCCGCTGCGGGTCGGTCGGCAATAATCGAACTGAGACACCACCCCGTTCACGTGAGGCCGCGCCCTACACCCCGGTCAGCAGAACATCGATCGCGCGCAGCACCGTGTAGTGGTGTTCATCCAGAGACATGACGATCTGACGCAGCTCTTTCCTTGGCACGGTTGCGGCCGCCTGGGTAAGCATGACATGACGCTGTCCCTCAATCTCGAACACTGGATTGAGGTCGGCCACGACTTTCCGCACGTCGCCTTCCGGGATCAGCGGGACGACGACGCGAGTCGCAAGATCGGCGAGCAGATCCGCCTGAATGTCGACAACATAGAAGCGTCCGGATCTTCCCGGGCCGCGATAGACATCGAGGTGGGCCATCAGAACTGCCGGAATTCGGCAAGCGGCAACCCATGCTGCTCGACGTACTCATTCCAGGCATCCAGTGCATCGCGATTGTCCCGCAACCATCGCTGTGCCCGAGCTTCGGCGACGGACGCGGCCAGCCCACGCTCGCAAGCCTGGGAGAGGCTGACACCGAGTTCGCGCGCCTCTTTCAACAGCGGCTCCGGGAGCGTCACGTTGGTCGCCTTGCGCGGACGTGCGTCATGGGCATTGCCGTGGGCGGTTGCACGGGGCATCGATGCCTCCAAAAAGAATGTAGGCAAATATGCGCATATTTCGTGCGCATAGCAAGCCGCTGATGCGCTACTTCGGCTGCCCGGTTTGCGCCTGCGGCTCCAGCCCAGGCACACCCATGCGGCGCAACAGGCGTTCCACGGTTCCCTTCAGGTCCTGACCCAGCCAGGGCTGCGCGCCATCACTGGCCGGCCCGGCGAGCCGATAGCGGACCAGCGCCTCCGCTGTGCGGTCGAGATCGAGGGCGAGCGGCCCATCCGGTACCGGCAGGGGCAGGTTACCGACCGCGCGGAACCGTACCAGGACGCTGCGCGCCTTCGGCAATTGCTCGGCCAGGGTGTTGGCGTCCGCCTTGCCCGGTGCACAGATGACCGAGGCCCCCTCCAGGGTGCAGGGCAGCTCGACCATGGGATTACCATCGAACCGAAGCTGCGCCGTGGCGGTCAGGGTCAGCAGGCCGCTGAGCGCGGTGCCGAGCGAGAGGTCCCGCACGGTGACCGCCGGCACGAGCTGATCGAAGCGCTGCTGCACCTCGAACGCCATACCGGGATGGCTGTCGTCGGGCACCACGAGCCACAGCCGGTGCCGCATGCGGCAAACCTGCGAGTCGGTCATCGGGTCCATCGCGCAGCTCAGCAGCCAGGAGCCGACCTCCTGCTCGCTATGCGGAACATCCACCTTGCGCGG
>JBGPND010000298.1:0-5279 GCA_041487355.1 Acetobacteraceae bacterium | reverse complement strand
GGTTCTCCGCCACATGGCGCTGAACGCCATGCAGAAGGATGCGACGGAAGGCTCCTTGCGCGGCAAGTTCAAGCGAGCCGGCTGGGACGATACCTACCTCGCCAGCCTTTTGGCGCTATTTTGAAATGCGATCACCCTGCCGCCACCTCGGCCGGGTATTTTCTCCCACCGCGGTGCGGCCCCTCGGCCGCTGGCTAACTCTGCGGTGAATTTTTTCCCTTATTCAGCCGCCGGCCTCGCCGCGATCGGCACGGTATTCGGCCCGAACCGCTCGCGGTATGGCTCGGTGTCGATCTCCTCCAACTCGATCTCGCGCGCCAGCACCTTGCGCTTCCAGTCCTGGTGTGCCGGCTCGCTGGCATGGAACTCCGGCATCACCTCTTTCGCGAACAGCTCCAGGCTTTCGCAGATGTGCGCATGCGCGTTCTTGCCTGCCTGGTTCAGCAGGATGACCTGATCGATGTTCGACGTCTCGAACCGCCGCAGCTTGCGCCGCAGCGTCTCCGGCGAGCCGATCAGCCCGCCTGACAGAGCGCGTGCCGCCGCGTCCGGATTCTCCCGTTTCCACTTGTTGTATTCGTCCCACATGTTGACTGTGTACGGGTCCGGCCGCTTCCGCCCCGAGCTCGATCCGTAGTAGCGCAGCGCGAACTGGAAGAACGTCGCGCCATCCGCACGCCGGCGAGCCTCTTCGTCGGTCTCGGCGCACATGAAGTAGCTGACCAGCGCGATGTTCGGGTTGGTCTGGTAGTCGGCCAGCTTCTCCTGCTGCTTGACGAAGCTGTTGTAATAGGCGTGCACCCAGGCGTGCGCGGCGTCCGCCGACAGGAACTGGAAGCCGAGCGCACCGAGGCCACGACGACCGGCCATCTCGATCGTTTCGAGCTGCGAGCAGGCGACCCAAAGCGGCGGGTGCGGCTTCTGCACCGGCTTCGGCAGCACGTTGCGCATCGGCATCTTGTGCCACTTGGTGTCCAGCTCGACGCCCTTGTCCTGGAACATCGGGATGATGCAGCGCAGCGCGTCTTCCCAGATCTCGCGCTTGGTCTCCATGTCGCGGTCGAAGCCGCCAAGCTCGGTGATCGAGGCGGATTCGCCAGTGCCCATCTCGACGCGGCCGTTGGAGACCAGGTCGAGGCAGGCGATGCGTTCGGCGACGCGCTGCGGCGGGTTGGTGGTGAGCTGCACGATGCCGTGGCCGAGCCGGATGTTCTTGGTCCGCTGGCTGGCCGCGCCAAGGAACACTTCCGGCGCCGGCGAGTGGGAGTACTCCTCGAGGAAGTGGTGCTCGACCTCCCACGCGTAGTCGTAGCCAAGCTTGTCCGCCAGCTCCACCTGGGTGAGCGCGTTCTGATAGAGCTGGCGTTCATCGTCCACGCCCCATGGGCGCGGGAGTTGCAGCTCGTAGAAGATGCCGAATTTCATGGGCGTTCCCCTGACCTACTGGCGAGTAGTGCGCCGGACCCGGGGCGGGGTGTCAAGGTTCGGACGTGCCAACGGCAGGGTAATCGAGTGAACGCCTGAAAGTCATTCGTCACCCTCGCGGAGCTTGTCCCCGCGCAGGCGGGCGCCAAGCAAGGCTCGCGCGCCGCGTCAGCCGCTTGGTGTTTCGTCCGCGCGCCGGCGAGTTAGCATCGGCGACCGCCATCGCTTGATCTGCATCAATGCCAGCCGCAGTTCGCAAGGCGATGGTGTGCACCCCAAGCACGACCAGGGGGGGGCCTGCCATGAAGTCCGCTATCATCGCGCTGTTCGCGGCGGCGCTGTTTGCGTCATTGCCGGCCGTCGCCGAGTGGAACGATCCGAACGTCACCGGCACGCAGGAATACCGCCTGGTCAAGCTGTATCCCCAGGCGCGCGTGTCGGAATACGCGGTCAAGGAGTTCGGCAGCGCGAAGATGCTGATTGGCTACAAGGCGGGCGAAGATGATCCAGCCGCATATGACGACGTCGAAGGCAAGTTCATCCACTACCGATACGAGCACAAGCCGACGACATCGACGCTCGAGATCCTGCGCAATTACGAGAGCGTGCTGCGCAACAAGGGATTCGAGCCGATCATCTCCGGGCGGGGGAACAAGTATCCTGGACTCAGCCTCAGCGAAGACGAAACGGTCGGCTACTGGCGCTGGGAAGAGCCCGGGAAGGGCACAATCTGGGCGTCACTGCACGCTTGGTACAACGGCGGGCATGACGCGCCATGGTCGGATCTGACCATCGTCGAGACCAAGGCGATGCAGCAGACGCTCGAAGCCAATGCGGCCATCGAGGCCAAGGCATCGACCATGGCCGACGCGCTGCAGGAGACCGGGCGCGTCGCGGTCTACGGCATCACCTTCGACTTCAACAAGGCAACGCTGCGGCCCGAGTCGGCGCCGGTGCTCGGCCAGGTGCTGGCGTTGCTGCAAGGTGATCCACGCCTCTCGCTCGCGATCGAGGGCCACACGGACTCGATCGGCCAGCCGCCCTACAACCAGAAGCTATCGGCCGATCGCGCGGATGCGGTGAAGACGTGGCTGGTCGCGCACGGCATCGAAGCGGCGCGGCTCGCCACCGCGGGCTTCGGCGACACCAAGCCGATTGCCGACAACGCTGCCGAGGACGGCCGGTCGAAGAACCGGCGTGTCGAACTGGTGCGCCGCTGAGCACGCACGAAAGCTCGGCGCGCGCGGGTCATCGTGACTCCGCGAAATACGCGGTGTCCTCCGGCCGGGTCCGCCAGTTCGGATTGCTCGGCCAGTCCCTGGTGCGGGTGGAGAAGTCTTTCCCATAGCGCACGCGGAACAGGACCGTACGGGCCAGGCCATTCGTGTACTCGTGCAGCTCGCCAGCCGGGTGCACGACGAACGAACCTGGCGTGATGTCCACACTGCCGCCAGGCGTGCGCATCACCCCGCCGCCCTGGACGCAGAAGTAGATCTCGGTCGCATTCGGGTGCAGGTGATTGGGACTCACCTGCCCGGGCTCCCAGCAGGCGACTGTCACATCACCCTCGCCGATCCTGCCAAGCACCTTCTCGACATGCTTCGCCGGGTCGAACGCCTGCTCCGCGCCCAGGTCGAACACCAACATCGACACCTCCCCAGGTATGTTGCGTGCACAGGCGGAATGCGCTGTGCTTTTCCGCCCTACGGGTCCCGAGCGTAGGGCGGAAAAGCGCAGCGCATTCCGCCATCATGCCCGCGGGTGGGCCTTGCGCCAGACCTCGATCAGCCGCGCCTCGTCCACCGACGTGTAGCGCTGGGTGGTGGACAGGCTGGCATGTCCCAGCAGGTCCTGGATCGAGCGCAGATCAGCCCCACCGGCCAGCAGATGCGTGGCGAAGGAGTGGCGCAGCGCGTGGGGCGTCGCATGCTCCGGCAAGCCGTACAGCCGGCGGAACTGCCGCAGCGTGCGCTGCGCCACCGCCGGATCGAGCCGCTTGCCGCGCGCGCCGAGGAACAGCGGGCTGTCCGGCTGGCGGTCCGGGTGCAGCGCCATCCAGGCGGCAATCGCCTCGCGCACCGCCGGCAGCACCGGCACGATCCGCTCCTTTGCCCCCTTCCCCACCACGCGCAGCATCCCGTCCGAGCCGGGCAGTGGCGCATCGCGAACGTCGAGCGCCAGCGCCTCGGCGATGCGCAGCCCGCAGCCGTAGAGCAGGGTGAACAGCGCCGTGTCGCGCGCCCGGATGGCAACCGCATCGGGATCGGACATCTCGGCGATCCGCTCCGTCACCGCACGCGCCTGGGGCGGTGCCAAGGCCCGCGGCACCGGACGCCTGGCGCGCGGCGTCGCGATCAGACGCAGCGCCGGATTGTCCACACCGTGCCGGCGCGCCAGGAAGCGGAAGAAGCTGCGTGCGGCGGAGAGATGCCGCGCCCGCGTGGCGTTGCCGGCCCCGCCGCCCGCTTCGGCCGCGAGCCAGGCGCGCAGGTCGGCCTGCCGCAGGCCGGCAAGGGCCAGGAGATCGGGCTCGCCTCCCAGGTGCACCGTCAGGAAGCCGAGGAAGCCGGCGATATCCCTGCCATAGGCTTCCACCGTCAGCGGCGAGGAGCGGCGCTCCCGGCCAAGCCATTCCAGGAAGGCAACCCGCGCCGCCTCGCCGGTCATGCTCAGCGACCGAGCGCAGCGGCCACGGCGCGGCCGAGAAAAGCGAGCGGGGCCGTGCCTTGCGCGGGATCCAGCGCATCCGGGTTGCGGGCAAGCAAGGCAACCAGTGCCGGCGGCCCCTCCCCTGGCACGCGGACCAGGGCGTCATGCCGGGCCAGACCCGCGGCCTCCGCATGCAGCAGGCGCGCGTCGGACGGCGCGTCGCGGAACACCACCTGCCGCCCGTCCAGCAGACGACCGATCGTGCCGTCCGGCAGGGAACGCGCTCCCGGATGATCCGCTTCCAGGCAGAGATGCGCGGCGTCGACCGCCAGTATGGCGGGCATTTCCCCGCTGACGCAGTCGGCGGGATCCGACGAACGCAGCAGGGCCAGCACGGCGTCCTGCACGCGGGCCGCGAGCCCCGCCGCTGCGCGGCCCGCCGCCAGCAGGACATCGGCGCGCTCGCGCTGGGCCCGCAGCATTGCCGCCATATGGTCGGCCAGCCCCTCGCCATGCACGCGCGCGGGCGGCGCCAGCACGCCATAAAGCTCGGGGTGCTCGGCCAGCCAGGCCGGATTGGCACGCAGGAACGCCTCGACGAACGCAGTTCCCGTCTCGCCTGCCCCTGCCTCCCTCTCCGGCAGGCTCATCCCCGGCTGGTCAGGCAATCTGCTGGCCGGTCTTGGCCCAGTCGGCCAGGAACGCGGCCAGGCCCTTGTCCGTCAGCGGATGGTTGAACAACTGCCGGAGGATAGCGGGGGGCACGGTGGCGATATGGGCGCCCAGCTTGGCGGCCTCCACCACATGCATCGGGTTGCGCACCGAGGCGACCAGCACCTCGGTCTTGAAATACGGATAGTTCCGGTAGATCGCCATGATATCGGCGATCAGCCCCATGCCGTGCTCGCCGACATCGTCCAGCCGGCCGATGAACGGGCTGACGAAGGTGGCGCCGGCCTTCGCCGCCAGGATCGCCTGGGCGGCCGAGAAGCACAGTGTCACGTTGACCATGGCGCCATCGTCCGTCAGCCGGCGGCAAGCGCGCAGCCCGTCCGGCGTCAGCGGCACCTTGACCGCGATGTTCTTGGCGATCCCGCGCAGCACGCGGGCTTCCGCCATCATGCCGTCGAACTCGGTGGCCGCGACCTCGGCGCTGACCGGGCCAGGAACCACGGCGCAGATATCGGCCAGCACGGCCTGAAACT
>JBGPND010000297.1:0-5327 GCA_041487355.1 Acetobacteraceae bacterium | reverse complement strand
GCCGTCGTCTGGGACACTTACGACGCTATTGTCGAGGCATGCCGTAAAGCCTGGCGGTTTCTGACCGACGATCCAGATCGCATTCGGTCAATCGGAACCCGCGAATGGGCATCGGTCAGTGGTTAGGACGGTTGGTATTACGCAAGCAAATTAGGGCGCTGATAACAAAGGGCTTCCTTTGCATAAGCTGCCGACATAATCGGGACATGAAATACGGCTACGCGCGGGTATCCATGGACGGGCAGAGCGTCGCGGCGCGCGGATCGACTGCGAAATGCGCCCGTCCCGAAATCCGCTGATAGGCGCCGGTGTTACCAAACGCGTGAGCCTCGGCGAAAGCGACACGCTCGGCGATGCGCAGGTCGGTTTCGTTGGTCATGACGCCCCCTCGATGACCGCCCAGACGGGGATCGAGGGAAGGCTGGAATGGTCATGCCATCAACTCGGGGACTCGATCCAGGACCAGGCCAGCACCGCCTCGGGCGCACGGGAGATCGGCCCCTCCGGCGCTTCGGGTTGCGGCGGGTCATTGAGCCGGAGCGTTAACACCAGCACGACATGCTTCCGCTCGACCCTTATGCCCTTGTCCGCGTGACGTGGCATCGGCATGCCCGCCCGGTTGCAATAGGAGATCAGCAGAGCGCCGAGCGCCTCCGCCCGCAGCGCGAACACCCGCGTCGCGGTCAGCGTGCCATAGACGACCTCGATGCAGCCGTCTGCCGGCTTGCACCGCACACCGGTCGGCACCAGGGGTGGCAGTCCGAAAGCCTGCGCCGCCCGCGGCGACCATTCCAGCGCTCGCCGCACCGCGGTCGTGTCCAGTTCGATTTCGCGCCGGTCGACGACAGCCACTCCCACGGCCTTCCTCACGATCGCGCCAGCAGCATCGCCGCCGCGCATGAAGACAGGGTAAAGCCGCCCCACTCGGTCACGGCATCGGCAACGCCACCGAACCGGTGGTCCCGCGTTCACCATGCATCCGCGCTGTCACCAGCGCATATCGCCAGGAAAGCCGGGAGCCGCGGTCAGCCCGTCCCGGCGACGTAGGCCTTCAGGCTGTCCACCTCGCTCTCCTGCTCCATGATGCGCGCCTTCACGACGTCGCCGATGCTGATCAGGCCCACCAGCACGTCGTGATCCATCACAGGCAGGTGACGGAAGCGGCCGATCGTCATCATCGCCATCGCCTCGGCCACTGTCGTCCCGGGATGCGCCACCTGCAGGGCGCGGGTCATCAACTGTCCCGCGGTCATCTCCAGGGTGCGCGCGCCATTCGCCGCGAGGCAGCGCACGATGTCGCGTTCGCTGACGATACCCAGAAGCTGATCGGCGCGGTCGATCACCAGCACCGCGCCGATGCGATGCTCGGCCAGCACGTCCACCACCCGCGCAATCGTCGCGGTCGGCTCGATGGTGGTGACCTGGTAGCCCTTGTGTTTCAGGATTGCGGCAACCGTCGTCATGGCCTTGCTCCTTGGCTCAAGCCAAGCGGGCCACGATCCGGGGGGTCACGTCAGCTTGCCGGGCCGGATCACTCACCCGCGCGGCGCTTCATCGCGGCGGATGATGCGCGCTTGGCACCGGCCGGCGCAAATACTGACTGTGCACCGCACAATCAGCCGCGAGCTATAGCGGGTTCAGGGTGACCCGAAACGCGAGCGAGCCTCGCCCGTCGTGATGGGTATCGCTCTGCTCAACCCATCCTACAGGCCGCTGCGTAGGATGGGTTGAGCAGAGCAAAACCCATCATTCCAGCGCGATTCCAGTCATGCCCTAGAACAGCGTACTACCGGCCATCAGCCCGGCCACGAGCAACACCACGAAGATCACGATCGCGATGAAGAACAGGATCCGGGCGATGTCCGCCGCGGCAGTCGAGATGCCGCCAAAGCCGAACAGCGCGGCGACCAGGGAAACGACCAGAAAGAACAGCGCCAATCTCAACATGACCGATGTCCGCTCCCGCCAAAACTGATGATTGGTCGAAAAGATAGGATACCGCCCGCGATTTACCCGCTCACAGATGCTTGACTCGCGAATGCCTGATCAGTCTGCCGCCATCGCGTGCTCTGCTGACGCGAGCTGGGTGGCCACCAGCTCGGCGAAGCAGCCACGCCGGGCCAGCAGCTCGGCGAAACCGCCGCGCTCGACCACACGCCCGTTGTCGAACACCAGAATCTCGTCCGCGTCGCGCACGGTGGACAGCCGATGCGCGATGATGAACGTGGTGCGGCCCGCCATCAGCGTCTTCAGCGCCCGACTGACGCGCGCCTCGGTCCTCGCATCCAGCGCACTCGTCGCTTCATCCAGGATCAGGATCGGCGGGTCCTTCAACAGGGCCCGGGCAATCGCCAGCCGCTGCCGCTGCCCGCCCGACAGGGTCACGCCACGCTCGCCGATTTGCGTGTCGTAGCCGTGCGGCTGACGGATGATGAACTCATGCGCATCCGCCATGCGGCAGGCCTGCTCGAGCTCTTCGTCCGACGCGTCCGGCCGGCCGATAAGCAGATTGTCGCGGATCGAGCGGTTGAACAGCATGCTCTCCTGAAACACGACACCGATCGAGGCACGCAGGCTCTCCAGGCTGACCTCCCGCAGGTCCTGCCCGTCGATGGTGATGCGGCCACCGGTCGGGTCCCAGAGCCGCTGCAGCAGCATCATCGCCGTGGACTTGCCTGCGCCGGTATGTCCCACCAGCGCCACCGAGGTCCCCGGCCTGGCGACGAACGACACGTCGCTCAGCACGGGGCCCGCGTTCGGATAGGCGAATGACACGTCGTCGAAGACCACCTCACCGCGCGGCGCCCACAAAATGCGCGCATTCGGCCGCTCCGGCACAGAGCTCTTCGCGTCTAGCACGGCGAAGAAATCCTCGATCGCCGGCATCTTGAAGAACAGGCTGGCGATGAACGAGACGGCGCTCTCCAGCCGCCCGATCAGCAGCGTGGCCAGCCCCATGAAGCTGACGATTTCGCCGACACCCGCCTGACCATGCGCGTGCAGCCAGGTTCCGATCACCACGATCGTGATCACGGCGAGCGTGCTCGCCCCACGCGTCAGCACATTGACCACGGCCCACCAGTTCAGCACCGGAAACTGCCGATGGAGCAGTTGCTGTGCGATGTCGCCGAAGATCCGCGTCTCCGCGGCGAGCCGTGTGAACGACTGCACGACGGTCACATTGGCCAGGGCATCCTGCGCAACGCCCGCCAGGGAGGAGTAGTAGCTCTCGACCTGCCGCTGCCCTACTTCGGTCTTGCGGATCACGAACGCCGTGACCGTGGCAAACACGCAGACCAGCACGATCAGCACGAGGGCGAGGCGCCAGTTCACCAACAGCGTGAGCGGCATCAGCACGAGCACTGAGATCAGCGTGGCGAGCTGGTCGCGGAAGAAGACCAGCCATGTCCCGAACAGACACTCGGTGCCGGAGATCATCGTCTTGATCAGCCGCCCCGAATGCGTGTCGCCGTGAAAGGCCAGCGGCAGCGTGAGTACATGGCTGAAATAGCGGCCCATCGCCTTCATGCGATGCCGGTGCGCCAGCCGCTCCGCCTGCACGGATACCGTGACATTGCTGGCGATGCCTCCCAGGCCAACCGAGGCCCAGATGGCAAGCAGTCCTGCCGCCTGCGTCCAGAGCATTTCGGGCGCGAGCCGGTCGGAGCGCGACAACAGGCTGACCACCTGCCCGAACAGCATGGGGTCAAGAAACTGCAGCGCCGCGACCAGCAGGTTGGCGCCGGTCAGCAAGGCCGCGATCCGCAGGTCACGCCCCAGCATGCCGACTACACGTCCGTAGACTCGCAGGAAACGCATCGATCCATTCCGTGAGGATTGCCCTCTGCGGCGACTGATCGCGTACTTGTGTGGCAGCAACAGGGCGACAATGCGCCGCGTTTCGGTGTGACGCGGTGTCGCGCCCGTTCACATACGCGCTTGTGAATTCGTGCTGCAGAACGCCACGCGTTACCTTGTCATCAATCCCAGGTCAGTGCTGACGAAAGGGCGTCCTCGATGTCGGGAGCTCGGTGCTGGAGACCCGTCGGAGCGCTCAAGGTCTTGCTTGCCGCCACCCTGGTCGTCCCGCTCGCGGTGTTCGCCGGCGCCGCCTTCTTCGGCTATCGCGCAGAGTCCGATGCGGCGCGCGACCGCATCATCCGGACCGCCGACGTCGCATTCGAGCATGCCGCCAGGGTCTTCGAGACGCACCAGCTCCTGCTGGGCGAGATCGAGGAACTGCTTCGCGGGCTGTCCGACCGCGACGTGCTGGTTCACGAAGCCGAGCTGCACGATCGTCTCGCCGCGATCATCCGCGATCTGCCCCAGGTGCGGGAACTCTCGGTGTTCGACCGCGATGGGCGCCCGCTGCTCGCCGCCAGGCAATTTCCAGCGACGCAAGCCGCAGGCCTGGCGGACCGCGACGCCTTCGTTGCGCTGAAGGCGGGATACCCCGGCGTCTACGTCAGCACGCCGCTGAAGGCTCGCCTCGACGGGTCGACACGCCTCTTCGCCGTCGCACGCGCGCGGCGAGCCGTTGACGGCGGCTTCAACGGTGTCGTGGCCAGCTTTGTCGAGTCTGCGTATTTCGAGACTTACTGGACCCGTACCGGCGCCGGCGATGCCTATGATGACGGACTCCGCGTCGGCATAACGCGCGCCGACGGCACGCTGCTGGCCCGCCGGCCGGAACCGCGCCCCGATGAAGAGTGGCGCATCCAACCGGCCTTCCTGGCACAACTTCAGGCATCGCCGGAGCAGGGGTATGGCCGGATTACCGCGAGCACCCAGGGCGACGACCGGCTGGTCGCCTATCGCCAGCTCCGCGCACCGCCGGTCTACGTCTTCGCTTCTCTGCCGGCGGCTGCGATCACCGGGGCGTGGCTGCGGCTGCTGGGGGGTTATCTGCTGCTCGGCGTGCCGGCGACCGTGGCACTGGCCGGCGTCACCCTGGTTGCACTGCGCCGCGCCCAGGCTGCGGAGGCCGCCGCCGCCATCACCGCCGAGGAGATCCACAAGCGCCAGATCGCCGAGGCAGCCGTTCGTCAAACCCAGAAGCTGGAGGCGCTCGGCAAGCTCACCGGCGGCGTCGCACACGACTTCAACAACCTGCTGACCGTGATCATCGGCAACGCCGAACTGATCCGCGGCAGGCCGCCCGAGCGCATCGAGCGGTCGGTCGGCCAGATCATGCAGGCGGCACGGCGTGGCGCCGAACTGACCCAGCGCCTGCTCTCCTTCTCACGGCGGCGTCTGCTCTGTCCGCAGCCGATCGATCTCGGAGCCGACATGCCACGCCTGGTCGAGCTGCTGAAGACGTCGTTGCG
>JBGPND010000296.1:0-5344 GCA_041487355.1 Acetobacteraceae bacterium | reverse complement strand
GTAGAGCCGCGGCACGACGATGTGGCTGCCCTTCACCAGCCGAACCCGCCGCGCGCCGGCGTCGCCCACGACATCGGCCAGAACCCGCGACACACACGGCCCGGCGGCATTCACCAGCACGCGCGCACCCGCCTCGGCGCCGCCTTCCAGCGTCAGCCGCCACACGCCGTCCGCACGCCGCGCGCCGAGGCAGCGCGTGCGTGTGCGGATATCCGCCCCGCGCGCTGCCTCGTCGCGCGCGTTCGGCACGACCAGGCGCGCGTCATCCACCCAGCAGTCGGAATACTCGAAGCCGCGCGCATATTCCGGCCGCAGCGGCGCACCCGCCGGATCGCGGCGCAGATCGACCACCCGCGTCGGCGGCAGAATCCGGCGTCCGCCCAGATGGTCGTACAGAAACAGGCCAAGCCGGATCAGCCACCAGGGCCGCAGGCCGGCATGGTGCGGCAGCACGAAGCGCAGCGGCCGGATGATGTGCGGGGCGGCCCGCAGCACCACATCCCGCTCGGCCAGCGACTCCCGCACCAGGCGGAATGCGTAGTGCTCCAGATAGCGCAGCCCGCCGTGGATCAGCTTGGTCGAGGCCGACGAGGTGCCGCTCGCCAGATCGCCCTGCTCCAGCAGCAGCACCGAAAGCCCCCGCCCGGCGGCGTCGCGGGCGATGCCGGTGCCGTTCACGCCGCCGCCGATTATGGCGAGGTCGAACACCTCACGCCTGGACGAACTCACCCGACTTGCCGCCCGCCTTGTGGGTCAGCCGCACCGCCTCGATGCGCATGCCGCGATCCACCGACTTGCACATGTCGTAGACCGTGAGCGCCGCCACCGAGGCCGCGGTCAGCGCCTCCATCTCCACCCCGGTCTGGCCGGTGGTGCGCACCGTCGCCGCGATCTCCACCCCGCCCGCCGCTTCATCCGCGGTCAGGTCGACCGTCACCGCGCTGATCGGCAGTGGGTGGCAGAGCGGGATCAGCTCGGCGGTACGCTTGGCCGCCATGATGCCGGCGAGACGCGCCACGCCGAGCACGTCGCCCTTCTTGGCCCCGCCGCTGCGGATCAGCGCCAGGGTGGCGGGCAGCATGGTCACCCGCGCCCGCGCCGTCGCAGTGCGCTCGGTGACCGGCTTGGCCCCGACATCCACCATCGCGGCATGGCCGCGCTGGTCGAAATGCGTGAACTCCTGGCTCATGGCCCCTGCTCCAGCAAGGTTCTGGTCGCGGTGGTCACGTCCGGCTGGCGCATCAGGCTCTCGCCAACCAGGAAACACTGCGCGCCCACCGCCGCCAACCGGCGCAGATCGGCATTGCTGCGGATGCCGCTCTCGGCGATCAGGAAGCGGTCGGGCGGCACCAGCGGCGCCAGCTCTTCCGTTGTCGCCAGATCGGTTGCCAAGGTCTTGAGGTTGCGGTTGTTGATACCGATCAGCGGCGTCTGCAGGCCGAGCGCCCGTTCCAGCTCGCGCCGGTCATGCACCTCGGCCAGCACGTCCATATCGAGCGCCCGGGCCAGTGCCTCCAGGTCGCGGGCCTCGGCATCCGACAGGGCGGCGAGGATCAGCAGGATGCAGTCGGCGCCCATCGCCCGGCTCTCGTAGACCTGCCACCGGTCGAGGATGAAATCCTTCCGCAGCACCGGCAGCTCGACCACCGCCCGCGCCGCCTTCAGATGCTCCGGGCTGCCCTGGAAATGCGGCCCGTCGGTGAGCACCGAGAGGCAGGTGGCACCACCCTCGCGATAGGCCCTTGCCAGCGCCGCAGGATCGAAGTCGGGCCGGATGAGCCCGCCCGACGGCGATGCCTTTTTGATCTCCGCGATCAGGCCGTAGCGGCCCTGGGCGACCGCCTCCTTCAGTGCCGAACCGAAGCCGCGCGGCGTGTCGTCCCGCGCGCCGATCTCGTGGCGCAGCGCCTCGATGCTGGTCGCCGTCTTCGCCCGCACGACGGCGGCGCGCGTGTCGGCACAGATGCGTGAGAGCACGTCCGTCTGCTCCGTCTGCGGAATATTGGCGTTGTCGGCCATCTGGTCTCCTTGCCGCGACCCCTGGATCAAGTCCGGGGCTCAGCGTGCAGCCGTCTCCCGCCGCAGCGTGTCCAACGCGGCGAGAGCGGCGCCGGATGCGATCGACCGGCTCGCCATCGCGACGCCCTCGCGCAAGTCTCCTGTGCGCGCAGCCACGATCAGCGCAGCGGCCGAGTTCAGCAGCACCGTGTCGCGATATGGGCCGGTCGCGCCCTGCAGCAATGCCTGCAACGTGGCCGCGTTCAGCGCAGCATCGCCGCCGCGGATTGCCTCGATCGGCGAGCGTGGCAGACCGGCGTCCTCGGGCGTGACGGTGAAGCAGCGAATCGACCCGACCTTCAGCTCCGCCACCTGGTTCTCGCCGGCCACGGTGAGCTCGTCGAGCCCCTGGCCGTGCACGATCCAGGCGGTCTCGCTGCCCAACCGGCCGAGCGTCTCGGCCATCGGCCGTGCCCATTGCGGATCGAACACACCGGTGAGCTGGCGGCGCACCCGGGCGGGATTGGCCAGCGGTCCGAGCAGGTTGAAGATCGTGCGCGTGCCCAGCTCGACGCGAGGGCCGGCCGCGTGACGCATCGAGGGATGGTGGCGGGGGGCGAACAGGAAGGCGCAGTTCGCCGCGCGCAGGATGTCGGCAAGCCGCTCCAGCGGCACATCGACGTTCACGCCCAGGGCGGCGAGCACGTCCGCCCCACCGGTGCGCGAAGACAGGGCGCGGTTGCCGTGCTTGGCGACCGGCACATCGCACCCGGCGACCACGAAGGTCACCGCGGTGGAGATGTTCAGCGTGCCCGCGGCATCGCCACCGGTGCCGCAGACGTCGATCGCATCGGGCGGCGCGGCGACCGCGGTCATGCGCGCCCGCATGGCACGCACCGCGCCGGTGAGTTCGGCCACCGTCTCGCCACGCACCCGCATGGCCATGAGCAGAGCGCCGATCTGCGCCGGCGTGGCCTCGCCGGACATGATGATATCGAAGGCAGCCTCAGCCTCGGCGTCGGTCAGCGTCTCGCCGGCGGCGAGGCGGGCCAGGACTGGTTTCAGATTGTTGGACACGGTCAGGCGGCCCGCGCCGGGGCGTTGGCGCCGCGGGCGATGGCCAGGAAGTTTGCCAGCAAT
The DNA here is from genome assembly GCA_041487355.1 of Acetobacteraceae bacterium. Lineage (GTDB taxonomy): Bacteria > Pseudomonadota > Alphaproteobacteria > Acetobacterales > Acetobacteraceae > JAMXLO01. Next base: position 2,206 of record JBGPND010000296.1, on the reverse strand, counting down.
TCATGGCCATACTGGCTGGCGATGCTTTCCGGATGGAACTGCACGCCGAAGATCGGCAGCGAGCGATGGCGCATGCCCATCAGCAGCCCGTCCTCCGTCCAGGCGGTCGGGACCAGGACATCGGGCAGCGTGCCGCGGTCGACGATCAGGCTGTGGTAGCGGGTTGCCGAGAATGGCGAGGGCAGCCCCTCCAGGATGTCGCTGCCGGCATGGAAGATGCGGCTGACCTTGCCGTGCATGGGCACCGGCGCGCGGACGACATTGCCGCCGAATGCCTGGCCGATCGCCTGATGGCCGAGGCAGACGCCGAGCACCGGAATCCTGCCCGCGGCGGCGGTGATCAGGTCCAGGCAGATGCCGGCCTCATTCGGCGTGCATGGGCCCGGCGACAGGACGATGGCCTCCGGTTGGCGGGCGAGGGCCTGTTCGACCGTCAGCTTGTCGTTGCGCCACACTTCGCAGCGCGCGCCAACATCGCCCAGGAAGTGGAACAGGTTGAAGGTGAAGGAGTCGTAGTTGTCGATCAGAAGGATCATGGCGCCTTATCCTTGCGTCGCCGCGGGGGACGGGTCAACGTCCGCTGGGCAGGCGGGCTGAAGCGCGCCGCGACCGCCGCGTCGGCCTCCTCGATGGAAAACGCGTTGGGGTCGAAGTCTTCCTCCATCCATCCGGAGATTTCCTCGTGGTCGGGATGTGACGGGTCGGCCCTGACCGCGAGGATGTTCGCAAGGCCGTAGGGACCGCCGGTGTCCTCCGGCGGACAGGCCCGTTTGCCGGCGATGCAGGCGGGGTAGCGGTGACCCTCGACGCGGGGGATCGTGCCCTCGATGGTGATCAGGTGGATCCAGTCATCGCCGAAGTCGTAGGTGTACTTGAAGCGGGCGACGCCCGCCTCGAGGACGCCGGCGAGGGTCATGTCCGCCTCGTCGTCCACGTGGTCGGTGTTGGCCGGATCGCCGAAGCGGTCGCCGGCGATGTCGAAGTCGTGGAGGTGCGCGTTCTCCCAGCCCATGGCTGCCTGGATGGCGATGTGCAGGTCACCCAACGTCATCGCGGCGGGGATCAGGAGACGGCGCCACACCGGCGGACGCATGCCGGTCAGGGTCACCTTCAGCTTGACGATGTCTCCTGTTGTCGCGGCTTTCCTGGCCATGGCGGGGTCCTGTGGGGCGGGCGGTGCGTGTTAGCCACGATTGGCGGCGGGTGGGAAGCGGGTAGGTGCGCGGACGCACAGGCGCGGAGGCACGTTGCCCTCGTCATGCTCGCAGTTCCGGCACGGCTTCCGGCTTGGCACGCGGATGCACCGTGACGACAACCTCCACCTGTTGGCCGAGCCCTGCGAGGATCGTCATCAGCCGGTCGATCGTGAACCGGCCAAGTTTGGCCTGGCGGATACGGGAGAAATCAGCAGCGGCAATGCCTGTCAGTGTCGCGGCCTCGCGCACGGTCAGATGCCGATCGTCGAGAACGCCGACGATCCGCGCGGCCAGGATTGAACGCAGTTGCTCCCGGTCAGCGTCAGGGTGGCCAAAATCGCGAAACACGTTCCCGCTGCCGCGCACGATTTCCATGTCATCCATCATCACAACACCCCTTGAGCCGCTTGAGCCGATCGCGAACGATTTCAATTTCCTGCTTTGGGGTGGCGATCCCGGATTTCGCTTTCTTCTGAAAGGCGTGGATCACCCAGATGTCCGCTCCGATCTGGACGGCGTAGAGCACGCGGAATGCGTCGCCTCGGTGCCGAAGGGCCGGTGCGAAAACCCCCGATCCCAGGCCCTTCAGGGGTGAGGTGGACCCCATCCATTGGACAGGAAACGGGGTGAGCTAAGAGAGACTCCCACCGGTTGCAAATCCCCCTACCCGTGGCGACGCGGGGCGTACCCGCCACTTTCGCTGAATTCAGAGCAAAACATCCGCCGACAGGGTGGCGGCCTGCGGGCCCCGTCGCGCGAATCCTTGAAACAAAGCGCCCCCTTCATATCCTGGATTGGATGGATGAGGAGGTTTACCAAAACGGCGACGCCGATGGCCGCGCACTGGTCGATCTCGGCGGTGGGCGCAATATCCTCGGCGTGCCGCTTCTCAAAGGTGAAGCTGTGGTCGGCCTCATCAGTATCTACCGCCAGGCGGTGCGCGCATTCTCGGATAAGCAGATCGCCCTGGTTCAGAACTTCGCCGCCCAGGCGGTGATCGCGATGGAGAG
>JBGPND010000295.1:0-5461 GCA_041487355.1 Acetobacteraceae bacterium | reverse complement strand
GAGCTTTCCTGGCCGGGACCTGCTGTTCGCGGTGGTGCTGCTGCAGCTCATGGTGATGCCCGACGTGCTGCTGGTGGAGAACTACCGAACCCTGGTGCAGTTGCACCTGGCCGACACCATCCTGGCGATCGCGTTGCCCTATCTCGGCTCCGCCTTCGGCATCTTTCTGCTGCGGCAGACTTTTCTGACCATTCCTCAGCCGCTGGACGATGCCGCCAGGCTGGAAGGCTGCGGACTTTTTGCGCGGCTCTGGCGCGTCTATGTCCCGCTCGCGAAACCGACCTACATCGCCTACGGCCTTGTGTCGGTCAGCTATCACTGGAACAACTTCCTCTGGCCGCTGGTGATCACCAACTCGGTCACCACGAGGCCGCTGACGGTCGGCTTGGCGATCTTCGCCACCACCGACCAGGGCATCGACTGGTCTATCGTCACGGCAGCGACCCTGATGACCAGCGCGCCGCTGCTGGTGGCCTTCCTGCTGTTCCAGCGGCAGTTCGTGCAGAGCTTCATGCGCGCGGGGATACGATGAACGCACTGGCTGATCGTTTCGAAACCGCCGTACGGCTCGCGACCGAGGCTGGCGCCTTGGCCTTGCGCATGCGCCCACCGGCCGGCGCGTCAACCGCCAAGCTGAAGGGGGCGCAGGACTGGCTGACCGAAGCGGATGGCGCGGTCGAGCGCCTGCTGTCGGAGCGCCTGGCAGCGGCCTACCCCGCCGATGGTTTCCAGGGCGAGGAAGGTGGCCGGACCCGCTCCGGCACCCTGCGCTGGGTGGTCGATCCGATCGACGGAACGGCCAATTTCATGCGCGGCGGCAAGCGGTTCTGTGTCTCGCTGGGCTGCCTCGACGGCGACACGCCGGTGATCGGCGTGATCGTGGCTCCCGCGCTCGACGAGACCTTCGCCGCCCGCGCGGGCGGCGGCGCGACGCTGAACGCCGCCACCATTCGCGCCGCCGACACGGCCGATCTGGCTCGCGCCACGGTCGAGCTGGGCTGGTCGCGCCGTCGCCCGCTCGACGATTTTCTCTCGCTGACCAACCGCATCATCGCCGCCGGAGCGATGCCGCGGCTGAACGGCTCGGGTGCGCTGGGGCTGGCCGATGTCGCCGCCGGGCGCACCGACGCCTATGTCGAGCTGCACATCAACTTGTGGGACGTGGCCGCGGCGCTGGTCGTCCTGGCGGAAGCCGGCGCCAGGGTCAGCCCGTTCCTGGCAGGCGACGGGCCGGTCGCCGGGAACCCGATCCTCGCCTGCGCCCCCGGCATCGCCACCGCCCTGTCCGCGGTAACGTCGATCCAGCTTTGACAGCCGCGCAAGGCGGCGCTTTCCTCGCAGCACAACCGCAGAAGGCAGGCACGATCGTGCGACCCCTTGAAGGCATTCGTGTCGTCGCCCTGGAACACGCGGTGGCCGCACCGATTTGCAGCCGTCATATGGCTGATCTCGGCGCGGAGGTGATCAAGGTGGAGCGGCCTGGTGAAGGCGACTTCGCCCGCTCCTATGACAGCTTCGTGCACGGGCAGGCCAGCTTCTTCATCTGGCTCAATCGAGGCAAGCGCAGCGTTTCACTCGACCTCAAGCATCCGGAGGCGGCCAAGGTGCTGGCGAAGCTGCTTGCCGGCGCCGACGTGCTGCTGCAGAACCTGGCCCCCGGCGCGGCCGCCCGCCTCGGCCTCAGCCACGCCGACCTCGCTCCGAGCCACCCCAGGTTGGTTGTCTGTGACATCTCCGGCTACGGCGAGAGCGGCCCGTTCGCCCAGAAGAAGGCCTACGACCTGCTGATCCAGGCGGAGTCTGGCCTGATCAGCGTAACCGGCACGGAAGAAACCCCATCGCGCGTCGGGATCTCGGTCGCCGACATCGCCACCGGCATGTATGCGCTTGCAGGCATCCTCGCCGCCCTGGTTCGCCGCGGACGGACCGGCGAGGGTGCCAATGTCAAGATCGCCATGCTGGATGCGCTCGGCGAGTGGATGACCTATCCGATGTACCGCGCCGCCTATGCCAAATCGCCGCTGCCCCGTTCGCCGACCAGCCATCCGGCGCTGGCTCCCTATGGCGCGCATCATACCAAGGACGGCCAGGTGATCTTCGGTCTGCAGAACGAGCGCGAATGGGTGGCGTTCTGCGCCAAGGTGCTGGACGGTCCGGAAATCGCGACCGATCCGCGGTTCCGCGACAACAACGCAAGGCGCGAGCACCGTCACGAGCTGACCGCGCTGATCGAAGACTACTTCGCCAACATGACGTCGATCGAGGTGGTGCGGAAGCTGGACGCGGCTGGCATTGCCAATGGCCGGTTGAACGAGGCGCAGGACGTCTGGGATCATGTCCAGTTCAGCGCGCGCGACCGCTGGCGCGAGGTCGCCACGCCTGGCGGACCTGTCCGCGCCCTGCTGCCGCCCTTCACCTTCACCGACGTCGAGGCGGCCATGGGCGACGTTCCGGCACTCGGCCAGCACACCGATAGCGTTCTGCGTGAGCTTGGCTACACCGAGGCGGAGATCGCTGCGCTGCACACGGCCGGAGCGGTATGAGCGCGTTCGATCCCGCCACGCATCGCATGATCCCGGAACAGCGCTGGTTCGACGATTTCCGCCTGGGTGAGCGCTTCGTCTTGCCAAGCCGCACCATGACCGAGGCGGTGTTCCTGGCCTTCCAGGCCGCCAGCGGCGACAACCACCCAGTGCATTACAACATCGAGTACTGCCGCGCGTATGGGTTTCCCGGCATGCTGGCGCACGGGTTCCAGACCCTGATCCAGACTGCCCCTGGCGCCGGGCTGTTCCCGTTCGTCACCGAGGATTCGCTGGTGGGCTTCATCGAGCAGTCCAGCCGTTTCCTGAAACCGGTGTTTGCCGGCGATACGCTGTATCCGACGTTGGAGATCGACGAACTATCGCCCAACCGGAACACCGGCGTGGTGGGCCTGCGCAGCACGGTGCACAACCAGCGGCGGGAGCTGGTGCTGGAGGGAAAGCAGCGCTTCCTGCTGCGGAAGCGGCCGGGGCAGGCACCGCCATCCTAACCCTCCCCCGCTTCGCGCGAGAGGGGCGCGGTCGATGCAACAACCCCCTCTCCCGCGAGCGGGGGAGGGCCGGGGAGGGGGTGAGGCCGGCGCCCCAAACGCTGGGCGCCCTTACCGCTTTGCATGGGGTCCTGTCGCCGCCGCGCCGCGGGCGACCCGAACAACCGCTCCAGCAACCGCGCCTGGGCCAGCAGCGTGGTGCAGTAGCGGCGGAACGCGCGGCTCTCCTGGCCCCAAAACGCGTGCGTGGTCCGCGCTGCGCGCAGGCGAAGCATGCCGTCTTCGGTGCGCGGCCCGGTGCTCTTGCCGCCATGCATCCGGCATTTTCCGTTTGCCATGGCCGGACTGCGGCATGCGGTCCCGGCGCGGGTCAGGGCGCCGCAGCGGGGCGCGCTGGACGGATCGCCGCCCGGCGCCCCATTCCTGAGCCGGCCTCTCCGCTTGGCATGGGGTTCTATCGACACCAACGCTGAATTTCCCTGCCGGCGAGCCAGGCGGCCCGGTCCTGCCGCCGCTCCAGGTCGCGCGGCACGCCGGTAAGCGTGCGCGACAGGTTCACCGCGTTGCCGAACAGGCCCCCCGGGTCAAGCGCCCAGGGGCAAGGATTGGCGAGGTCCGGCGGCTGGTTTTCCTGTGCGGCGCGACGGTAGCACTGCATGACGGCGTGGTGGGCGAGCACCACGTGCGTGGCGAGCATTGCCTGGATCGGTTCCTGGGCGTCGAGCGATCGCAGGGCGATCACGGCCGCGGCCATGCGGCGGGTCTTCTGGTGTTCAGGCTCCTGCTCGGTCGAGGGCAGCGAGGCCGTCATCGTTTGCAGCAAATCGTCGGTGAACAGCGGGTGGAGCGGATCTTTTTCCTCCGGGTCAGGCGCTCGGGCGCGAGCCTCCTTGTGTTCCGCCCGGGAGGTGGCCACCGGATCTGGCGCCTGGAGGCGGTCCCCCGGATCAAGCGTCCGAGGGTGGCCCCCCGGGTGAGGTGGCCGGGGGCGGGCTGTATCGCTCGGTTCGATGGCGCTGGTCTCGTCGTTCCGGGTCATGGCGGCGTCTCCGCGTGGACTCAAAAGTGAATAATACTAACGGAAAGTTAGAAAAATGTCAAAGGACAATACATGGACTCCGCCGCCGCGGTTTTCCATTCTGTATCGAAACCATACAGTCAGCGATCCGCGGCCATCCGGTCGTGTTCTGAGGCTGGGCTCCGGAAAACGCCGACTTAGCCGCGTACGCCTGAAGTTGACCGCCGGGCGCGGGAGCTGGCGGAGGCTGCATCCTGTACCGAATGTCTGATAGAAGATTCTCAACGATATCGAGTCGAGGCTCAACAAGGTGACTGTCACGTCTGATATATTCAGGGGTGCCCGATCAAAGGTCGGGCGGGCCAATCGCCACATCGACGACTTTAGAGCCGCCATCGATGAATATACCTCAACAAACTTCTACGAAATCGTGCCGGAGAGAGATCATGGGACCGAAACTACCACGGTTCTCCTCAAACCGCTCAAGCCATTCCCAGGCTAAATTCCATTCGTAGTCGGCGATGCGATTCATAATCTCAGAGCAGCGCTCGATCACATCATCGTCGCAATCGTCAGCAGCCAAGGTTGGCAGGTGAACGGGAATATCCAATTTCCCTGTCACAAAGAGCGGAAAAATCTGCTGGCGAATTCTGCAGTACTCGAGCCTATAGAACGGATCCTTCCCGGATCGCGTGAATTGTTAGTCAGCAACGTACAGCCATACGAGGCGGGAAGTGGAGCGGACATTTTTGTTCTGCATCAGCTCGATATCATCGACAAACACAAGGAAATTCTCGTAGCTACGGCACTCTCTGGTGCTGGTCCCTTGATAATTTGTGTCGATGGGAAACCGCAATTGTCTGCTCGATCCATTCGCTTCAATCCGAAGAAGCCACTGCCTATTGCAAGCTCCTATGTGGGAGAAGTCACCGTTCATCATGATGTGCACGCGTCCCTTCAGGTACTCTTCGATCAAGTTGGCTTCTTTCAAAACAAACCGATTGGCCAATCGCTCATTCATCTGTCGAAGCGCGTGGCGGAAATTATCGGGCTTTTCGCGGCCCTCATTTGAATCGCCAGCCATCATCTTGGCCAGCACGTGGGCGGATCAGCGTAGCGCCAACCGCCGTGGCGGGTTACGCCTTCGGCTAACCCACCCTACCAACCGGGCTTCATTGGCGGCAGCATGTCCGCAGGATTGGGGCCCAGTTCGTACATGCCCATCCTCCACAGATGGAAATCCGATAGCCGCAGTGCGCTAGAGCGCATTCATCCTGACTGGAAATAACCGGCATGGCGGATGAAGTTTTTGCACTCCTGCGGCGACACGCAGTCGGTGATGGACCCGAGCGCCTTCCAGAGAGCATCGACCGTCCGAAGAGCCTTCGCTCGTAGCAGGCTCTTCAGCT